>CAZABT010000070.1:0-14513 GCA_964483395.1 uncultured Lachnospiraceae bacterium
CGATAGGATAATCATAATTAAGCGTCGCAGATTGACAGGTGGTCGCCATAGATATGCAGAAATTGAATCAACAGGTTCATCAGAAAGGCAAAGTGAAAGGTTTCCGGAGGTGCTGGAAAGCAGTCGGTATTCTTTCATTTTGCTTTTTTCTGCTGCTGTGCTCGGATATACAAGCGGCGGAACCGAAGCATGTCACAAAAGAAAAGAAGGTACTCTTTATCAATTCCTATGGATATGACTGGGAAAGCACACAGATGCAGATCGATGGGGTGGAGAGAGCGCTGGCAGATCAGGTCATCATCAATTATTTGTTTATGGATACAAAGAATATTGAGCGGGATAAGGCGGAACGACTGCTTTATGCACGTCTGAAGGAGCAGGCACCGCCCAGCGAGGTATATGAGGCAGTGATTCTCGGCGATGATGCGGCATTAAAATTTGCTCTGAAATATAGAAATGAGTTTTTTACAGAAATACCACTGATCTTTGAGGGTATCAATAATGAGGAGTTAGCAGAGAAAGCTGCACGGGATGAGTGGATTACGGGTATCACGGAGACCTTTTCCATGGATCAGACAATAGAACTGGCATATCGGATGTATCCTGATGCAACGCAGGTGGTAGCAGTGACGGATGAGACATTGTCGGGAAAGGGCTCAACTGCACAGTATTACGGCTGTCAACAGCAGTTCCCGGAATTGGAGTTTACGGAGCTGAATTGTTCGGCTCTCACAAAGGCTGAAATCTTGAGTCGTGTGAAGGAACTGGATGAGAAATCTATTTTGCTGTTTCTGCTCTTCAGCGAGGATGTGGATGGAAATCTTTATACAGCTTCGGAGGGGATTGGTATGATATCCGCGGATGCATCA
This sequence comes from uncultured Lachnospiraceae bacterium, assembly GCA_964483395.1. GTDB lineage: Bacteria > Bacillota > Clostridia > Lachnospirales > Lachnospiraceae > JAAYYM01. Next base: position 870 of record CAZABT010000070.1, read on the forward strand.
ATTCCTGTTTTCAGAGCGGCGGCAAGCTATACAGGCATGGGTGCACTCGGCGGCAGGGTGCTTTCCTTTGAGGATATGGGATACAAGGCGGGCTGTATGGTACGTCAGGTCATTGCCGGAACATCGATCGAGAGCCTGCAGCCGGAGAAGGCGGAGACGCATTATCTGTTTGACGCTCAGGTCATGAAGCGTTTTCATATTACAGACAGACAGCTGCCGGAAAACGCAATGATCATCAACAGAGAAGAATCCTTTTACGAAAAGTATTCCAATTATGTTCATATTTGCATAGCCATATGTTCACTTTTTATCATCATGCTTTTGTATATGCTGTATGACAACCGTAAGAAACGAAGATTGAATCATGTGCTGCAGGCTTCAGCACTTTCATTGATCCGCAATGAGGAATCCCTTAAACAGGATATCAGTGAAAAACAGCTTCGGCAGGATATTTTTGGAATGGTTGCCATCAATATTTATGAGCTGATTGCCTGTATCAACGGACTGGAAAGAAAGCTGAAGATTCTGGCGGTTGGTACTGCGGAAAAGCCGTTTGATGATTCCGAGGAACGAGACTATGATGCCGAAATACAAACCTTAATTAAAAAGACAGTTTTTTCGGATGATCGCCAGAAATGCAGCCAGGCTCTTGCGCTGGACGCCATTCGGGAGCATTTGGCAGAGGAACAGATGTACTCCGTCTATTATCGCACAAAGGGCGGCAAAAGAAAGCATCCTCTGCGTAAGAAGGCACAGTTTTTCTACATAGACCGGAAAAGAGAATTGATTTGTCTGTCCATTACAGATATTACAGAGAATTTTGAAGGAGAACAGCAGTTGAATGACAGGCTGCAGACGGCACTTGATGAAGCCCACAAGGCAAATCAGGCAAAGTCGGATTTCCTGTCCAATATGAGTCATGAAATACGTACACCCATGAATGCGATACTGGGTTTGTCGGAACTATCCATGGATGTTCTGAATGATGCAGAAAAGCTCAGGAGTTATTTGACGGAAATCCATTCTTCAAGTGTCTATCTGCTTGGATTGATTAAGGATATTTTGGATATGTCCAAGATCGAAAGCGAGAAGGTGATTTTAAAGCCGGAACCATATTCGACCGAGGAGTGTGTGAATCATGTCCTTACATTACTTCGGGAATCAATGACTCAAAAGCAACTGGATTTTCAGTTTGAAGCGCAGAGCCTGACAGAAAAAGCAATCATGGTAGACAGGATGCGGTATGAACAGATTTTTATGAACCTCTTATCCAATGCAGTAAAATTTACACCGGCCGGAGGACAGATCTATGTTGGAGTGACCCAGCTGAGCAAGACGAAGAAAACAGTCAGATCCAGAATCATTGTCAGAGATACCGGCATCGGGATGTCACCGGAATTTTTAGAGAAGGCATTCCTGCCGTTTGAACAGGAGAATGCAGCTAACGGTACGGGCGGTATGGGCACAGGACTTGGTCTTTCCATCGTCTGGAATCTCATAAGGATGATGGGCGGGACGATTAATGTGACAAGTCAGGTCGGTCAGGGAACAGAATTTGTTATAGAGTTGGAGTTTTTGATTGCAGCAGAGGCGGTCGTGCAGGAGTCATGGGAGGCTGAGCAGCAGGCTATGCCGAACTATGATTTTAGCGGTCGGACAGTGCTTTTGGTAGAGGACAATGAGGTCAACAGTGATATAGCAACATTGTTACTGCAGAAGGTCGGCTTCAGGGTAGAGCATGCTGCAAACGGGCAAGAGGCAATAGAGCGTTTTTCTTCTCACAGAGAAGAATATTATGATGCGATCCTGATGGATATCAGGATGCCGGTTATGAACGGTCTGCAGGCGACAGCAGCAATCAGAGCCATGCAAAGGACTGATGCACTGACAATACCGATTATTGCAATGACTGCCAATGCCTTTGAGGAGGATGTGGAAAACTCCAGAAAAGCGGGAATGAATGTCCATTTGACAAAGCCCATTGACCGGGTATTGTTATATAGGACATTGGCTCAATGGATGAATCAGAGATAGAGGTGCAGAGAATGCGGATGAAATTACATAAAAAAAATCTTAAAAAGATGAAATTGACATGGAGTATGGTAGGAACCCTGCTCCTTTGTTGGCTGCTGCCGCTGACGGTACTGACGGGAGCAACCTTTTTCTTTATCTATGCAAAGATCAATCAACAAATAGAAAGAACGATTGTGACTTCGACAGATAAGGCCATCGAAATGTGTGAGGCACAGATTTCGGATGCGGTCACAGCCTCAAAAAATGCTTCCTATATGCCTACGATCAAGGAAAGCTATGTGAAATATAAGAAAAGCGGCAGCAGTACAGATTTGTACGAGGAGGTGACTCTTTTCCTGACACAGCAGTATCGGTATAACAGGCTGTTTTTGTGTACGGTACTGTATTTTACGGAAGATCCGGAAAACATCTATTATACCTATAGTAATACGGCAGATGCTACTTATCAGGGAATCCGCGAATATAGGAGAGTGGGATTGGATGCTGTCATGAAACAGGCAGAGGAGATTGACACGGACACGGTGCTGATGAATGTGGACGGACATGTTTATCTCGTTCGGAATATGATGAATTCCTCCTTTCAGCCATACGCCGTAATTGTATCAGAGGTTGATGTGGATGCGATGTTCGGGGCGCTAGAAAGTATTTGGGGCGGTACAGATACATCGGTATATATGGATGGAAAATGTCTGTTGTCGCCGGCATTGTCAGAGACGGCAGCACTGTGGGAAAAGACTAAGGAGCAGGGCACGATGCAGACAAGCGAATACAGGCAGCTGGGCAATACCCATTATGTTTATCGGAATATCAAGCTGGACGGGCATACAATGACGTTTTTAGCAAAGCTGGATGGACAGACGATTGTAGATGAACTGGATGCCGTACGCTATATTTTCTCCCTGCTAGTCATCTTTATGATTCCGTTGATTCTGGTTGTTTTCCTGTTCTTTCACAGAAAAGTGACCCAACCGGTCAAAAGTCTGGTCAAGGGTGCCGGAGAAATCTATGAAGGAAATTACGGACATCAAATCACAGAGCTTGGGAACAGTGAGGAATTTTATTATCTGGGTGAGGCCTTCAACAGCATGTCGTTGGAATTGAAGCATCAGTTTGAACAAATCTATCTGGAGGAACTGGCACTGCGTGATGCCAATATTATGGCACTGCAGTCCCAGATCAATCCACACTTTTTGAATAATACGCTTGAGATCATCAATTGGGAGGCGCGGCTGTCGGACAATCGCAAGGTCAGTGCAATGATAGAAGCGTTATCTACGATGCTGGAGGCAACGTTAAACAGGAAAAAGAGGCATATGGTAGCTTTGTCGGAGGAACTGTCGTATGTAGACGCCTATCTGTATATCATTTCGCAGCGTCTTGGAGAGCGATTCCATTTTAATAAAAATGTAGATGAACGGCTGCTTCAGACGGAGGTTCCGCGTCTGATCGTTCAACCAATCATTGAAAATGCAGTAGAGCATGGAGTGATGAACATGTCCGGTGCAGGCACAATATCACTGTTTGTGTATGAAAACGGTGAGGATATCTATATAGAAGTAAAGGATGACGGTGCAATGACGGCAGAGGATAAGGTGAAGATTGAAGAACTGCTGCATGGCGGCGGAAGCAGTACCTCAGTCAGCCTTGGTATCCGTAATGTCAATGAGCGTCTGAAGATCATATATGGTGAGGAATGTGGTCTGTCCATTCACTCAGATGCAGACGGACATACAGTCAGCACCTTAAAACTGCATGCTTCTCATCCGGTCTGAAGACATTCTGTACGTGAGAACAAAATGGTACAATTAATACCAATTCAAATCATTCACCTTTGAAATGTGATGCTTTATCATATAGTTACAGGAACGAAAGAACCTGAACAAATACGATGATAATAGTGTCATCGGCAAAATGATTGGGAGGTTTTAAAATGAAAAAAATCGTAGCACTATTACTGACATGCACAATGATTGCATCACTGACAGCATGTGGCAACAAGGCAGCCGGAGCAGCATCCGCAGAGCCGACAGCAGCAGAGTCAGCAGCAAGCGAAACAGCTGACGACAAAACAGCAGAGACACCGGCGGCTGAAGAAACAGCACCCACAGGACCTGTTACACTGAATGTAACAACTACATACGCAGGAAATGACGGCGGAGCAGAAATTTATCAGAAGTACATCTCCGCATGGCAGGACGAAACAGGCAACACAGTTAATGATGCATCAGGTACAGCAGATGAGACATTTAAGGCAAGAGTCCTGGCAGACTTTGAAGTTGGTTCAGAGCCGGATGTATTGTTCTACTTCAACGGAACAGACTCAAATGCATTTGTAAGCGCAGGCAAGGTAATGTCTATTGATGAGATCAGAGCTGAATATCCTGATTATGCATCCAATATGAAGGACAGCATGTTAGGCGCATCTCCTGTAGACGGTGTGAACTACTCAGTTCCCGTAAATGGTTATTGGGAAGGCATGTATGTTAATAAAGAGGTATGCGAGGCAGCAGGCGTTGAAATCCCGGGCGCAAACACGACATGGGAAGAGTTCATGACGACTTGTCAGGCAATCAAGGATGCAGGCTATACACCAATCGCAGCATCACTTGCACAGATCCCTCACTACTGGTTTGAGTTCTGTATCTTCAACCACACAACAGTAGCAACACACTGCCAGCTTCCTGAGAACGCAACAGATGCACAGGGTCAGGCATGGGCAGCAGGTATCGGCGATATTAAGGATTTATACGAAAAAGGATATTTCCCGGATAACACATTATCAGCAACAGATGATGAGACATTCCAGATGTTCCTTGACGGCAAGGCAGCATTCCTCTGCGACGGTTCATGGAAGGCAGGCGGAATCAGCGAGTCAGCAGAAAACGTTGATAATTTCACAGTTACTTATGTACCGGGTATGAATGATCGTAAGGCAACAGACATGATCGGCGGACTTTCATCAGGCTATTATATCACAAAGAAAGCATGGGAAGATCCTGAGAAGCGTGCTACAGCAGTTGCATTCGTAGAGTATATGACAAGTGATGCAGTTGTATCAGAATTCGCACAGGTATCCGCAACAGCACTGAAGAATGGTGCACAGGTTGACGAAAGTGCATTAAACAGCCTTCAGAAGGATTGCCTCACATTATGTGCAGGTGCAACAGGAATCGCTCCGGCAGTACAGGATCTTGTTCCTCAGCCTTGCAGAGTACCGGTATTCGATGGTATGCCGAACCTTGTAACAGGCAAAGCTGATATTACAGAATCTATTCAGGAAGTATTGGATATGGTAGCAGCACAGTAAATATAAACAATAATGAGTTGGGGCTGGAGGAGAGTTCACTTTTCTCCGGCTCTTTTTCAAAGAAGGAGTTGCTTATGGGAGCCAACATCTATAAAAACAAAAAACCGATTTTCTTTTTTCTGATTCCGGCATTTGCGTTTATGATCATATTTCTATATTATCCGTTCATACAGAATATTTTTAATAGTTTTCAACAGATAGACGGTTTGGGAAGTGCAGCAAAAGGCCTGAATGCTCCGTGGTATGATAATTATATCAAGATGCTCACGGATGAGAATATGAAAACCGCAATTTTCAATACCGGCTGGATGCTGTTAGCAACTTTGTTCGGTCAGGTAGGAATCGCAGTTGTTTTGGCACTGCTGGTAGACAATATCAAACGTGGATCAAAGTTTTTCCGTATCGTGTACTTCCTGCCGATTGTTATATCGGCAACTGCACTGGGCGTGTTGTTTAACCTGATCTTCCTGTACGATAAGGGAATGATCAATCAGTTCAGAGAACTTTTCGGAGCGGTTTCATTAGTGGATTATAAGGATGAGCAGCATGGAATGCTTACATTGATGCTCCCGGTTATCTGGCAGTACGTTGGTTTTTACTTTATCATTCTTGTGACCGGACTGAATAATATTTCTCCTGAATTATATGAAGCAGCAGCAATTGACGGGGCTACAAAGCTGCAACGCGTAAGATACATTTCTTTACCGCTTTTGCATAATGTCATCTGTACTTGTGTTGTATTGTCTGTAACAGGTGCCCTCAAGGTTTTCGATCTGCCGTGGGTAATGTTCCCGAAGGGAATGCCGTTTAACTCGACTTGGCTGACAGGAACCTATATGTACTATCAGGCATTTGGAGCAAGCAATGTAGACTACAGTTCAGCAATCGCAGTGGCAATTGTAGTATTGGGCGTCATTATGGCAAAGGTCATCAATGCCGTTTTCAAAGAAAAAGAATATTAAAAGGGAGTGACGGAAATGAAAAAATATACAGTCAAGAGATTAACAAGCGATGCATTTACATATCTGGCACTTTCTATCTGGGCCTTGACAACGGTATACCCGATTATATGGGTATTGCTCAATTCCTTTAAAGACAGAAGAGAGATTATGTCACAGTCATTTTCATTACCGATTGGCGATCTTTTTACATGGGACAACTACCAGCTGGCATTTGAAAAAATGGATATTCTGGGAGCCTATATCAACAGTTTATCGGTTTCCTGCATGGTATCACTGATTGTCATTGTACTGGCAGGTCTGGCTTCCTATGCATTAGTCAGATATGAGTTTCCGGGACGCAATCTGCTGCAGGGATTGATTCTTGCAGGCATGATGTTTCCTGCATTTTCAACAATCATACCAGTGTTCAGAATGGAAAGTGCATGGGGCATTGTCAATACGAATAGTCGATTCTTATCTTTGTTGGCATTGTCGCTGCCGCAGATTGCAGGAAATATGTCATTTGCCATTATTGTATTATCAGGTTATGTTAGAAGTCTTCCAATTGAATTGGAAGAAGCAGCTTATATGGAGGGTTGTACAGCAGGACAGATTTTCTTCAAGGTCATCGTACCATTGACGAAGCCATCCTTTGCAACCGTCGGAATCTTTTCTTTCTTATGGAGCTATAATGATTTGTTTACACAGACATTCTTCTTACGTATTAAGGATCACTGGGCAATCACCAGATTGTTAAGTGAGTTGACCTCCAGAGAGGGTACCAACTATGGACTGATGGCTTCCACTGTCACCATGGTCATCGTACCGGTAGTCATCGTATATATCTGTCTTCAGAAATACATCATCAAGGGTATGACAGCCGGTGCCGTAAAGGGCTGATGCCATTAAAATAACGTTATAATAACAGGGAAAATATGATTCTTGAGGCTTTGGTCAAGGGTATGTTATAATCAGGGCAGGGAGCGTGATGTGCTATGTATAAGGTTATAATTATTGATGATGAACCGATTATTGTAGAGGGATTGACCAAGAGCATTCCGTGGCAGCGATGGAATTGTGAGGTTGTAGGCAGTGCGCTGAATGGAATAGAAGGACTGGCAATCATTGATCAGCTGCGGCCGGATATTGTCATTACGGACATCAGCATGCCGCAGATGGATGGACTTGCTATGATCGCAAGCCTGAAATCTCAATATGAAACTATAGAAATCACGATACTGACGGGGTATCGTGATTTTGAGTATGCACAGCAGGCTGTGCGTCTCGGTGTTACGAGGCTGCTGCTGAAGCCCTCCAAGATGGATGAACTGGAAGAAGCCATCGAAGGGATGACGGCAAATCTGAAAAGACATCCAGCAGTGGATGATGTATACCGACGCATGGAGGCAGGTCTGCAGCAGGACACGGAAGACGGGGATGCGGAGGAGAAGGATGCTGCCGGTGCCGTCAGGTCTGAAGCAGGAAGCTTTATCGTCAAGAATGCCATGACGTATATCAGGGAGCATTACAAGGAGAAACTGACGTTGTCAGAGGTTGCAGATAAGACTTATGTCAGCCAGTGGCATCTGAGTAAGCTTCTGAACAAACACATGGAACAAAGCTTTTCAGAAATTTTAAATACAGTCAGAATCGAGGAGGCAAAGAAGCTGTTAGAAGATCCAGCACTTCGGATTGGGGATATTGCGGATGAGGTCGGATTTCTCGATATGGCACATTTTTCAAGAGTTTTTAAAAAAATCTGCGGGATTTCCGCAAATGAATATCGAAACCAGATGTAGTACAGATAAGGCCTCTCAGGGCCTTATCTGATCCTCCTTCCACGCAGGAATACAGAATGCAGTGAAAGGTCAGGGTTTAATAATAAGAGATCTGCGGATTTGCCTGGAGCGATGCTTCCGGTTTTTTCGTAGATACCTATGGCTTTGGCAGGATTCACAGTGGCACATTTGACTGCACTTGCAAGAGGAATCCCCATATTGACCGCAGTGGTCATGCAAGAAAAGAGATTGGTGACCGAGCCTGCAATCGTACCGTCGGCAAGGGTTGCAAGATGACCGCGGACATTGACTGCCTGACCGCCAAGTGTATAGGCGCCATCTGTCAGACCGGCGGCCATCATGGTGTCGCTGATGAGGATGATCCGGTCATCTCCAAAAAGCGAAAAGGTCATACGGATTGCAGGAGCCATTACATGAATGCCGTCACAGACCAGCTCAACATTGCAGTCGGGGGAGTCGAAGGCAGCACCGATGAGTCCGGGTGCCCTGTGCGAAAATGGCATCATTGCATTATAGAGATGTGTCACATGAGACATGCCCTCATGAAAAGCCTTTTTCGAGGTCTCATAATCTGCTGTGGTATGTGCTGCAGAGATGATAAACTCATCTTTGAGTTCACGGATGAATTCATCCGCACCGGGTAATTCGGGAGCCAGTGAGACGAGCTTAACGATGCCGCCGGAGGCTTCATTCAACTGTCTTACCAAAGAAGCATCGGGTGGAATCAGGTATTTGGCATTCTGTGCACCGCGCTTCTCATAGGAAAGAAAGGGACCTTCCAGATTGATGCCGCAGAGCGAGGCTTCGTCTGTGCCGGCAGTAAAATCTGCGGCAGAACGACAGATGTCGAGTAGCTTTGCAGGACTTAGGGACATGGTGGCCGGGCAGATTGAGGTGATGCCGTTCATTGCCTCATAGTGGGCAATGGTAGACAGTGCTTCGGTTGTCCCATCACAGAAATCTTTGCCGTCACAGGCATGAAAATGAATATCACACAGTCCGGGGATTGCGTATAACCCGGAGGCATCCAGGATGTCTGTGGAAGGTAGGTCATTAGAATTGACCGTATTGGTCGAATTGCTTTCGGAAGCATGCTCAGAGGCTGTGCAGACTGATTTGAAGAGAGCATCCTTTATTTCGATGTTTCCCTGCTTGAAGCTGCAGTCTTCCGTGAAAATAGTTGCATTTTTGATAAACATATTAGCTCCTCCTGATGATATAAAAGGCCGCTTCTTGTGAAAAGCAGCCTTTGTACCGAAATAGTATCATGATTAAATCAGAGATAATGCATCCTCATCACCCACCAGAATAAAGTCCTGATGCAGCTGCAGAGCAGATGCGGGAACTTGCGGGGTGATCGGGCCGAAGAAAGCTTTCTTTACGATTTCAGCTTTATCCTTGCCGCTGACGATGACCAGAACCTTTTTGGCATTCATGATCGTCTGAATTCCCATAGTGTAGGCCTGCTTGGGAACGGCATCCTTATTTTCAAAGAAGCGAGCATTGGCTTCGATGGTGCGTTCTGACAGATCAACACAATGTGTCTCTTTATCAAAGGCATCGGACGGTTCATTGAAGCCGATATGTCCATTGTGTCCAAGACCAAGCAGCTGCAGATCCACACCGCCGCCATGCTCACGGATGATGGCATTGTAATCGCGGCAGGCCTTATCAGAGTCCGGCTCCAGACCGTTTGGAACATAAGTATGTTCTTTGTTAATGTTGACGTGGTTAAATAAATTGGTATTCATGAAATAACGATAGCTTTGGTCATTGTCCCCCGGAAGGCCTTTGTACTCGTCCAGATTGATGCTGCTGACGGAAGAAAAGTCAAGATCACCGTTTTCATAACGTTTTACGAGTTCGGCATAGGTACCGATAGGTGTAGAACCGGTTGCCAGACCCAAAACGCTGTCCGGCTTCAATATCATCTGTGCGGAGATGATATTGGCCGCAATACGGCTCATTTGTTCATAATTCTTTGCTTTGTAGATTTTCATGTGCTACCTCCTGGTATTTGGTTTTCCCCGTATAAACAAGAGCAGAATTTGCTCCTGTATGTACAATCATAGCAATATTTGCAGTGGAAAACAATAACATTTTGGGGAATCGGCAAGATTGGGAAAAAAATCGCAAGTTGTCGGTAGACATAATGTATGATATGATAAATAAAGAAAAGAATTTCATATAAAAAAGGATTTCATTTGTCATAAAGATGAGGTTGTATAAATGAGTAAGTTCAAGATACAGGATAAGAAAAATTTATTTTTTGCATTGTCAGTGACCTTAGTGGTTGTGTGTCTGATCTGCATACTATATCAGTTAATCGGGCACAAGACGGCATATCAGGATGGCGTGTGGCTGAATGACGGATGGCAGGCGGCAATCAACGAAAAAACATTTCAGGGGGTCGGTTTATCGGATTTTTCGTTTGCTGCAGTCAGAAAGGGCGACGTTGTGGTTTTAGAAAATACGCTGCCCGAAAAGACAATACCGGAGCCGGTGCTGCGTTTCCAGAGTTATCATTCTGTGGTGACCGTGTCGTTGGATGGGGAAGTGCTGTATCAATATGGCGGGGAACAGGCAAAAAGGAATCAGCTGGTAGGAAGTGGTTACCATTATGTGCTCCTGCCCGATGGATATGAAGGAAAGCAGGTCAGCATTCGTTTTGACGTGACTGAGAATAATGCTTTTACTACGGTTGAAGGTGTTCTTGTAGAGGAAAACGGGAAAATCATCACAGATTTTGTGTATGAGAACCGAATGACGTTGTGCATCAGTGTGTTCCTGATCGTATTTGGGTGTGTGCTGATTCTGATTGCGGCTTTTGCGCAGTTTTATAATCATGAGTTTCAGTGGCCTTTGTGGATTTCTTTATTTTCCATTGCAATCGGCGTATGGACTTCCTGCAATTATATGCTGATGCAGTTGTTTTCACAGGACTATAGTATGAATACTTTGATTGAGTATACAGCATTGTATTTTGCACCTGTTCCGATGATGATATTTTTCTATATCATTGGCAGGGAAATGAAGCTGGAGAGAAGGATGTATGGCTTACTGAGTATTTGCAGCATTCTCTTTTTTATGCTCGCGGAGCTTCTGCAGATTTTGAATCTTGTACATTTGCCGGCATTGCTGCTGGTTTTTCAGGGGATGCTTGTCGCATATATTCCGTTTGTTTTACTTACGGTCATCAGGCATATTAAGGATGAAAGCCGTACGCTGCGCATCATATCGGGCGGCATTATTGTATTGGCTGTTTTTTCCGGCAGCGATTTGCTGCGGTATAATATCAGAAAATACATAACAGCGGATTTTATGAAGGATACAGTCAGTATCATGCCTGTGGGTTCACTGCTGTTTATTACTATTTTGATCATCAGCTATTGTGTGTCGCTGGTAGACAATATGTATATCAAGGCAGAGCATGAATTGCTGCTGAAAATGGCATATTCCGATGAATTGACAAGCATACATAACAGAGCCAAATGTGAAGAGGTTCTTCAAGAACTGGAATATAATGAGAGAGGCTATGCAATCCTGAATTTGGATTTGAATAATTTGAAACAGATTAATGATTCACTCGGGCATGCCTGCGGAGATCGGCTGCTAAAGGATTTTGCGGCAATATTGGGAAAGGCTTTTGCAGCAGATGGGACAGTAGGACGTATGGGTGGAGATGAATTTATTGTAATCTTGCCTCAAATTTCCAGAATAAGACTGCAAAGCAGACTGCAGTTCATGGAAGAAATGATGGCAAAGCAGAACATCAGAGAAAAGGATATTCGTCTGAGTGTTGCATGGGGCTATGCATTCAGTACGGAATGTGCAGGAGGAGATTCTGAAGCAGTTTATGAATTGGCTGATAAGCGAATGTACAAGATGAAGCGGAAAATGAAGGACGACGGACTGATTGCAGACAGATAATCGCATCGTTACAGGAAAGAGTTTTAAAAGAGAGGAACAAAGAAATGAAAATTGAAAAGATGCGCAGAAAAGGACAAGGCAGCTTATACAATTCGTTTATGCGGATGACTTTGCTGCCTTTGATTTTATTAGGGGTGATTATCATCCTATATAGTACCATTGCATTTACCAAGGGGATGCAGTCGCAGGTACAGCAGGATCTGCAGGATGTCGGTGCAGCAGCATTGATTGCATACGACGTGGCTTATCCGGGCGATTATGATGTCCTTGTCGAGGATGACGATAAAATGGCCTTGACCAAGGGCGGCGAGGTCATCAGCGGGCAGTATCAGATCATGGATCGTTTAAAGGCAGAGACAGGGGTAGACATTACGATTTTTTTCTATGATGTCAGAATGCTGACAACGATTGTAGATGAGGAAGAAAATCGCTGCATCGGTACGGCGGCACATCTGCTGATTTCCAAGAAAATGTGGCGGGATCAGGCGGCATGCTTCTATGATAATGTCGAAGTCGGCAGTACGGATTATTATGCATATTATGGCCCGATCGTGAACAAGCAGGGAGAATGTATCGGTATGATTGCGACGGCAACCTCGGCAGATGCAGTCAAGTCTGTGATTTATGGTACGGCATTCAGAAATATAGCCATTGCATTGCTTGCACTGTTGATCACGGCATATATTATGGTAAGATTCAGCACGCAGACAGTTACGGCAATTAAGAGGATTATGGATCTTCTGCGTGAGATGGATCGTGAGAATCTGACTACAGAGCTTGATACGATTGTATTGCAGAGGGACGATGAACTTGGGGATATCGGCAGATTTACAATGCATGTGCAGAATTCGCTGCGGAAGGTGATAGAGAGAGATCCGCTGACCGGCTTATACAATCGTCGGGCAGGTGCGAAGAAGATCAATGCAGCAAGGGAAAAGGCCGAGAAGGTAGATAAGCCTTATACTATAGCCATGGGAGATATTGATTTCTTTAAAAAGGTCAATGATACATATGGGCATGAAGCAGGCGATATCGTATTGAAAACGGTAGCCTCTATTCTGACCGAGGGCATGACAGGACGCGGTGTCGTAATCCGCTGGGGCGGAGAGGAATTCCTTTTTGTGTTTGAGCGCAAGAATGCGCCTACGGCAGCGGTTATACTGGAGGATATCTTACATAAGATCCAGGAAACGGTTGTGGAATATAACGGACAGGAAATTCGTTTTACCATGTCTTTTGGTGTTGCGGTATGTGACGTCAAGGGTGTTGTAGGCGAGCAGATCAACGAGGCCGATGAAAAATTGTATTATGCGAAAGAGCATGGCAGGAATCAGGTGGTGCTGGATATTTCGGAGGAAATGCCGGTAGAGGAGCCTATAAAAGCGGAATCCATAGAAGCGGAGTCCATAGAAGCGGAGGAAGTTGAGCAGGTGGAGGAGTCCATAGAAGCAGAGGAAGCCGAGACAGTGGAGGAGTTCATAGAAGCAGAGGATTGTGAGTGAGTTTTACAGACAGATCGCCAATTTCATCATGGAGGTCATTTCTCCGTCTACGAGGAAGAAGGATTGTATAAAGAAGCTATGGTCATTGCCTTTCCGATAAAGAATTCTGCATTCCATTCACGGTAATCATT
>CAZABT010000071.1:0-14513 GCA_964483395.1 uncultured Lachnospiraceae bacterium
GGAGAGCGACGCGTTCGCAACGCGTAGGTCACGAGTTCGAGTCTCGCCATCTCCACTATTTCATTGGCAGCCGGAAAGCATTTGATTGTTTCCCTACTGCTTTTTTTGTTGCAGCTTCTGACTGATTACCCCGGCCACCAGGTCATAAATCTTCCGGTAAATCAGTGATGCTGCCACAGCTCCCACAAAGGACGCCAGCACTACAGGAAGAAAATATGGAAGAAAAGCAATTCCCTCTGAAATACGCTGCTTTGCAAAATAGTAGACATATGCATCCGATATTCCCGCAAACAGATAGATTTCAAAAGAAACCTTAGAAATGATCATCAAAAATTTCTGCACCAGCCGATTTTTGATCTGCACATCATAAAGACACAGGAATATGATCACTGCACAGATCACTACGGAAATCGCATTATATCCATTGTCTACCGCACCCAGGAATGTCCATTTGAAATTAGACCCGTTGGAATCAATAAAGGAACCTATCGTCTCCAGCAGCACAATCACAAACAGAATCAATATGCCCAGCCATTTTTTGATCTTGGGCTGATATTCTTTGATATAAGCCCCCACAAAATAATATACAAAAGGATAAAGCATCTGCCAATAGGACGGAGCCACATACTTCACGATTGGATAGAGCGTGGATATAAATACAAGAGAAAGAATCAAAATCTGTTTCTGTCTCTTTCCGGTCAGTGCATGCCACATCGTATTCAAAAAAGGAATCAGCAGCATGAGTGAAATGTACATTCCCACATACCAGGCCATCTGATAATTCAGCAAACTGCGAATCGTATCTTCCACCGTATAGACAGAACCATAAATATGATTGGCCGCCATAACCTTCATAATGGAAATCAGCAGATAAGCAACCAAAATCGGAATCAGGCTCCTGTAATGTTCCTTTCCAAAGGTCTTATTCAGCTTAAAGTAACCGGTCAGCAGCATATATAACGGCACACAGGTCAAAAACAGCCATCTTCCAAACGTCATCAGAAATGCCTCTGCTCCGACCAATTCAATGTTATAGTAACCGCAGTTCAAATAGAAATGAACACTGATCACAAAAAAAGCAGCCACTACCCTGACCAGATCCAGTCCTGCTATCCGGTCCTTTTTCTGCCCTACGGCAGCATTTTGTACTTCGTTCCCTTCGTTCATACACGTCCCCCATCTTCTGCCGATTCCCGGCTCTACTTTCTGATCAGCTCTTCAAATTCTTCCATCGGCATCGGCTTATAATAATAGTACCCCTGTACCATATCATTTCCGCAGCCATCGATAAACTCCACTTGTTCTCTTGTCTCAACACCCTCACATACGGTTTTAAAGCCAAGCCCCTTCGCCAAATGCAGTATATCTGAAATTGTCTTTTTATCTGTCTCTCGTAATATTTTCTGCTTAAAGAAATTTTTATCCAGTTTCAATACATCAATTGGCAGTATCTTGATCAAATTCAAGGAAGAATAGCCATAGCCGAAATTATCAATAGAAATCAAAAATCCATTGGAACGCAGCGTATCAATTACCCCCAGCACCTTATCCAGATTTTCCGCAAACAGATTCTCCGGCAGTTCCAGTTCCACCATACCGGCCGGTATTTCATAGCGCTCTGCCAGCTTTAAAAATTTTTCAATAAAAGCATCGTCCTCCACATGAAGCTTGGAAAGATTGACGGAGATTGTCGGTAAAGCAATTCCTTCATCCAGCCATCTGCGAATTTGTTTGAAAACCGCTGTATAAGTATAAATATCCAGTTCAAGCAAAAATCCGTTCTCCGTAAAAATCGGTATATACTGTGTCGGTGAAATCTGCCTTCCATCCGGTCTGATCCAACGTGAAAGTACCTCTGCGCCCTTAATCTTAATGTCATCCACAGTTACCTTGGGTTGAAAAAAGATTTTAAACTCATTATTGAGCAGTGCGTCCAGCATTGTATTCTTGATTTCCCGTTTCAGCAGAAAATCATGATTCATTTCCTCATTAAAATACGCTATCTCATTGACCGGATTGGCTCCTCGCTCCAGTATCTGCATACGTGCCATAACAGCCCTGTCAATTCCCTCTGCCACTGTTTCCTCATGAAGCTGCAGCTTATATGCTCCACATGCACAATAAGCCATTGCCTCCGGATAGTTCTCCTCTATGGAAATGCTGATTCCACGCAATGTATTGCTTAATCGGTCTTCAATGTGCTCCTGTCCGTCATAATACAGATACAGCAGATATTCATCTCGTCTGAATCGGCAGCCGATCTCTCCGTCTGTAATACAGGAAGCCAGCTTTTCACCTATTGTCTTCAGAATCACATTCCCAATCGCAAATCCAAACTCATTGTGGATACGTTCATAATTTTTCATGGATACCGAAGCAATGACTCTGCCTCTGTCACTGCTTTCTACAGCCTGCAGACGCATTGCCTCCTTTTGAAATTTTGCCAAGGTCATGAGTCCGGTCAGTCCGTCATATTCCTCCGTATGCCGCAGGAAGCCATCCAGTTCCTGTCTGCTCACGAGATACATCTGCCTGCCGTCGGCACCGGGTACCCGAATTGCAGTTGTTGACATCCAGTGGCTTCCCGAGGCATCAAAATATTCCACCGTATGTACCGTCTCGTCTGCTCCCATTGCTGCAGCCGGACAATATTCACATGGAGCCTGCCTTCCCATGCATTCATAGCAGACAGTCCCTTTTTCCATGACCACCGCTTCGCCGCTATTCCTGTTCCCTGTCAGATAAACCTGATAGCTGTGAGGATCAATTCCGCAATAATGCAGGCCTTGCTGATTCATGATTTCCTTCACATAATGCAGTTCCGCCTCCAGCTCCTTCACTCTTTTTCTGCTTTGTTCCTCCTGCTGTTTCCATTTGGTACAGGATAAATCATTCTCCGTATCTTCTGGCGCTTCATAGGAATCTCTTCCTGTTGCACGGCCTGTAATTGTCATAGATTGGTCGTAATCCTCAAGTACACTGTACACATGATAGGTATCCTTACCCAGTTCCTTTGCACGGTACAGCGCTGCATCGGCCTTCTGATACAGTGCTTCAAAGATCAGATCATCCTTTGGATATATGGAAATTCCAATACTGATTGTCAATCGATTGCCCTTGGAAAGACGCAGATCCTCCATTGCTTCCAAAAGCTGTGCGGCATAGACCTCTATCTCCTTTTTATTTCGGACACTTTTTTTCATGATAATAAATTCATCGCCGCCAATACGTCCAATGATATCATCCTTTTCAAAGCATTCCTGAAGTGTCTTCGCTACCTCCTTCAGCACATAATCACCATACAGGTGGCCAAAGTGATCGTTAATGCTCTTAAAATCATCAATGTCCAAAATGTAGACCGCATTCATTTCCGTAGAGCGCTTTTTCTCTCTTCCGATGTATGCATCAATTGCTTCCTGCGTTGCCAGCTTATTCAGCAGGCCTGTCAATGGATCTCTTCTCGCTTTCTGCAGCAGTGCATCCTGGCTCTGTTTTTCTTTCGTGATATCTGTAGTCGTGCCGATTGCTTTTACCGGTTTTCCGGCTTGATCATAAACGGTCGTTCCCTCATATCTGATCCAGATATACTCTTCCTTGTCCGCAAGCACACGCAGCTCATAGCAAAAATCTGCGTCTCCCTGATCCATGCTGTCACAATAGGCATCGAAGATCCAAATATCTTCAAGATGAATCAGCCCCCAGCTTTTCGCCATATTCCGATAATCCGACATGACCAGATTGTCCTCCTCAAACGGACCATCCAGCTTTCTGCTCTGATAAAGCGTCTTAGTCTCGATATCATACTCCCACAGTCCGCAGTTAGACATCTGCTTGAGAACATCATAGCGTTCCTTCTGCAGCTTTAATTCAAACTCCAGTTGACTGACTCTGGCATTCAGCATCTCGATCTGTTGCGTATTCTCCATAGCCTTCCTCCACATGTGCAATCTGCGCTTACCATTTCAGTATAAACGTATCGAACTGCAACGTCAAATCATTTGACCTTTCTGACATCCTCCGTGCTGATATCATGTGTGCTGTAACGTGCCGTTTCATACAGTTCAGTCAAGGGCTCAGGCACAGCCTCTGTCTCCCTCCAGCGTTTGATATCTTCCGCTCGTTCGTGCGGCGTCTGTGCCTTTGAAAATGCATAGCCAGACCTTGCAAGCTTCTCGATTCGTCTGCGGTAGATGCGTCTGATCTTCTCTCCGTTCGTCAGATTCTGCAAAAACTCCGGCTTCCTTCGTTCACGATTTCTGGCAAGCCATGTTTTTGTCTCTCGTATACCGTCATAACAGATTTCTTCTTCCCTGCGCAGATCATGCCGTCTGTACCTGACACAAAACTGCCATATTCCACGACCGGCCCAATACACAAGCCCAAATATAATCGTCCATTTAACCACAACCTCCATGACATAAAACAAACGGTTCCAGAAGGAATCTGTCTCTGTCATCGGAGGAAGCTGCATCTGTGCCTGTACCTCCAGGCTCTCTCCACCGACTGTCTCCGGCATATCCTGCGTCAGGAATGACATCAGCCACCTCAGAAAACGCAGCAATGCTTCCCGCAGCAGCAAAAAGAACTCCTGTATGCGATCCAGCAGGAGCTGCGAACGAAGCAGCAGCATCCCTATAACAAAGCAGCCCACAAGTACCACTATCATTTTCCCGTTTTGGGCAAGCATCATGGCTACGGGAACCTGCTCATGCATCTGTTTGTCACTGGAGAATTTCTTGATGTTCAGACAATAAAGGCGCAGAAAAAAAAGTCCCATGAAAACAATACCGCCGACATATGCCTCGATTTCCATAAATGCAATCTGGTGAAATGCTGCGCGTACATAAAGATAAGGAAACAGCAATACGAGCCACACCGGCAGCATATTGATGCTGCCCTGATCCCGCTCGGCCCAATACACAAAGTCCAGAATCGTCCATAGAACAGCAAAAAACAGCGTGAACACGCGGTCTGAAGTACAAAGCGGAACCAGCACCAGAAACGCAAGCAGTGCCGCATGTGCGATGCAATAGACATATAGCTTATGAATATACTTTCTCGCAAGATAAGCGCCTGTCAGAACTATTCCGAACAAAATAGGCATCCATGGCGTCATTGGCAAAAACAAATATCCCTGTAAATACCAGGAAAGCGTCGCGAAAAAGAGAACAATCATAAACAGATTGAGCAAATCAGCGTATATCTCATAGCGCTTAACCTTCATAGGCAACCTCCCACTTCTGTACATGTCCTAGCGATATCACCGCTTCCTCCAGCTCTGTCTCAGGGAATTCCGGAACAATCCATGCGCAGGAAAAGCCTGCAGCACACAATGCTCCATATGCTGCCGCTATGTCGGCTTTTCGATAATTAGAAACAATCAGGATTTTGGCATGTGGATCCAGTTCTGCTGTTTTCTCTCTCAGCAGTTCCTGAAAATCCGCTGCACGCTTGGTCAGATCCACTCTGGCAAGTGCCATCTCAATATTATGAATATGGCTGCTGCCTGCACCTGCTGCCGTCTCAAATACCGCGTTCGTGATCAGATCTCTGCCATTCGTGTAAAAGCCTACCGGTACATGCTCCATTAAGAAACTGTCAGCCGCCGCATCTGCAATCCGGATGGCCGCCTCCCCAAGCTGTTCCGCACGTGCTACAGTATTCGCCTCTGTATTCAAAAAGATATGAACCTCCTGTGAGAAGGTCGTGTGATAGGTATTCACCTGTAAGATTCCGCTCTTTGCTGTATTCTTCCAATTAATGCTGTGCATGCTATCATAGGGCTGATACTCCCGAATTCCGGAAAATTCAAACGGATCCTCATTGATATGGCTCTTCCGAACGACACTGCCAAACAGAACATCCATAGAAAACGGTATCTGTGCCGCCGCTATTTTACGCGGCAATACGTAGAGCATGACATGTGGTTCCATATGAGACAGCATCTTTCCTGTCAGAAAAAGATCCTTGGCAATCACATCCATATCGTTTACACTGTAGCAGCCACGCTTGCTGCAGGCAAAAGGAAGTCTCCTGACAATCCGCTGATAGGCTTGCACAGAAAAAAATTCATTGCGGTAATACTGGTCGGTCACCGCAGAGGTCTCCTCTTTTGGAAACAGAAAGGTTCTGGTCGTTGCAAACTTGATCTGCAGAATTGGAAGCGGAAGCCATTTTCTGTTTTCGATCGTCTCGATCAGTACATTTCGGTCTCCCTCCTCCACAATATGCTGTTCAAACTCTATTGTAATGTGCAAATCACGATTCCACAGGCGTTCATACAGCCTATACTGCAGAAAATAGAGGATTGCCGCAACCAGCAATGCCAATAAAAGCTTCATATGAACTCCTTATCTGATGCTCCATTCCTCGCTGGGCACCTCAAGCGTATCCAAAATCTGCTGCAGCGTTTTCTTTCCCTGTCCGCTTCGCGTACCTGTATAGCAGATCATACGATGTGCTAACACCGGCATAGCCATCAACTTCACGTCCTCCGGAATCACATAATCACGTCCTGCTGCCGCTGCGTACACCTGACATACCTTCAGCAAAGCAAGACTGCCTCTCGGACTGACTCCGAGTGCAATTTCATCGCTTTTCCGTGTTGCCTGTACAATCTGAACAATATAATTCCGGATGCTTGGATGCACATACACCGTCTGTGCAAGTTCACGCATCTGTAAGATTTCCTCGCAGCTGCAGACCTCCTGCAAGGTCAAAAGCGGATTTTTCTCCATAAATCGTGACAGGATTGCCAGCTCCTCTTCTTCTGAGGGAAAGCCCAGAGACAGCTGCATCATGAACCGGTCCATCTGTGCTTCCGGCAGCGGAAAGGTTCCTGCAGTCTCAATTGGGTTCTGAGTAGCCATTACAAGAAAAACATCCTCCAGCTTTCTTGTTTTTCCGTCAATTGTAACCTGTTTTTCTTCCATTGCCTCCAGCAGTGCAGACTGCGTACGCGGTGTCGCTCGATTGATCTCATCTGCCAAAAGGATATTGGTCACGATCGGCCCCTCCACATATTGAAATGCTTCTTCCTTCCGGTTATAGATGTTCAAGCCGGTAATATCCGCCGGAAGCAGATCAGGTGTAAATTGTATTCTTTTAAAATCCGCCTGTAAGGATGCTGCCAGCGATTTTGCCAGCATTGTTTTCCCTGTTCCCGGTACATCCTCCAGCAAGACATGCCCTCCTGCTATGACTGCCGCCACAACACAACCGATTGTCTCCTCTTTCCCTACAATCACTGTTCCGATATTGCTCTTTAAGGCGCTTGCCTTCCTCTGCATCTCTTCATATGTCATTTTCCTGCTCCTCCTGCTGCTGCCAGTCGTTAAATGATTATTTCACTTTCTTTTTCTTGATCTGCTGTGCAATCGTATCATATAACAGTTGTGGTTCGATCGGCTTTGCCAAATGCCCGTTCATTCCTGCATCCATAGAGTTTTTTTCATCCTCAACAAACGCATCTGCCGTCAATGCTACAATTGGGATTTCCGCCGCATCCGCTCTCTCCAGTGCACGAATCTCTCTGATTGCTTCCAGTCCGTCCATGACAGGCATCCTCTTATCCATCAGGATCAAGTCATAATAATTCATAGAGGATTGACTGAACATCTCCACTCCCTGCCTTCCATCCTGTGCACACTCTACAAACATTCCTTTTTTGCTGAGCAGTGCCATAATAATCTCCGTATTCAACGGATTGTCCTCACACAGCAAAATGTGACGGCCTGTCAGTGTCTCTGCTTTTAACTCATCGACATACAGTGCCTCCGGTCTGACCGTACTGTAATAAGACAGTTCTATGATAAAGGTCGTTCCCTTTCCAAGTTCACTTTCAACAGAGATCGACCCGCCCATCAGCTCCACGGTCTGCTCCACAATGGCCAGTCCAAGCCCTGTTCCCTGATTGTTCACCACATCCTTGCGATTTTCCTGTGCAAAGCTCTCAAAAGCATGCGGCAGAAATTCTCGACTCATTCCTATCCCATTATCACGTACCGTGTAACGCTGTCTCAGCAGATTATCCTCATAAGATAAGGTATCTATGATAAAATCGATTGTTCCTCCGCTCTTTGTAAACTTCACTGCATTGGACAGCAGATTGATAAAGATCTGCTCAAAGCGAACCTTATCAATCGAAACCCACTCACACGTAATTCCCTGTATTTTGAAATTAAATTGGATTCCCTTCTGTCTGCAAGGGCCACCTATAACGGTATCCAGCGTATTATAAAATGCGGTCAATGAATAAGGAGCCGGCTCCAATTCCATTTTTCTGCTTTCAATACGGGACATATCCAATACATCGTTGATAATGCCAAGCAGATATTCTCCCGAAGAATGAATCTTGCATAAATATTCGTTCTTCTGTTCCTCTGTTGCATCCTCCATCATTTCCTGTCCGGATAATGCCAAAATCGCATTGAGCGGTGTCCGCATATCGTGGCTCATGCGGGAAACAAACTCACTCTTAGCCAAGTTTGCCTTGTTGGCAAAATCCACTGCCTTCTGCAGCACTTCCTTTTGATGCTGCTCCTCCTCATACAGATTCGTAATATCACGTCTTGAAAGCACAACATCCATATGTGTATCATCCAGATAAAAAGCTGTCGTCCTCTTGCGAAGATATTTTCCATTCCCCGCCTTGATCCTGTAGGTCAGTATCGCCCTCTTTTCTGCATCCAATGTCCGGCACAAATTTTCTGTCTGGAAAAAGTCCATACATTTAGAAACATCTTCTTCACAGACGCTTGCATGGATCAATTCCATGATATGCTTTGAAAAACAGAAGGGACAAGCCTTTTCATAAGGAGACAGACCCTTCCTTACCTTCAGGAGCTGTGCTTCTCCTGTCTTGATATTCAACAGGCAGACAGACTCTATTTCTTCGTCTACAATGCTGTCCAGCGCCAGCTGCTCCTTCTTTTCTATATCAATGTTACGGATGTTGATAAACGCAACCTTTTCTTTTGTATCAGGCTTCTTCATGATTGTAGCGCGTGCTCTGACCCAATGAAAAGTCTGATCTGTAAGAAGTCTTCTGTATTCCACAGAGGCACTGCTTTCACCGCGTGCATCCGCTTTGCGGAGTGCTTCTGCAAAAATGGTTCCACGTACGGCGGCACGATCCTCCTGAGCCACTCTGGATAGTATATCTTTTCTGATCCTGTCCGATATTCTGGCTGAAGATTTCATGCTGGGAACATCAGATACCATGGATTGATATTCCTCAATGGTATCCGTCGTCAAATTCAGTTCGTAATAGATCACAGAATCACTGATCAGTTCATGACGTAACTGCCGTTCATGCTCATAGCGCTGTCGGATCTCATGCTGCTCCGTAATGTCTTCAACAGATAGGATTGCCTTGATCGGCTTCCCTTCATCGCTGAAAACAGAAACAAATTCATAATGCTCCCAATGCCACGAACCATCCTTCCTTCTGATATGCATATCAATGGCACCTGATTTATTTCCCTCCAGTATGGATTCATAAAACCTAATGTATGCCTCAATGCTACTGTCTCCCAAAAAGCCCTTGTTCTTCATAGTATAAGGCATATTGTCCAATTCCATAGGAAGTCCATACCACTGCGCATAAGACTCTGGTATCGTCAGCTTACGCGTCACAACATCATACTCACAAATGACCTTTCCCACCTGTGACATTGCCGCTTTCATTTCTTCTTCATGAACCCGCTTGATCTCCTCTGCAACCTTTTTTTCAGTCACATCGAATAGGACAGTGTTGACTACAAGCCTGGCATTCCGTCTCTCCATGGGAGTGCCTCGCAGATTAAGCCATTTAAAGCCGCCATCCGCCGTATGTACTCGAAAGGTAAGGTCTATCTGCTGATAATCCTTGCAAAGCAGATTAATAGTTCGTTCTATCTCCGGCCGATCCTCCTCAAACACGATATCCGTTACATCGTTGAACAGCCACTGACCACTCTGCTTTCTCTGATAGCCGGTCAATGTATAAATTCCATCACTCAAATATTTGCAGTCCAGATTTGACTCCGTCACCTCGAACACAGCAAGCCCACCCGG
This sequence comes from uncultured Lachnospiraceae bacterium, assembly GCA_964483395.1. GTDB lineage: Bacteria > Bacillota > Clostridia > Lachnospirales > Lachnospiraceae > JAAYYM01. The sequence goes on from CAZABT010000071.1 coordinate 10,057, forward strand.
AATGCAATCAGTCAACAGCTTCAGCTGCTCAAAGGCAGCACGATATTCTGTCACATCCCGACCAACTCCATAGAGGCCAATGATGTTTCCGTTCTTATCATTCAATAGGTATTTTGAGGTATTGGAATAATGGGCAACCCCATCCACAGAAGGAATTGTTTCCAACCGATCAATCAAAGCTTGTCTTTCTTGGAACAAATAGAGATCATCCTTACGATACAGATCTGCGATTTTCTTTTCAAACAAATCATAATCCGTCTTTCCGACTACTTCACTTTCCGCATTCAGCCCTGCCATTTTTGCAAATGGCTTGCTGCAGCACAGGTACTTAAAATCTGTATCCTTCACAAAGCTCAAATCATTTGTAGATTTCATAATGACAGACAACACAAACGGAAGCATCTCTTCCGGCATAAGTTCCTCTCCGGAAACACTTGAGCAGACCGCCATAACCGACTCCAAAGAATTTTCCGTCAACTCATAAAATTCGGAATTCTCCTGCAGATTCTCCATGAGTTCCTTCATCTGTTCCTCGTCCTGCATCTGCTCTGTAATATCCGTAAAATACAAATTGAGATATTTTTCACTTGTTTCTTTGAACACCAAACGTCCGAACACCTGCACCCAGATATAGTCTGCCTTTAAATTTTTCAGCCTGAATTTTGCGCTGATACGACCACCATTCACAGACATCTCTGCAAGCAGAGCCTTCACCGCCGTGATATCCTCCGGATACACTCCTTCCATTGGATTATCCTTACAATATTCCATCACCGCATCGTGAGACATATCCACGAGTTTACAGAATCCCTCACTGACATAATATAAGGTGCCCGTCCGGTCATCATTTACCTTGATTCTGCAAAAAGCACTCTGTACATCCAGCATCAGCTTTCGCAGTGCATTATATTCGTCATTCAAAGCTTTCTGGTATATCTGGCGATTCTTTTCCTTAGTGTCTGTCTCATGCATCTCCACTGACATTTCTCAACCTCCATTCGGAAGTCAGGCACTCCTGATTTCTATATCAGACGAATGCCTTCCCTTACCCGATCGTATGCTGTCGTTACTTTTGCAAAGCACTCCGGAATACGTTCCATCTGTACCTGTCTTCTCAAAACCTCTACAAGTGCACTGACTGCATCATATAATTCATACATTTCCACGTTTGCGCATACCCCTTTTAACTCATGCAGGCTTCTGAACATCATTTCATAGTCCTGCTTTTCAAAAGCCTCTTTCGCACAAAAATAACAGTTATCCTCAAGGAACAGCCTCAGATACTCCTTATAGAATTCCTCGTCATTCATACATCTTTCTAATCCTTTTTGAAAATCAATTCCATAATGATCTAATTCTTCAAGGTTCATATTTTTTTCCCATTCTTTATGACCAGCTCTCTAATGGTCTGAAACAGTTTTTCCTTGTCGATTGGCTTAGTTCGATAACTGTCAATCCCGGCCTCTTTCGCGCGTTTTCTATCCTCTGGAAAGCCATTGGCTGATACTACGATGATTGGAATAGTCGCTGCATCCGGCTTTGCAGAGTTTCTGATCTCTGCTGTTGCCTCGATTCCGTCCACCTCAGGCATCCTGACATCCATCAGCACACAGTCATACTTCCGATCAGGCGCATTCGTATAAGCCTGAACCGCAGCCGCACCATCTGCTGCCTCGTCAAAGGTCATCCCCTCATGAGCCAGTATTGCTCCCAACATCTTACGGTTCATTTTATTATCATCTACTACCAGCGCATGCAGACCTGTTAAATGATAATCCGGCATATCCTTGATCGTATTCAACTTAATCGGTGTCCCGTCCTTATGAATATAGCGTTCCAGCATCACGTGAACATCAAAAACAGTGCCTTCTCCCAGTTTGCTGGAGACCTGTACATCTCCGTTCATCAGCCTAATCAGATTATAGGCTATGGACAGTCCAAGCCCCATGCTTGTACTTTCATTGGCATCCCCTCTGTTTTCGCGTGCAAACGGCTTAAAGATTTCCGGAAGAAATTTCTCGCTGATTCCAATTCCGTTGTCAGATATTTTAAAATGTACGGAAGCCCTGTTATGAACGACTGCCTCCTCTGATACCTCCAAAATGACGTGACCGCCCTTTGGCGTATATTTCACTGCATTGCTCAGGAAATTGAGCAGTATCTGCTGCAGTCTTGTTCTGGAACCGACATAATTTTCTTCCAGCCCTTCCTTCATGGAAACCTCAAAGTTCAGCCCTGCATCATCCATTTGCGGAATCATGCTGGCACTGACCCTTTCGATCAAATCACGCATTGCAAACGGCGCAATCGGAGTTTCCACATCAAATTGATCCGTCTTTGTCATTTCCAAAATATCCGATACGATAGAATTCATGTACTGAATCGTATCTGTCATCGTGTCCAGACTGCTGCCAAGTGCAAGCTTATCATCCAACTGGCAGCTTGCCTTTGCTGCTACATCTGTCAACTCACTCATCGGTATTCTGATCTCATGTGCAATTTTTGACAGGAAATCGCTCTTTGCTTCACTTGCCTTCTGTGCCAGATCCAGACGCTGCTCTGTATTTTTCAATTTCACAAGACCCTGCTTTTGTGTCGTTGTATCAACCAATGTGATGACACAGCCAAGAATCTTATTTTCGGTCGTCCTATAGGGAGCAACTCGCATAAAAAACACTTTATTTTTACCCGTTGTAACTTCCCTTTCGTCCGGAACGAGCGTTTTTAATACATTATCACAGATTTCCGTAATATCCACAGTCGGAAAGTGATAGGATATGAACTTCAAAGACCTTCCAATGTCATGATCCATCACGCTGAATTCCGACGCAACATAATCCGTATATCTTCGGATGCTGAGCTTATTGTCTACAAAAATGACACCTATCAGGGTCGATGAAAGGAAATTGGCAATATCGTCATTCGTATCTGCCAGTTCTGTCAGTTTAAGCTGATATTCCGTATTGACCGTATACAATTCTTCATTGACGGACTGCAGCTCTTCATTGGAACTCTGCAGTTCTTCATTGGCAGTCAGCAGTTCTTCATTGGCCGCCTGCAGCTCCTCATTGACACATTCCTGCTCACTGACACTTCTTTGCAGACGCTCCTGCACATCTGCCAGATCCTGTTCCAAATCCGTAATGCGCTGTGATGCGACTCTGTCAATCTCATAAGGAATCGCGTCTGCCAAATCACCGCGCTGTTTCATATCCGTGAATACAAGTGCATAGTAGTTTGCACTGCCTTCTTCCTTTTTCCCGCTGATCGGCAATGCTGTCAGATTAATGACTGCATTTTCCCGTTCGCCGGAAAAGCTGATTTCCTTATATTGAACCATCTGCCGCTTCTCCCGTGCCTCTTTAAGCAGCGTGGAGACAGGTATTTTCAAACCCTCGGTAATCACATCATACAGGACATTGCTGACCTTGCCGATGGAAAAGTGTACATAGTTGCTGTTTTCTCCATAGGTATGAATCAATTCATTCTTTTCATCCACGATCAGGCAGGCCGGCATGAACCGTTCCAGCAAGGTCGTATCAATTGCATCCTGCTCCCCAATACCCATTTCACCCGGAACGATTCTTCGGCTGACACGTGACTCCGGATCATCCAGATAATCCTCATCCATCAAGCCATTCTGAAGATATGGAATCGACTTTGCGCCCGCGATCTTGACATCTGCACGATGCCTGAACAGCTTCGCCGCCGCATCTACAACAGGATATGCTTCCGTATAGACACCGATTGCCTCCGACTTACCTAAAAACAAATATCCGCTGTCCTTCAGCGATGTATGGAAAATAGCAAACAAATCATTTTGCAGTACCGGCTGGAAATAGATCAGCATATTACGGCAGGAAATCAAATCCAGTCTTCCAAATGGCGGGTCCTGAAATACATTATGCGGTGAAAAAACAATCATCTTGCGAATGTCCCTGCTGATGGTATAGGTATTGTTCTGTCTCGTGAAATAGTGGCTCAGTCTGGCCGGTGATACAGAATCAATGATGTTTTCGCTATAAGTACCCTTTCCTGCAAATGTCACTGCTTCCACATCCAGATCTGTCGCAAAGATCTTGACGGTACGCTTGATTTTAAGAGATTCCATAACCTCGCAAAACAGAATGGCAATGGAATAGGCCTCCTCACCTGTCGAACAGCCTGCTACCCAGACACGGATTGCCTCCTCCGCCGTACTGCGGATCAGTATATCCTGAATTGCATTGTCCTTCAGGCTCTGAAAGAACTCGGGGTCACGGAAGAAATTTGTCACTCCGATCAACACCTCTTTTGAAAGTGTCCGAACCTCCTCAGAGGACTCATACAGATAATCCACATATTCCTGAAGCGTTTCCTTATGGGTCAGCATCATGCGGCGTTCAATACGGCGTAAAATCGTATTTTGTTTATAGTGCGTAAAATTAATATTGCTGATTTTTTTAAGAATTGCATAA
>CAZABT010000072.1:0-14364 GCA_964483395.1 uncultured Lachnospiraceae bacterium
ATGATCAGACGATCATAAGCGATAACCGGGATAGCTGCTTCTTTAGCCTGCTCCAAAACTGTTCCAAGAGCGCTGCCGTCGATAGAAGCGATAACGAGTAACTGGCATCCGTTAGCGATCATGTTCTCAAGAACTGATACCTGTGTTGCTACATCGTTGTTAGCATACTGAAGGTCTACTGTGTAGCCTGCTGCTTCCAACTGTGACTTCATGTTTTCACCATCTTGATTCCAACGCTGTAAATCCTTTGTAGGCATTGCTACACCAACGAGTCCGCCTTCTGCTGCATCTGCTGCAGGTGCTTCTGCTGCTGCATCATCTGCAGGAGCTGCTTCCTCTGTTGCCGGTGCTGCTGTCTCTGTTGCTGCGCTGCTTCCGCATCCTGCGAGTAAGGTAGCTACCATTGCTACGCTAAGGATTGCGCTAAGTAATTTTTTCTTCATTTCAAAATCCTCCCTTTTGAATTGGTTTGTTACTTGCTACAAATGAACTATATCACGCATCCGATAGTACATATTTGTCAACTTCTTCATATTTTCACCTTGCATTTTAACTGAACAAAAAATGCTAGCACATTTTTGTTTCGGCGCTAGCACTTTTTTGCAATGGTGAGTCTTTTATTGTGTCACATTCATATAAACATCTTCACGTAAGTGAAATCCACTGTTGATGACCGCTTCATCCATGTTGCTCTTAGTCACCTTGATCGGTTCCAGCGTCACACACGGAATTTCATAGGCTCCCTCACGATAAGTCTCCGTCACGCCGATATCCTCGCCCTTCGCAAGCTTTACGGCATACTCTGCCGCCTCTCTGGCAAGCTTTTCTACCGGCTTATAAACGGTCATGAGCTGCGTTCCCTCTACAATTCTCTGACACGCCTCCAGTTCTGCATCCTGACCGACCACCAGAATTTTACCCGCCAGCCGACGCTCAGACAATGCTTTGATTGCCTGCCCTGCAAGATTATCATTACCACACATGATCGCATCTGCCTCAGAAACCAGCGCTACATTGTCATTGATATAATTATAAGCCTCCTCGGCTTTCCAGCCCTCAGCATAGGAAATATCTATGATCTCGTTTTTATTTCGCTTCACGATACTCTCAAAGCCTGCATTCACCATCGGAACATTACTGTCCGCTGTCGGCCCGCTGAGCATGATGATCTTACTGTTGGACGGCAGCTTGCTGCACAGCACTTCTCCCATCATCCTGCCTACGGCTTCATTATCAAAGGATATGTACAGATCGGATTCAGCGTATTTAATTGGTCTGTCATAAGCAATCACCTTAATTCCTGCTTTTTTCGCCTTTGCAACGCTTGAAACCAGTTTTTCTCCGTCAATTGAAATGATCACGATCACATCTACCTTACGGTCAATGAAATAATCAATCTGCGCAATCTGTTCCTCGATCTCGCCATTGGCATTCTGGACATTTACCTCTGCACCCAGTTCCTTGGCAGCGGCAACAAACACATCCCGATCCCGCTGCCATCTCTCAATCACAAAGGAATCAAAGGTCATACCGATCTGGAGTTTTTCTTCATCCTCCACCACTTTTTCTTCTCCTGTTGTTTCGCTTTGGCTGCAGGCTGTCAGGGAGATTGCCATCAGCAAAGCAAGTGCAGCACTGAAATACCGCTTATATCTCATTAATTATTCCCCTCCTTGTACTCCGTAGGCGTTGCTCCGACATTTTTCTTAAAAATTCTGCTGAAATAATTGGGGTCTGCATATCCGATTTCCCCACAGATTTCTTTCATACTGTATTCTGTTTTTTCAAGCAGTTCTTTTGCTCTTTCGATACGAATATTTGTCACATATTCAATGAAATTTTCTCCCGTTTCCTCCTTGAACAGTTTGCTGAAGTAGTAAGGGCTGATTTCCACCTCCCTTGAAACATCATCCAGGGAAATATCTTTATTGTAATGTGTATCAATATAGTTCTTTGCCTTTGTGATGACCCCGCTCGACTGCTCCTCTTTCTTGGAGGTAACATTGCGGCTGGCCTCACTGACCTTGGATACAAACCATGCACGAAGTTCGTCATAATTCTGAAAAGCCATCAGGGTCGGCAGATAATCCTGACGTGACCGGAAATGATAAGTCATACCGCCGGTCTCATATGCTACATGCTCTGCCCACAACACAAACTCCAGACACTTCAGCTTAATATCAATCATATAGTCTCCGTAGGTCTCCACCATCCAGTCAAAAAACTGATTGGCATACATTGATGCCCCGTCTACATCACCCTTTTCAGTGCGTTCAAATATAATCTTCTCCGTATCAATCGGATAATCCGCCTCATAATCACATACCAGAGGAAGATCGTCCACATGCGCTACTGTACCAGATGTATTCACTAAAGAAGACAGTGCCTCCTGATACGAGGTCATTGCTTCATTCAGCCTTCTGACAGCACCAATACCGACGCGGAAGTGAATGTCCAGACGCTTCTTCAATTTGCGGGACATTTCCCTCGCCTTCTCAATCACTTCGATACGTTCGTTGTATTCCAGTGCATGTTCTGTCTTACATGGAACGAACACTGCTATTTTATTAGCCATAACAGAGCTGATCACACACGTAAAAAATTCCCTGATGATCTCTCTTACCTCATGGTATTCATTCTGCGCCCGAATACCACTGCCTACTGCATTGGTCATATAATTGCCCTCCTGCGATTCCCCGCAGACCAGTACGATCATATATCCACTGTCTTCTTCCATCCCAAGCAGATGCTTGAAATTTTCTATGTCCTCTTCAAAATGCTCCTGAAACAAAAGAGAGTAAATCAAACCATTTTCGATGATTGGTACCACCGTCTCCATTTTTTCCCGAATCAGCAAATCCTCGCTGCGCTTTTCGCGCTCATCGTCTATAATCTTCATGGCACGCTTCAGCACTTCCACGATCTTTGTCTGATCCACCGGCTTGTTCAGATATTCCAAAACGCCCAAATTGATAGCTTCCTTGGCATAGTCAAACTTGTCGTACGCAGACATGACAATAAAGATGGTAGAAGGACTCACCTTACTGATTTCCCGCATTGCATCAATTCCGTTGATGCCGGGCATCTGAATGTCCATAAATGCAATGTCCGGGCGGAACCGTTCTGCCAGTTCAATGACACTCCTTCCTGTCTTGGCTGACTCAATGATACAGTCCTGATCAAAATGCTTTTCAATAATAAATTTTAGAGAATCAATGACAATACCTTCATCATCTGCTAACATAATTCTGTACATTTAGGAAACCTCTTTCTTTGCTTTTGGCAATCTGATGATTACCTCTGAGCCTTTATTTTCGCCTTCGCTGTAAATTGTAAAGATGTCATCATCATCAAAATACATCTGCAGCCGATTGATCACATTTTCGAGTCCGACCCCGTTTGAATGATCTGCTGTTTCTGACTGCTGTACTTCCTTCGCCATGATCTGACGCACCTTTTCCTCCGGCATGCCGACTCCGTTGTCCCGAATACTGATACATATCTGATCATGTTCCTCATATACCGATAAGGTGATCAAACCCTCCCACTCAATATTACGAATCCCATAATTTACGCTGTTCTCGATAATTGGCTGCAAAATCATACTCGGCATCCTGACATCCAGCAGCTTTTGATCGATTTTTTTCTCAAAATGAATTTCTCCCGAAAACCTTACATTCAAAATGTAAATATAGCTGTCAATCAGTTCAACCTCTTCCCTCAAAGTAACACTGTCATTATTTTTCTTTACATTGTATCTGAAAAAATCCGCCATATTTTGAATGTATACATAGGTTCTGTCTGCATCCTCCATCATGGCAAGCTGCGCACCTGCATTTAACGTATTAAACAGAAAATGTGGATTGATCTGTGCCTGAAGATACTTCAGCTGAGCATCCTTCAAGTGTGTCGCCATCATCAGTTCCTTTTCCTTCATGGTGCTTTCCATTTCCATCCGGACACGTATCTGCTCAATGTATTCCCGCACACTGAGAATCATCTTATTGAATGCCTTGGCCACAACACCGACCTCATCATCTGACTTAATTTTCAAAAGTTCTACATCCAGACGCCCGCCTGCCACCTCATTGGCAATCTTGGCAAGTTCCTTCAGCGGATTGGTGATGCTGCGCGTCATCAGTATAATAAGCATGGTATTACAAAGTGCGACCGCAGCCAAAATGGACAGGCTGATGACCTCTGAGTACCGCAGAGAGGAAAGCAGCACCTCATAGTTACTGGAATTATACTTAAACTGTTCATTATTCAAGCTGTAAATATAAGTATTGATATAAGAAAACAGGGTACTGGCATCCTCATAGCTGTTCTTATATTTTTCGACATTTCTTCCTCGCTTGCTCTGAACTGTTTCATTTGTGACCGTCAGATAGGTATCCGACATATTCTTGATACCCTTTTCCATCAGCTTCATATCACTGTTTGTCGTAGTTACATTCAAGTCGTTGAGCAGATTGGAATAATTCTGTTCACTCCGATAATACTGCTCTATGGCATCAGAACTCTTTGTATTCAGATAATCAGTCATACTGAGCTGTACGTCGGACAATGCCTCCGTCAAATCGTTCAGATTTACATTACTTGCATAGATTTCTTCTATTTTGCTGACCATCTGATTCAAGTTGACGTAGACAAACAGGTTCACAATGAAGACAATGATCGAGGTAATGATAAAGACAAATATTAACTTCGTTTGTATGGTCAGATGAAATCTGCCTCTAATCTTCTTCTGCTGCATCTTCACCCTCGCTTGGCAAATATTCCTCAACATTCTCTGCCGTAATCTGAGAAATATCCACAGAAAAATATTCGCTGACATGGCCTGTCAGAATATATTCGTCTAAAGCCTGTACACAATATCTCCCCATCTGTGCCGTATCTACTGATATCGTAGCCTGAATGACATTACGGTCAATGGCCTTCAGAATCGTATCCGAGCTATAGTATCCTATAATATTGATGATGCCTACCTTGTTATAATCAACCACCGCTTGGTAAACACTGGTTGTGTTCAACTCATTCAGACAGATCATGATGTCCGGCAGATTCTCCGCATCCATAAAAATATCGCGTATGGATTCCTCCGCACTGAACGCACCGTCATCGCTGATGGCCGCTGTGTCGATGTCGATCAGGCTCATATCTACGCCCGCCTTTGCCAATGTTTCCTGTATCGCTGTATAAATGATATTCTGTGCCGAATCCTCTGTATTGACATTCATCAGAATCAAAACCTTCTGGTGCTCGCCATTCAGCAGCTTCATGATCTGTTTTCCATATTCTCCGCCCAGATTATAATTGCTGATTCCCACATAACTCTTCCTCGTACTGTTGGCACTGTCGCTCAGCACTGTAACAACGGGAATCCCGTTTTGTGATGCCTTCTCTATCAATTGTGTGGTACGCTCACTCTCATCTGCCTCCAGAATGATGCCGTCCACATGGGAATCAATTGCAATTTCCATCAATTCTTCTTTTGTATAAGCGACTGCAAGATTTTTTCCCAACCGCTCTACATAAGAACCACTTTTGTCGCCTTCCTCTTTTGTCCCCTCGTATACAGCATCCCAAAAAGAGTTTTCCATATCATCCGTGATCAGTGCATAGTGTCGGTCATATTCGTTATATTCCGTCTTTTCAACGGCATTCAGGCTGGCCACCTGTATCCGAAAATATACCAGACTGCACACTGTTACAAGCAGCATCACGCTAGACAGCACAATTAAGAGCACGGTCAGTGCCCTGTCCTTATTACTGATTCTGATTTTTTCCCGAAGCCGGTCATACAGCCGCATCATTGACTCCATGTTCTTAAATGAATTGTAAGTAGAAGGAAAGACTTGAGCATACAACAACTCAAGTCTTTCTCATTATACAACATATGATTTCTTTTTCAAAGTTTAATTATGATCTGCTGTTTCAGCCAAAATTTCCGTACCTTCCTCAACTTCTTTTTCTTCTGTATTCTCAGCAGGCTCCGGCAGCCCCTTTTCCTGACGGAATATCTTCATGAATTCCTTACCTGTAATGGTTTCCTTTTCAATCAGATATTCGGCTAATTTGTGCATCAGACCCTGATTCTCCTCCAGTAGTCCCTTAGCCTTCTCATATGCTTCATCCAGCATTCTGATGATTTCTTCGTCTACCTGTGACGCTGTTCTGTCAGAGCACTCCATCACGGTACGTCCGCTCAGATATTTGTCCTCTACGGATTCCAGCTTTACAAGACCGAACCGCTTTGACATACCATATTGTGTCACCATCGCCCTTGCCATCTCCGTCGCCTTCTCGATGTCATTTGACGCACCGGTCGTAACCGTATCAAAGAATATCTCCTCTGACGCACGGCCTGCCAGTGTCGTAACGATACGATCCTCCAGCTCCTTCTGCGAGTTCAGATGCTTCTCCTCTTCCGGTACATACCACGCATAGCCCAGCGCTCCCATGGTTCTGGGAACGATTGTGATCTTCTGTATCGGATCTGTATTTTTCAACAGTGCACTGGACAGTGCATGCCCGATTTCATGGTAGGAGACAATCTTACGTTCCTCCTTCGTCATGATGTGATCCTTCTTCTCCTTGCCCATCATGACGAGCTCAATGGATTCAATCAGATCTGCCTGCGTCACTGCCTGTCTTCCACATTTCACTGCATTGATCGCTGCTTCATTGATCATATTTGCAAGATCCGAACCTACAGCTCCTGCAGTTGCAAGTGCAATTTCATCCAAATCCACTGTATCGTCCATCAGCACATCCTTGGCATGTACCTTCAGCGTATCACGGCGACCCTTCAGATCCGGCTTATCGACAATAATTCTTCGGTCGAACCGACCCGGACGCAGCAGTGCCTTATCCAATATTTCCGGCCTATTGGTTGCCGCAAGGATCAGCAGACCCTTTGAGGTGTCAAAGCCATCCATCTCTGAAAGCAACTGGTTCAACGTCTGCTCACGTTCATCATTTCCACCGCCGTATCTGCTGTCACGGCTTTTACCGATTGCATCTATCTCATCTATAAAGATAATACACGGAGCACTTTTCTGTGCCTCTTTGAATAAATCACGCACTCTGGACGCACCAACGCCCACATACATCTCAACAAAATCTGAGCCTGCCAGTGAGAAAAACGGAACATGTGCTTCACCGGCCACTGCCTTTGCAAGCAGTGTCTTTCCTGTTCCGGGAGGTCCCACCAAAAGAGCTCCCTTTGGCAGCTTTGCACCAATTTGTACATATTTCCCGGGATTATGCAGAAAATCCACAACCTCCTGCAGCGATTCCTTTGCCTCATCCTGACCTGCAACATCCTTGAAGGTAACTCCTGTTTCCTTTTCTACATAAACCTTGGCATTGCTTTTGCCGACACCCATCATGCCGCCGCCCTTGTTCATACGCTTCATCAAGAAGCTGAGTGCAACCCATACGAGTACGATCGGCAATACATAGCTGACCAGAATATACATAATTGTTCCGGAGGAATCCGGTATTTCCTGTGTAAATGTAACGCCTGCCTTTAACAGACGGTCTGACCGCTCCGGATCATCTACAACACCTGTATAATAGGTAATCGGCATCAAAGGATTGTCCTGCTGCTTCGGCGTGATCGTAATCTGATCTGCCTCTACTACAACCTTGTCTACCTTTCCCTCCTCCACCATAGTGATGAATTCATTATAAGAAATCTCCTGAGCCGATGCGTTGGAAATCATCGTTCTGAAATAAGAAAGGAACAATAAGGTAATCAAGGATGCAATCAACAGTATCAGCAGTGTCTGTTTGTTCTTTGGCGGCTGATTCTTTTGATTGTTCCCGTTATTTCCATTATCGTTATTTCCTGAAGGATTGGGATTGTTGTTATCCATTATTATTCTCCGTTTTCTTTAATTGCAATATTTCCTTTATTATAGGTATTCTGCCCACATAAATCAATAAGTAGTTTGTAAAGGAATTCTAAAGTTTTCAAAAAGACCACCGAAAAGGGCATCATACCATAACTGATACAATGCCCCAATACTTTTTACAATACTCTTTAAATGCTCTTTAAAAACCGGTTTTGTAATGCGATTTCCTATTTACAAAGTTTTTTGAACTCATCTGCCACAAACTGTACCTTGGTTCCGACAATTACCTGAACGGACGTTTTACTCGGTCTGATGATTCCTGCGATTCCGGCAGATTTGATCTTCTTCTCATCGACCATTGTATAATCCTTGATTTCCAGTCTGAGCCGCGTAATACAGTTATCAACTCCTACAATATTTCCACTTCCGCCGACACCCTCAAGGATAACAGCAGCAACCGCAGTAAAATCATCATTTGCAAGAATAACCTTGGTCTCATCATCGTCATCTTCTCTGCCCGGTGTCTTCAGATCCAGCTTAACAATGATAGCACGGAAAATAGCATAATAGATCACAGCCATAACCAGACCGAGTGGAATCAGCAGCAGCGGATTCTGTGCAAACGGAGCCTTGAAACTCAGGAACCAGTCAATGAAGCCTGCACTGAAGTTGAAGCCTGCACGTACAGGCAGCAAGGCTACAACAGCAAGCGAAATACCGGTTAATGCCGCATGTATTACATATAATACAGGTGCAAGAAACATAAACGAAAATTCAAGTGGTTCTGTAATACCTACAAAGAAAGCGGAAACTGCGGCTGAGAAAAGCAGACCCTTTGCCTCAGATTTCTTTTCCGGCTTCGCGGTGTGATACATCGCAAGTGCTGCTGCCGGAAGACCAAACATCATGACCGGAAAGAAACCTGCCATATACATACCTGTCTGTCCAAGAACGCCGCCTTCCATTGTACCCCAGAACTTGCCTATATCATTGATATCTGCAATGTCGAACCAGAATACCGAATTCAACGCATGGTGCAGACCGAACGGAATCAGTAATCTGTTGAAGAAACCGTAAATACCTGCTCCAACTGCACCCAAGCCCATGATGAACTTTCCAAAGCTCACCAGGCCACCGTAAATAGCTGGCCAAATAAAGAACAGGATTAAAATTACTACAAGTGATACACCTGCCGTTACAATTGCAACGCAGCGCTTGCCGCTGAAGAATGCAAGAAAATCCGGCAGCTTTGTATTCTTGAATCTGTTATAGCAGCTTGCTCCGATAATACCTGAAACAATTCCGATAAACTGAGTTGCAATCTTGCCGAATGCCGGCGCTACTTCCTCAACCGGAATGCCCTTGAGCATTGCAACTGTTCCTGATGAAAGCATTGTCGTAATCATCAGCCATGAAACAAGTCCTGAAAGTGCAGCAGTACCGTCATTGTCATCTGCAAGACCGACAGCAACACCGATTGCAAACAGAATTGCCATGTTGTCAATGATAGCTCCGCCTGCCTTAATCAGAAATGCAGCAATCGCGCTATTGCCTCCCCATCCTGTCGGGTCAATCCAATAACCAATACCCATCAAAATCGCTGCTACCGGAAGCGTTGCAACCGGAAGCATTAAAGACTTCCCAAGTCTTTGTAAATATTTCTTCATCCTATCTTCCTCCTTCTTGATACTTTTTCCTTTTTTTATTTTAAGCCGTCTACAAACGGCTAAAATACAGCTTTTATCATTTTTCCTTATGTAGCTGTGACTCTGAGGACTGTATCACCCGGCAGGACTTCCATACCTGTTACTTCTTCAACAGTCTCGTAGTTCTCTGTATTGCAAATAACCATGGGAACGATCATATCGTATCCCTCCTCTTTTGCCGCCTCCAACTCTACTGTCAGAATCAAATCGCCCTTTGATACAGCATCTCCCGTCTTCTTATATGACGTGAAATGCTTTCCGTTCAATGTCACCGTGTCCAGACCGACATGCACCAGAAGTTCCATACCATCCTTTGTCTTGATTGTAACTGCATGTTTTGTACCGAACAGTAATTCAATGACACCGTCTGCCGGCGCATATATATTGCCTTCCTCCGGATACACTGCAACTCCCTTCCCAAGAAGTTCTTCTCCAAAGGTCGGATCGCTCACCTCCTTCACGGAAACCACCCTTCCCTTTACAGGTGAGCCGATCAAAATAGGGGCTTTTTTCTTTTTCAAACAATCAAACATTCGTGAGTCTCCTTTTTCCTCTTATATTTCCGTCATACGGATTCTCTTTATATGAATTGCTAAAAACATAACTTCCTCGCCGGATAACTGCTCATGATAGTTTTCTTTTATGTAGTCTGCAATTTTCCTGCTGCAGCTGCATTCTTCCGGATATCTTCCCTGCATCAGCCGCGCAAACTCGACTTCCTCATCCCGCAGCAGTTCATGACAGCAGACTCTCTGTGCCAAAAACTTCAGGTGCGTGACAAACCGCTCGTAATGCAGTGAATCCTCGTCAAACTCCATGCCAAATTCCTCTTGAACGATTTTGAGGATTCCCTGTATCATTTCCGTTGTTTCAACAGTTTTTCCAAATCCCGTGCTGTACTCGGCATTTACAAAATGCAGTGCGATAAATCCTGCCTCGTCATCCGTAAAATGCAGTTTCAGCCGTTCATTAATCAGTGCAACCGCATATCTGCCAAGCTCAAATTCCTTTTTATAAACCTTTCTTATCTCCCAAAGCAGCGCATTCGCAAGCTGTATTCCCTGCTCATAACGCTGAATTGCGAAGCTGATATGATCTGTCAGTGTGATATAAATACTCTGGTTCAGCTTCAGTTTCAGACTCTTTTCTGCATATGCAATAATCTCCGTGGATAACTGCATATGCGTCAGCGGCATATTTTCCAACAGCTCCTGAAATTGCTTAATCAGTATCTGATTTTCAATTCGGAATATTTTTTCAATCTTTGTTTCATCTATCAGATTTCCGGAATGTGCCTTAAATCCAATTCCTTTTCCCATTACAACAACTTCACGGTTTTTCTCATCATACGCCGAGACAACATTATTATTAATCACCTTGGAAATATTCATTTTCTCTCCTGCCCGCAGTCATCAGAAGCTCGTCTGCGAAAAAAAAGACCAAACTTTACAAATGATTGTAAAATTTGGTCTTGCCTGCAGTATAATACAGTAACAATCCACAATATTTAATTCTTCCTCATTACTGTTACATTCTTTGTTTAGCATAACAGTCTTTGTCATTTCTGTCAATAAATACTGCCTGCTCATTTCTATTTTTGTATGTTATAACTATATATTCCAGTCCGTTATGTATATATTGCACAACGTCTAATCGTTAAAGTAGCTCACGGGAGAAATGTGCATAAGCGCTTCTGCCTTTGTCAGATAACGCTCCTTTGCAAGTTCAGAAGATTTCAGTCCTGCTGCATCCACATAAATCTCTTCTCCTGCCAGTTCCACTACACACATGGTATAGCCCTCATTCTTGTCCCTGCCCCACGTTCCAAGCACAATGTGAGATTGCATACCACTTTGGTTACACAGCTCAGACAGCAGCTTCGTATACCCAAGTGCACCTGCTTTTCCTGACAGCACACAGGAACTATTGTTTGCCGCAAGTGCCCGCTCAAATACTTCATCCATCGTCGTAAAGGAATTGGCTTCCTCACCAAGCGTACTGTCATATTCCAAATGTACCTTCATCCAGTCCATGAAATAATCCAGTGTTTCCTTTTCTCCTGCATGCTGCGGAATGTTTGCTATAATTTCATCCATCTGACCCTTGATTTGCTCTGTCCGTTCAAGCACCTGCTGCTTTTTTTCCTGCTCATTGACGGAAAGACCTTTTTCTACAGCAGAAAGATTTTCTACTGTCCCATCTTCTGCATACTGACCCTGCTCATTGATTCCTTCCGCACAGGATAGGAACAGGATTGCCTTTGCAATAACGGGCTCTTTGATTTTTGTCAGATCGGTTTCGTCATATTTTACATAAATGTCATTCTCGGTCATCGGAATTTCATAGAAACCGTAAAAAAAATGGTTCTCGTTTTCAATCGCCGATGTAACCCGAAGATATTCTGCTCCTGTCAACGGCTCCGGAAATTCCGTCACTCCGCCCTCGAATGCCAAAAGACGCTCCAGCATCAGTCGAAAGGCCTTCTGCTCCTTGTCAGTCAGTTGTTCGGAATAGAAGGTATCTGTATAGATCTCTTCACTTCGTGCTTCATTTAACAGCTTCATCTCTGTCGTGCTCGACAATACACGCCTTCTTTCATAAACAGCGAGTACAGCCAGAATTATGGCAACACCAAGCAAAGCCGCCAGAACCTGCGGATATTTTCTAAAATATGCCCTCATCGTCCGTCTCCTGTCAAAGGTTTTCCTTCAAAAATTTCTCAATACAACTGTAAGCTGCCTCCTCATCATCGCCCTCTGCCGTGACGGTGATCTGCTGACCGCACTTTACGCCAAGGCTCATAACTGCCATTAATCGAGAAGCATCTACGGTCTTTCCCTTTGTTTCTAATGTAATCATACTACTATATTTTCTCACTTCCTTGACCAGCATACCCGCCGGTCTTGCATGGATTCCCAGTTCATCCTGGATTACATATTGAAGCCTCTTCATGTTTGTGTTCCTCCCTTACCAGTGACTTTGTATGATTTTCTCCCTGACCGGAAGGATTCCGGCGGGCGAGACTGACAGCTCATCAATTCCCATTTCAATAAAAGCTTCCGTCAATTCTGTGTCTGCCCCAAGTTCACCGCAGATGCCTGCCCAGATGCCTGCCTTATGAGCACTTTCGATCACCATACGAATCATTCTGAGCACTGCCGGATGATGCGTGTCTAAATATGCATCCAGCTTAGGATTCTGTCTGTCAACGGCAAGCGTATATTGTGTCAGATCATTCGTTCCAATACTAAAAAAATCTGCCAATTCAGCCAACTCATCCGCAATCATAACCGCTGCAGGTGTTTCTATCATAATACCAAATGCTACCTCCCCGTAGCGCATTCCCTGCTCCTGCAGTTCTGCCTTGACCTCCTCCGCGATGGCACGTACCTTCTTTACTTCCCACGTTGAAGCAATCATCGGCACCATAATTGAAATTCTGCCATAAGCACTTGCACGATAGATTGCACGCAACTGTGTCCTGAACAACTCCGGTCTGTCAAGACAGATTCTGACGGCACGGTATCCCAATGCCGGATTTTCCTCCTTGTCAAGTCCGAAATAGCTGATTTGTTTATCTGCACCGATATCCAGTGTACGAATGATGACCTGTCTGCCCACCATCATCTCGGCAACCGTCTTATATATATCGAATTGTTCCTCCTCTGTCGGATAATCCTCACCCTGCAAATAGAGAAATTCGCTTCTGAAAAGACCGATTCCCTCCGCATCATTTTCAAGTGCGGCACTGACATCCTTCACGCCACTGATATTGGCATACAGTCTGATTTCTTTTCCGGAACGGGTAACGCTCTTCTTTCCCTTGAACTGTCTCAACAATTCCTGACGCTTGTTCTGCTCCTCCTGAAGTCTCTTGTATTGCACAAATGTCTCTTCATCAGGCTCTACAATCAGTTTTCCCTGACTCCCATCCACAATTGCAAGCTTTCCTGTGATGTTCTCCGCTAACGGTGTACAGACAAGCGACGGAATATTCATCGTTCTTGCCAAAATCGCCGTATGGGATGTCACAGTTCCCCGTCTCATCACAAAAGCCAGTACCTTCCTCTTTCCAAGCTGTATCGTCTCACTCGGTGCAAGATCGTCCGCCATAATGATGACCGGCTCCTCGTCTGCATCCGAAATTTCTTTCTTTTCCTGCGGCATGTCTGCATGACAGAGTACCTCTATCACACGTTCAGATACATCTTTAATGTCAGCTGCGCGTCCTTTCATATATTCATTGTCCATTTCGGAAAATATCTTAGCAAAATGATCCGCCGTCACAGCCACTGCAAATTCTGCATTGACCTGCTGCGTCTCAATCATATTTTTAACAAAGTCCAGATAATCATCGTCCTCCAGCAGCATCTGATGAATCTCAAAAATCGCTGCGTTCGTTTCACCCAGCTTTGCAAGCGTATGCTCATATAATCCACCCAGCTCATCAAATGCCGTCTGTCGCGCCTGTTCAAACCGCCGCAGTTCCTTCTCTGTATCCTTGACATACAGCCGTTCAACGAGCTGCTTTTCTTTTACAAACTCCTGTACCCTGCCGATTGCAATTCCCCCGAAAGCAACCCTGCCGCTAACTGTATACATTTTTTTCTCCTTCCCGCAAACTCTTTCCCATAAAATAAAAAGTCCGAAAAAGAACACATAAGAACGTGTTAACTCTTCCGGTTTAGTGCATGATTCATGCGAACTATCCTAATAAATTGATTATAACAGTAAAATTTCTCTTTTGTCAATCCAATAGTTTGGATTTTACAATTTGTAAAATTCTAAAGTTTTCA
>CAZABT010000073.1:0-14303 GCA_964483395.1 uncultured Lachnospiraceae bacterium
ATGCAAACGGTATTGTAAATGTAACAGCACAGGATAAAGGAACAGGCAAGGAACAGCACATTACGATCACAGCCGGTTCCAATATGTCTGACGGTGACATTGATAAGGCAGTCAAGGAAGCAGCAGAGTTCGAAGCGCAGGATAAGAAGCGTAAGGAAGCCATCGATGCAAGAAATGATGCAGATGCATTCGTATTCCAGACGGAGAAGGCTCTTGAAGAAGTAGGCGATAAGATTGATGCAAATGATAAAACGGCAGTAGAAGCAGATCTTGCAGCATTGAAGGAGCTTCTTGCAAAGTCTGAAAATGCAGATGCAATGACAGAAGATCAGGTCGTTGATATGAAGGCAGCACAGGAAAAACTGATGCAGAGCGCACAGCAGTTGTTCAGCAAGGTATATGAGCAGGCAGGCGGTGCGGGAGCAGCCGGAGCAGGTCCTGACATGAGCGGATTCACAGGCGCTGGAGCAGGCCCGGATATGGGTGGTGCTCAGGACGCAGGCTTTAATGCAGACGATGTAGTTGACGGAGACTATAAAGAGGTATAAAATCACAGAAGTGATTCATAGGCATACAGTAAGGACAGGTAGCAAAGTGCCTGTCCATATGCCTTGTTAGGAAGGATAACGAAGATGGCAGATACAAAAAGAGATTACTATGAGGTTCTCGGCGTAGATAAGGGAGCCGATGAAGCGACAATCAAAAAAGCATACAGAGGTCTGGCTAAGAAATATCATCCGGATATGAATCCCGGAAATGCTGAGGCTGAGAAGAAATTCAAGGAAGCATCCGAAGCGTATGCCGTACTGAGTGATCCCGAGAAGAAAAGACAGTATGATCAATTTGGTCATGCAGCATTTGAAAATGGCGGAGCAGGCGGATTCGGCGGATTCGACTTTAACAGTGCGGATTTCGGAGATATCTTCGGAGATATTTTTGGCGATCTGTTTGGCGGCAGCCGTTCGCGAACAGGAGGCAGGGCAAGCAATGGTCCGATGAAAGGGGCCAATCTGCGCGCCAGTGTCCGCATTACATTTGAAGAGGCAGTATTTGGTGTAGATAAGGAAATTGAACTGACATTGAAGGACACCTGTAATACCTGTCATGGTAGTGGTGCAAAGCCGGGAACAAGTCCGGAGAGCTGTACAAAGTGCGGCGGTAAGGGTCAGGTAGTGTATACTTCACAGTCTTTGTTCGGCATGGTTCGGAATGTACAGACCTGTCCGGATTGTGGAGGAACCGGTCAGGTAGTTAAGGAAAAATGCCCGGACTGTCGTGGAACGGGATACATTGCAAATAAAAAGAAGATACAGGTTTCTATTCCTGCGGGTATTGATAACGGACAGAGCGTCCGTATCAGAGACAAGGGAGAGCCGGGTATGAACGGTGGACCGAGAGGCGATTTGCTGGTAGAGATCGTTGTGGCAAGACACCCTATTTTCCAGAGACAGGATGTGAATATTTTTTCAACGGCACCGATTACATTTGCGCAGGCGGCACTTGGCGGGGAAATCATGATCGATACGGTAGACGGTAAGGTCATTTATGAGGTGAAACCGGGAACAACCACAGATACAAAGGTCAGACTGAAGGGTAAGGGCGTTCCTTCTCTCAGAAGAAAAGACATTCGCGGCGACCATTATGTGACACTGGTCGTACAGGTGCCGAGCCATCTGACGGGAGAGGCAAAAGAACTGCTGAGGCAGTTTGATGCTGCAACCGGAGACTCTTTGCATGCTGTGGAAAAGGCAGGAAAATCTACCGCTGATACTTCCAAAGATACAGGAGAAACGTCAGAGAACGGTGATAAGAAGAAAAAAGGCTTTTGGAACAAATAGAAGCAGTAGAATACAACAGTCCGGTCAGAGATAACCAATCAGGATCGGGCTGTTGTTTTTATTGTTTTGAATTACACTTTAGCATGTACGAATCATCATAAATGTGATAAACTATTTCTTGGAGATTATGATGTCGGAGGGTTATTGACTATGGAGAAAACAGCATTGATCATGGCAGGCGGGCGTGGAGAAAGATTTTGGCCGAGAAGCCGCAGGACTCTGCCCAAGCAGTTTCTTTCTTTAACGGATGACGGTAAGACCATGATACAATTGACGGTCGAGAGGATACTGCCGCTCGTACCGATCGAGAATATTTATATTTCCACGAACAATACGTATGCACCGCTGGTTGCAGAGCAGCTTCCCAATCTGCCAAGCGCCAATATTTTATGCGAGCCGGTCGGAAGAAATACTGCACCCTGTATAGCTCTTGGAGCAGCGCACATTGCTAAGAAGCATGGAGACGCCTTGATGATGGTGCTTCCTGCAGATCATTTGATTAAATACAACAGTATGTTTTTATCTGTATTAAAAGAAAGCTGTAAGCTGGCAGAGAATCAGGACAGCCTTGTGACCATCGGTATTACACCGGATTATGCGGAAACCGGTTATGGTTATATTAAATTTAAGGGTGACGTTAATATCGGCACGGCATTTGAGGTGGACAAATTCGTTGAGAAACCAAGTCTGGAGCTTGCAAAGGAATATCTGGCAGGCGATGAATATTTATGGAACAGCGGTATGTTCATATGGAAGGTCTCAACGATTTTGGATAAATTCAGACAGCTTCTGCCGGACACCTATGAAGGTCTGCTGGAGATTCAGACGGCGATCGGCACTTCAGCAGAAAAAGATGTACTGGAACGGGTATTTCCAACCTTTCCATCCATTTCCATCGACTATGGAATTATGGAGAAGTCCGAGAATATTTATACCATTCCCGGTAATTTCGGATGGGATGATGTTGGTTCTTGGCTGGCAATAGAGCGTATTAAGAAGTCTAATGAGAACGGTAATATTATTACGGGCAACGTATTGAGCATCAGCACAGAGGACTGCATCATCGAGGGCAGTGATAAGCTGATTGCCACAATCGGACTTGAAGACCTGATCATAGTAGATACTGAGGATGCCATATTAATCTGCGATAAGACGAAAACAGCAGATATCAAAAAGGTACTGGAAACCTTACGAATCTGTAACCGTGACGAATACTTATAAAATCAAAAGCAGCTATGAAAGGATTATCTCAGAATGGACAAATTATATGTGATTATTCCCGCCTATAACGAAGAAGAAACCATTCAGCAGGTCATTGCTGACTGGTATCCTGTCGTAGAGCGGATCGGTAATGATTCCAAGCTTGTGATCATTAACGATGGCAGTAAAGATCATACCTATGAGATCATACAGAAATATGCGGCCTCTCATCCCTGTCTCCTTCCTTTGACTAAGGAAAACGGCGGTCATGGTGCTACCGTGTTGTTTGGCTATCATTATGCGCTTGAACAGGGAGCGGATTACGTGTTTCAGACAGATTCGGACGGCCAGACACTGCCGGCTGAGTTTGATGCATTTTGGGCACTGCGTAATGAATATGATATGATCATCGGACACAGAAACAGACGCGAGGATGGTGTATCACGCATATTTGTTACCAAGGTGTTAAAGTTTGTGCTGTGGATTTGTTTCGGAGTATCGATTACGGATGCCAATACACCCTTCAGACTGCTGAAAACGGAAACGCTGATGCGGTATATTGACCAGGTTCCAAAGGACTTTAACCTTTCTAATGTTCTGATTTCTGTGATTTATGCAAAGAATCAGTTGAAGGTCAAATACATACCGATTACCTTCCGTCCGAGACAGGGTGGGGTAAATTCCATCAATCTCCCTAAGATATGCAAGATTGGCAGACAGGCATTCCGAGATTTTCGCGCCATCAACCGTTCTTTGAAAAATCAGTAGGACGGCCTAATGCAGCTTTCTCCGATTGGTTCAAAATGGATTATAGAAGCGTGAACCGTCATAAAATGTAATTGTTAATGCGACTACAGCAAAACAGATGATAAATGCAATGGTCAAATAATCATTCTTTTTTAAGGGTCTGGCATAATACCAGGTCCTTTTTTTATGCTTCCCAAAGCCTCTTAGTTCCATTGCGTTGCTGACCACATCAATGCGATCCATGCTGGAGAAGATCAGTGGGAAGATGATGGAGGCCATATTCTTGATTCTTGTCATAAGCTTTGCTTTTGAGGACATTTCAATGCCACGAGCCTCTTGGGCATGCTTGATTTTGATAAAATCACTTTGGACATCCGGAACATAGCGAAGCGCAATGGCCACGGAATACCCAATGTTGTAGCTGATTCCGATTCGGTTCAGGCTTGCTGCAAATTCACTTGGATTGGTTGTTACGATGAACATCAGAACGACCGGAATGACCGTGAAGTATTTCAGCATAATATTAAATTCATAGAACAGCTGCTCCTGAGTCAGAGAATAGTTTCCAAAGAGGTGCAGAAGCTCGGTTCTAGTCCCATAGATTTTTGTGCCCTCGTAAGGCGAAAACAGAAAGACGGTCAGCAGATTCAGACATAAAAAAAGCAGAATGAATTTAAATACAGTACCGACCTGCCTCCATTCTGTCTTAGAAATCTTGAAGATGATCAGGCTGACAGCCAGCATCGTGATCAAAACACGGGTATCATAAGTGAGCATACCGATAATCGACCATCCTAAAAAGAAGGTCAGCTTCGTGACACCGCATAATCTGTGAATCCAGGTATTCTTTTCTGCATACGTCAGTATTCTTGCCATCAGTGATTTCTGTGACTCCTTTCATAATGTATAAAGCGTTCCGCAAAGCCGGAAGCATCCTCAATGCCACATTTGATTGCCAAATCATAGAGAGATGTTTTCTTGAGATAGGCTTTGTCTGCAATGGCTTCATTGGTCAATACACGTGCAGGAGTATCATCTGCCACCAGTTCACCGTCTGCAATGACAATCGCCCGATCGGTGTATTCCAGCATCAGGTGCATGTCGTGCGTAATCATGATAATGGTAATTCCTAAAGATTCATTCAGCTTCTTTAAAAATTCCATAATTTCTGTATAATGTCTGTAATCCTGTCCTGCTGTCGGCTCATCCAGAATGATGACATCCGGGTTCATGACAAGAATGGAAGCGATTGTAACACGTTTTTTCTGTCCGAAGCTCAGTGCAGCGACCGGCCAGTTACGAAAGGGATACAGACCACATATTTTCAGAGTTTCATTGACTCTATCCTTCATCTTATCTTCTGCTACACCTCTGACAGTCAGTCCAAGTGCAACCTCATCATAAATCATAGGCTTGGAAATCATCTGGTTCGGATTCTGCATGACCAGACCAATGACCTCTCCTCGTTCCTTGATGGACTTGGAGGCGATGTCGCAGCCGTTTAAGAAAATGTTTCCCTTGTCAGGACTGATAAAACCGCAGATCAGGTTGGAAAGCGTGGTTTTTCCGGCCCCGTTTTTGCCTACGATACTCAGCATTTCTCCCTGATTGATTTTAAAGCGGATGTTTTGCAGGACAGGATTTCCGGAAACATAGGCAAAATCCAGATCCATAATCTCCAATGCAATTTTCTTTTGCTTTTGGCTGTCGGTAAAGGCAGCCTGCTGATACCAGTCAACGACCTGCTCACGATAGTGTGATAAATCCATGCTTTCAATGTGCTGTGGCTTTGTTTCTGCTTTGATTTTACAGCCGGCATATTTGAGCGCTGCAAGGTACAAAGGTTCACGTATGCCTTGTTCCTCCAGTATATTGCCGGAAAGAAGTTCATCCGGCTTCCTATCGGCAACAACGCGCCCTTCTCCGATGACAATGATTCTGTCCACATCTCGATATAGGACGTCCTCCAGTCGATGCTCAATGATCAGTATGGTCTTTTGTGTATTCTTTTGAATCTGGTCAATCAGGTCAATTGCTCTTTTTCCCGTGGCAGGATCAAGATTGGCCAAAGGTTCGTCAAACAAAAGGATATCTACATCATCAATCAGAACACCACCCATGGATACTCGCTGCTTTTGTCCGCCGGATAATTCCGAGGGTGCATGCAGCAACAGTTTTTTTACATCGACAATCTCAGCGACCTCATCTACACGGCGAAACATTTCGTTTTGCTCGACTTTATCATTTTCAAGAGCAAAGGCAATATCCTCTGCAACCGTCAGGCCAATGAACTGTCCGTCTGTATCCTGCAGTACAGTACCTACGATTTTGGACATACCGAAGACACCTGCTTTGGCGGGCTCCAGATCCTTGACCGTCAGGCTTCCGGTCACATCTCCTGCAAAAGAAAAAGGAACCAATCCATTGATACAGTGCGCAAGTGTTGACTTGCCCGATCCGGACGGTCCCACAACCAAAACCTTTTCTCCGGGATATATGGAAAGGTTAATATCCCGGAGTGTTGGTTCTTCCTGTGATCGATATTTAAATGTATAATCCTTAAATTCGATAATTGGTTTCATACGGTACTATTCCTCTTTTTTGAGACTGGAGGATTTAGCGCCGATCTTAGAATATGCAACGCATAATAATGTGCCTAATACACCGGCTACGACAATGTTGCCGATGAACGCAAGGACACCCTGCATGAATACTTTATTTGCAGGCTCTGCGTAGATTACGATGTCTAAAACGGGTGCTACGAGAATCCAGGCAATGGCATTGCCGACAATCTGAATGATATTGAACAGGACGATGGTCTTAGTTGTGCAGAAGCCACCTTCCTTAATGGCATATTTTGCGGCGAAAAGTCCGACTGCAATACCGAATACGGCATCAGGAAATACCCAGCTCCACCATACTCCGCCATAAAACAAAGCATCACCGAGTGCATGTCCTACAAGACCGATGATACCGCCGACAATAGGTCCGAATACAGCCGCAAAGAATGTGATTACGGCAACTCTGGACTGCAAAGCCGTGTTGGGAACGATGCCGAAAGGAACCTGTACATTCGTCAGAACAATAAACAATGCGGTTCCGATGCCTGTTGCAACTACTTCTTTAATACCGAATTTCATCTTCATACCTTACTACCTCCTGTGTTTTCTCCCTGCATAAGTTAAGAGTGAGTATGCCATGCATTACCCACTCTTATAATATAGCGAATTATGTTTTATTTTACAACTGTTTTTCATAAAAGAAGTGCATTTTTATGAGTTGTCAGAGGATAACGACAAAGCCGTGTTTACGGCAGCAGTTGCGTGAATAATCGTTGTGTCGAACAGCGGTGTTACAGTATCCTTCTGATTGATTAGAAGTCCGATTTCCGTACAGCCGAGTATGGCAGCTTCGCCGCCCTCTTTGACAAGACGGTCAATGACGGACAGATAATATGCTTTGGATTCCGGAAGGATTTTTCCGAGGCATAATTCGTTGAAAATAATATCATTGATCCGATACCGTTCCTCCTCATTGGGAATCAGTATTTCGATGCCGCAGCCGGTGATAACATCCTTTATAAATTCCTGTTCCATCGTAAATTTTGTACCGAGCAGAATTGCCTTATGGATTTTTTCTGCCTTGAGGGCATCTGCAGTTGCCTCTGCAATATGCAGGATTGGTATATGGAGCTTTTGCCTGATCTGCGGAACCAGCTTATGCATTGTATTGGTACAAATCAGAACAAAGTCCGCACCGGCTTTTTCCAGATTCAATGCAGCGGTGGTTAGTATTTCTGCATTTCCTTCCCAGTTTCCTGTCTCCATATTTGCTTCAAGTTCATGAAAATCCACACTGTACATCAGGATTTTTGCAGAATGGAATCCACCCAGTCGTTCCTTTACCAGTGTATTGATGACCTCATAATATGTAATGGTGCTTTCCCAGCTCATTCCACCGATCAATCCGATTGTTTTCATTTGTTTTGTGCCTCCTTCATTTTATCTGCTGATTTTTATTCCCTTAGGGAAATGCTCCCCTGAAATAAAATGAGTATAGCAAGATTTGCAGAAAAAGACAAATAAAATAGAAACAAAAATGACTGTTTCGGAACCGGATAATATGCTATACTAGTTGCGCGGGGGTGACATTTCCGTTATATTATGATTTATAAAAAGCAAAAAAGAGCTGTCCTGCGTATGACGGACAGGTGCGATGAGATTAGGAGAAGACAGGATGCGTTATAATAAATATACGATCAAGACGCTTGCTGAAGCAGAAGATATTGTGATCAGTACAATATCGGATGTAGGTGTAGAAGGAGTGGAAATAGAAGACAAAATCCCTCTTACGGAATCGGACAAGGCACAGATGTTTGTAGATATCCTGCCTGATTGCGGTGAGAATGACGGGATTGCATATCTGAGCTTTTATTTGGATGCCGAGCAGGATGACGGGACTATTTTAGAGGCCGTAAAAAATGAGCTGGAGGAATTGCGCAGCTTTATGGAGATCGGAGCAGGCACAATCACTGCTTCACAAACGGCGGATGAGGATTACGTAAACAACTGGAAGCAGTATTTTCATCAATTCTATGTAGATGATATTTTGATCATTCCCTCCTGGGAGGATGTCAAGGCAGAGGATTCCGATAAAATGATTATTCATATTGATCCGGGAACGGCCTTTGGTACAGGCATGCATGAAACGACACAGCTCTGTATCCGACAGCTTCGCAAATATGTAACTTCCGACACGGTGCTGCTGGATGTAGGAACCGGCAGTGGAATCCTGTCATTGCTGGCACTTAAATTCGGCGCAAAAGCTGCCATCGGAACGGATCTTGACACTTGTACGATAGAAGCTGTCAAGGACAATATGACGGTAAACGGCCTTGCAGATGCTGACTTTGAATTATTGATCGGCAATATCATTGATGATCAAGAGATTCAGGACAGAGTAGGCTATGAAAAATATGATATTGTAGCTGCCAATATACTGGCAGAGGTACTGGTGCCGCTGACGCCGGTCATTGTCAATCAGCTAAAGCCGGGCGGCATCTATATTACGTCAGGAATCATTGACGATAAGGAAGAAACAGTGGTCAACGCTGTGCAGGCAGCAGGTCTGAAAGTCCTTGAGGTGACTTACCAAGGAGAATGGGTATCTGTCACTGCCAAGAAGGAGTAGCAGTCATCCGGCTCTGAAAAGGAGAGGAAATTCCGCATGTATCAGTTTTTTATTCAGCCCTGTCAGGCTGCAGGTCATGAGGTCACCATCATTGGAGATGACGTCAATCATATTAAAAATGTGCTCCGTATGAAGATCGGAGAAGAAATCGCTGCCATAGACCAGGAGACCGGAAATGAATACAGATGTGAGATAGAGGAGCTGGAAGAAGACATCGTCAGGTGCAGATTACTCTTTGTCAAAGAAAATGGTGTGGAGCTGCCCGCGAAGATCTATCTGTTTCAAGGTCTGCCTAAAAATGATAAAATGGAACTTATTATTCAAAAGGCAGTAGAGCTTGGAGCCTATCAGATTATTCCCCTTGCAACGAAACGTGCAGTTGTCAAACTAGATGCAAAGAAAGAAGCAAGCAAGCTCAGCCGATGGAATTCCATCTCCGAATCTGCGGCAAAGCAGTCGAAGCGCCGCATGGTTCCTGAGGTCACCAAGGTCATGACGATCAAAGAAGCCATAGCATACTGCCAAGACTTTGAAGTCAAACTCATTCCCTATGAGCTAACCGATCCGGCTGCAATGTCCACGACAAGGCAGATCATAGAAGGAATCAAGCAAGGGCAGTCTGTTGCAGTATTCATAGGCCCCGAAGGTGGCTTTGAAGAAGCAGAGGTTGGCATGACCCAAGCCGCCGGTTTTCAGCCTATTACACTGGGGCACCGTATCCTACGCACAGAAACCGCCGGCTTCACCGTCTTATCGTGGCTCATGTACCATCTCGACCCATAATGAGCATGCAACAATAAAGATAAATAAGATCACAATTACAATCAAAACAAGCGAACCCCCACCGTTTGACATTATACCTGCAAACATCCAACCATCAGCGCTGTGAGAAAAGAGTTCTCTGAGCAGGGCGTCGTTGGGGTGGTGGGCGCGAAGAGAACTCTTTTCTCACAGCGCGTCCGTTCGCCACATTTTTTAAAGGAAGAATGCACATGCAAGCCTATTTAGATAATTCTGCCACTACGCGCTGCCTGGACACGGTTCGTACTGCCATGTCCGATACCATGGATCGCTTTTACGGCAACCCATCCAGTATGCATATGGTCGGAATCGAAGCAGAAAACAAAGTCAAGGAAGCAAAAAAAATCATAGCCGATACTATGAAGGTAACAGAAAAAGAAATCTACTTCACTTCAGGTGGAACAGAATCAGATAATCTTGCCTTGATTGGCTGTGCCCTGGCAAACAGGCGCGCAGGCAGGCATCTGATTACAAGCAGGATTGAGCATCCTGCCATACTGGAGACTATGAAGCATTTGGAGGAGCAGGACTTTCGAGTCACCTATCTGGACACGGATGCATACGGAAGGGTCAGGACAGATCAGCTTGCAGAGGCAATGTCTGATGAGACGATTCTTGTATCCATCATGCATGTGAATAATGAGATCGGGTCTTTACAGCCGATTGAGGAGCTTGCGAAGCTGATTCATGCCAAAAACCCAAAGACGCTCTTTCATGTAGATGGTGTACAGGGCTTTGGAAAGTACAGAGTCTATCCAAAGCGTATAGGTGTTGACTTATATTCCGTCAGCGGGCATAAGATTCATGGGCCAAAAGGTATGGGCATTTTGTATATCGATGAGAAGGTCAAGATTCACCCGATTATTTTCGGCGGAGGACAGCAGAAGGGAATCCGTTCCGGTACGGAAAATGTTCCGGGAATTGTCGGAATCGGAAAAGCCACGCAGGAAATCTATAAGGATTTTGATATCAAGATGGACAGGCTTTATGAACAAAAGAAGACGTTCGTGAATGAACTGCTGGGATTGGAAGAAGTAAAGGTCAATGGCATCCGGCTGATGCAGACAGCCGATGGCAGTCAAATGACAGCCTCAGAGGAAGCCATTCGTGAAACGGCACCGCATGTAGTCAGTGCATCCTTCAAAGGGATTCGCAGCGAGGTTTTGCTGCATGCGCTTGAGGACAAAGGCATCTATGTATCGGCCGGTTCAGCTTGTGCCTCCAATAAGCCTGCGATCAGCGAGACGCTTAAAGCGATTGGAGTGGAGAAGGAGTTGTTGGATGCAACCATCCGGTTTAGCTTTTCGGTCGAGACGACAACGGAAGAGTTAGAATATACGATAGCAGCTCTGCGAGAACTGTTACCGATGCTGCGAAAGTATACCAGACATTGAGAAGTGAAATCATACAATAGTAGGAGAAAACGTGATGTTTACAGCATTTTTGATTAAATATGCAGAAATCGCCCTGAAGGGCAAGAATCGATATCTTTTTGAGGACGCATTGGTCAAGCAGATACGCATTGCACTAAAGAAAGTAGAAGGAAAATTTGAAATTACCAAATCGCAGGGCCGCATTTATATTGAATGTCTTGGAGAATATGATTTTGAGGAAGCAGTCGGCGGTCTGCAGAAGGTATTTGGAATTACGGGAATCTGTCCGGTTGTCCACGTAGAGGACAACGGCTTTGAAGTGCTGCAGAAGGATATCCTGCACTATATGGACGAGGTATATCCGGATAAAAACAAGACCTTTAAGGTCAATGCAAGAAGGGCGAGAAAGAACTATCCGCTGACCTCCATGGAAATTAACAGTGAGCTCGGCGGCACGATATTGGATGCATTTCCGGAAATGAGGGTAGATGTTCATACACCGGAGATAGAGCTGTTTGTGGAAATTCGAGAGAAGATCTATATTTATTCCAGAGTGATTCCCGGCGCAGGCGGTATGCCGGTCGGCAGTAATGGCAAGGCAATGCTGCTGCTGTCCGGAGGAATTGACTCTCCGGTAGCGGGGTACATGATTGCAAAAAGAGGTGTTAAGATTGACGCTGTCTATTTTCATGCGCCACCGTATACAAGTGAGCGTGCAAAGCAGAAGGTTGTAGATCTTGCACGTATTGTAGCTGCCTATACAGGCCCCATTTACCTGCATGTGATCAATTTTACGGATATCCAGCTGTACATTTATGAAAAATGCCCGCATGAGGAACTGACCATTATTATGCGCCGTTATATGATGAAGATTGCAGAGCATATTGCACAGGAAACAGATTGTGCGGGATTGATCACCGGTGAGAGCATCGGACAGGTGGCGAGCCAGACCTTGAAATCGCTGGCGGCGACCAATGAGGTATGTACGATGCCGGTTTACCGCCCGGTCATAGGCTTTGACAAACAGGAAATCATAGAAATTGCAAATAAAATCGGTACCTTTGAGACATCTATACAGCCGTTTGAGGACTGTTGTACGATTTTCGTTGCAAAACACCCGGTTACAAAGCCTAACCTGAATATCATCAAGCGCTCCGAACGTAATCTGGAGGAGAAGATTGATGAACTGTTCAAGACCGCAATTGAAACCGAAGAACTGATCATTGTAGAAAATTAGGAAGTATTGATGAACTGGCTGAATCGACAATGGAAACATGAATACCACATACTATTCTGCATAGGAAGCCTGCTTGGCATTCTATGCTTCCTTTGCGTATATGGAGTCAGGATATTGGATGTTACTTATACCGGCTGGCTGATGAACGGAGACATGGATTTACGACAGCACTTTTTGGGGTGGTGTCATTTTCGTGCAAGTGACTGGCATTTACCGATTGGCTTGATTGATTCTTTGTCTGAGCCAATCAGTGTATCAGTGATCTGGACGGATTCAATTCCGCTCTTTGCAGTGATATTCAAATTATTCAGGGGAATCCTGCCGGAAATGTTTCAGTATTTTGGTCTGTTCGGGATTCTTTGCTTTGCGCTGCAGGGTGGAATTTCGGCCTTGCTGGTCAGAAAATTTACGGACAGCAGATGGATTTGCATTGTATCAGTTCCTTTTTTCACGCTCAGCTTTACATTGCTGCAGAGAATGTATTATCACACTGCACTTGGAGCACAGTGGCTGCTGCTTTTAGCACTGTTGCTTTGGCTTTATGATGAACGGCTTGGTACAGTCAGAAAAAGATGTCTCATATGGGCGGGCATGGGGTTTTTGTGTGTCGCTATTCATTCTTATTTTGTGCCGATGGTTGGTCTGATCATGCTCGGAAGCCTTGCAGACAATTGGATGGGCACCTGTGGAAAGACTGTACTTTTAAAGAAGGAAAAAAGAAGCATATTTTTGCAGAGGGTCATTTTGCCTGCAGGTTCTTATTGCTTGGCAGCACTGTTGAATCTGCTTCTGTTGGGTGCATTTTATCAGGATGCATCTCCGGTAGGAGAGGGAATCGGAGCATTTTGCAGTAATCTGAATACTTTTTTTAATTCTATGGGACATTCTACAATGCTGCGCGGACTCCCTGTTTATGGGGAATTTCAGTATGAGGGCTTTGCTTATCTGGGTGCAGGCATGCTGCTGCTGCTGATTCGCGTGGCTGCATTGCTCGTGAAGCCGATTGCGGCACGCCGCATACGATTCAACCGGACTTTTTTTGACAGACACAGAAGAGCCTGTCTGCTGGGATTGGTAGCCATGGTTTTCATACTGCTTGCAGTTTTCCCGATGGTAACCTTTGGAGAAACAAAACTATTCGGAGTACCTTATCCGGGTCCAATCAAGACGGTTATGAATATTTTTCGCTCTAATGGAAGGTTCATATGGGCGCCGATGTATATTCTCATGCTTGGTTTGATTACTTTGATTACAAGAGAACAGCAATACTTTCCAATCGTGGGACGTGGAACGGGAAGACGGAGTGCCAGAGAACGCAGCAGCAGTACGGCAATCCTAATGCTGACCATGGCGTTATTGCTGCAGGTGGCAGATATATCAGGATGGATTATGGAAAAGAGAACTTATTTTGCGGAAAGCATACATTCTTATCAATCAGTATGGGAGGATGCGACGCAGCAGATTGCAAACAAGTCCTGTTTCCTGTTTATGTATGATGAAAATGACTGGATTATGGATACAGCTTATTATGCATACCAGCATCATATGACACAGAATAATTATTATTATGCCAGAAGCTATAGTGGACAGATCAATGCAGGCATTGAAGAAGCATATGAGGAGCTTGAGCAGGGTATGGTAAGAGAGGATACGGTGTATATTTTCAGAAAGCAGGATTTGGAACACTTTTCGTGTGATGAACTGGTACTGATGCCGTTAGGCGACCATGTGATCGGAACATCAGTTTCACAGAACAGGTAAAAAGGCAATAAAAAAGGACAACTGCAACACCCCCGCAAATGCCCTTTGATTTAAAACATAATGCTTAGATTAAGTATGGTTTGATGACTGCCAATACATCCTCAGCATTGTCTTCTGCATGGATGTTCAAGTCAATAGGCTTAGACAGATCCAAAC
>CAZABT010000074.1:0-14257 GCA_964483395.1 uncultured Lachnospiraceae bacterium
TTGCACTCTACTATTTTAGGTTCTAAAAGAGGTTCTAAAAAAATCAAAATGTTCTTGACAAAGTATAGTAATATTTAGTACAATAGCGAAGCGGGTTTAAGAATAGACTTGGGATCTTAGCTCAGCTGGGAGAGCATCTGCCTTACAAGCAGAGGGTCATAGGTTCGAGCCCTATAGGTCCCATTAACCCGCATTATTTTATGCCATGGCGGAATAGCTCAGTTGGCTAGAGCACACGGTTCATACCCGTGGTGTCGAGAGTTCAAATCTCCCTTCCGCTACTCAAAGCAAACAGCCTGTGATTATCACAGACTGTTTTTTGTTTTTCATTTTCATTGAGTACGATGTGTCTAAAATCAGTTGTGGTATAACGCTGACTGCTGCTATAAAGCCCGCCGACTCAATCTGTTATCACAACCTTGAACCTGCACTTTTCCGCACCGCTCAAAATAGTTTCTATCAGTTCTACTTCTATCTGCTTCTCCGGAAGCATGTTTTCCAATACATAGATCATACTCTGTCTGGAGCATTCACAGAAGGAAGCCTCCGGTTTTTGGGCCAAAGCTTCCGGACATGTACATTTCGGATAGCCCATTTCATAGATATGTCCTTTCTCTATGATCTTTGCATAAGAAAACTCTGTCTCACCATACTTTTCACAATATGTATCCAGATTAGAGTCACTGTCCCGAAACCATTGCAGCAAAATAGGTAATGCTGTATCCTTTACACAATTAATCGCTTTTGTTTTATAATCCATTTTATCCTCCTTTGGCAACGATGTGCTTGTTTTTACTTCTCTGTTGCTTTTATCAATAGTTCTGTAATCTGCCTTGCAGCTTTTGTATGCGTCTTCTCTGTCGGGTGGGAATCGGACACAAGTCCATCCTCCGGCAGTTGTTCCGGCAGGCAGTGGGATAATACCTTCTGATCTCCGGTTTCCTTCCGATATTGCTGCACTGCTTTTTCCACACAGGGATAAATTCGCTCTCCCATCATTCCGACAACACACAGAATAAAAGCATCCGGATTATGCGTTCGTACAGTTTTTAAAAATGCGATGTACAGATCACAAAATTCTTCCCGGCGTTCTTTTTTGTCCTGACAATAGCTATCGTCATTCGTGCCAAGATTGATGACGATCATCTGCGGACGAAACTCTGAAAAGTCCCATGCAAGTCCTGCAAGCTCTATTGTCCCCTCCGGCTTCGCATAGGAAAATCCCACCTTTTCATAATATGTGGAAACAAGCTCATCCTTCTTTGGCGTATCATCCTCCGTATAGCCCGATATCAGCCCATACCCCGAATAGGACACAAAGCTGTAATCTGCATCCAGTGCCTGTGCAACCTTATAGGAATACGCCCGGGTGACATCCTCTGTCGCTGTTTCAAATGAAGTATTGGGATCTTCCCGATCAACACCGTACCCACAGGTAATAGAGTCTCCAATGATTTCGATTTTCCGCTCCTTTGGCAGCTCCGGATGAATTCCGTCTGCTGTGTCTGCTTCTATTCCGCTGATTCCGATTGTAGACATCGCACACTCAGACAGTTTAATGACCTGTACGGCAATCTTCTGATATTCCGCACTTTCCCATACTACATAATCCTGCTCCGGTGCTGTCATCATAACATCTACAACCCTTTGTCCGTTTACATAGACAGCGAACCTTGCTTTTCCCTCCGTTTCATTACCTGTCGTACTGTCATCTCCCGAAAAGAAAAGCTGCAGTCTTTTTGCCCTACAAAAAAAAGCAATTCCGCTTCCCGACAATCCGCACCAAAGAGTGCTTCCCCGCCGATAGGTGCGTCCTATCAGCTTAACATTTTCTTTTATAATCTCATATCTCATTTTAGCCACTCCTTTTATCTTTCAAAGCATACATCCTTGTGTAATATCCCGCAAGACCAACTCTCGTGTAATTGCATTCAAAACCTTCTTCTTATCAGCACTCCACTTTGGTGCAAGCAGCAGTTTCTTCGGCCCGTCACCTGTAAGGCGGTGTACAACAATCTCCGGTGACAGATACCCAATCGCATCACACAGAATATCGATATATTCTTCCATTGTCAGCACATGAAAAGCATCTTTCTGCCGTCCCACTTTTGAGCCATCCACTTCCCTTTTGGTACGATAAATCGTTGCAAGATCGGTGCCCTCCAGAATATGCAGCAGTTGAAGCTTGACACCCTGAATTCCCGTTTGGTTTACATAACGCACACTTTTCAACATATCCTTCTTCGTTTCACCGGGAAGTCCGAAAATCAAATGCACCACTACCTCTATATGGCGTTCCTGCAGCTTTTGAACGGCCTCATCAAAACAAGGCAACGCATACCCCCGTCTGATAAACTGTGCAGTATGTTCATGAATCGTCTGTAATCCAAGCTCCACCCATATGGGTTTGATCTGATTCAGTTCTTCAAGCAGTTCCAAAACATCCTCAGGTAAACAGTCCGGTCTCGTTCCAATGGACAGACCCACAACCTCCTCCAGTTCTAATACCGGAAGATACAGACTGCGCAGATATGCCACCGAGGCATAAGTATTGGTATATGCCTGAAAATATGCTATGTACTTCGTTCCCGTCTGCTTGTGGTGCAAACGCTGCTTGGCTGCTTCCACCTGCTGCCGGATAGAGTCCCCCTCTACTAATTCTGCAAACTCCCCACTTCCGCCGGCACTGCAGAAAATGCAGCCGCGGGTGTCCAGCGTTCCGTCACGGTTTGGGCAGGTCATGCCGCCGTTCAGAGCCAGCTTGTATACTTTTTCTCCATACCTGCTCCGCAAATAAGAATTCAAGGAACGATAGCGCTCATCCATCGGCTCTCTCTCCCAATGCTCTCATGCACATTCCTGTACCCTTCTCAGCCAGTCATGAATCAATGCCGTAAACATCTCTTCACTTTCAATCTGCATATTGTGTCCACAGGAATCCACAACGGCATAGGTCGCCTTAGGATAATTTTTCATCAGTTCAAACGCAGCCTCATAACCTGCACAATGATCCTGTCTTCCAGTGAGAAATACTGCCGGTTTATGAAATACCGCCTGCCTGTCTATCGTCAGTGTATTATCCAAAGCATCGAATCCTGCATCAAACAGGAGAATTCCCGGTTCAATCTCATCACTGTAACGCTTCCAGATAGATTTTGTCCACCGAACTGCAATCCCAGTGAAATACTCATACTTTTTCTGTTCCCAGTCTGTACCAGCTTCACGGAAGGTCACCTCTCTTGCTGGCAGATTCTGCTCAATATCCGGAATCCATGGACAGACAAACGCCATCCCATCCACCTGAGTCGGTATCGCTGATGCAATACTTCTAATCATATGCGCCCCAAAGGATTCCCCCACCAGCAGACAGTGCCGTTCCCCGATTAATTCATGAATCGCCTTCAGCAGGAGGCTCCGTATATCTTCCCAGGACTTGACTGTATCCTCCAGCTTCGTCTGACCCATTCCCGGAAGATCGAAATAGATGCGCTCATAATGCTCCTCCTCTCCGAAGCAGCGTTCCACCGGACCGGACATCAAGCGGTAATCCACACTATGGCCATGAATGATAATGATCGGCATTCCTTCCCCTATAACCTCATAATGCAGCTTTGTTCCCTCCAGTTCCATAAACATACCCTATTCCTCCATCTTCTCCAAAAATCTGCGCTTATATTTCATTCCGGCATATTCCAAAATTCTCTTCGTGTATACAAAATCATACGCGCCGCCAATCACTCCGACAACCGGGATCCCCTGTAAAAACTTCATGTAAAGCAGTTCATGACTTAATGCGGCTGCCGTCTGTCCCAGCCTTTCTTCAAGTTCCAGTTCCTCATTGGTTTCCTGCTGCCAAATGGCATCATTAAGCTGTGCATCCAGTTCCGTAAACTGCGATTCATCTGATACTGCACTCTGAATTAACAGCAGAATAAAGCTTTTCTCTGTTTCCTCTGCATAATCAAAACCATACTGTAAGGCAATTTCATAGATTCCCTTTAACAGCAGCCCTGTAAATACAAGAATATCCGGCAGGCCGATTCCAAGTACGCCCAACCCTATGCCTGACACTCCGGACATCAGTGTATTTGCTGCTTCCGCCCTGACCGCTCCTCCAGAAAATTTTCGGAAGGACTTGCTGTCCTTGCGGAGATCTGCCGCAAATCGATTAATCTGATATGTTTTTTGCAGTTCTTCCTTATGATATGTCCTTTCAATCACTCCTATACCCTTCTCAAACAGTACCGAAAATGCCTTTGTAAAAGCCTTATCCAGCGTATTCTGAAGTTTTTCCGGTATTTTATCCGCAATCATTCCCGTCCACCCCGGTCTGCGCTTTTTCACCCAGTGCTCCCGGAATGCCATTTCCTGTCTGCTAAGTCTCAGACGCTCCTTTTCCAGCGGTGTTTTTGCATTTTTCCCAAACATCATATCTGCCTGCTCCATTTCCTGATATATAACATTATATGAACTAATGTTCGATTTGTAAAGTATAAAAAATACTTTCTATGCTTGACTGCTTCGAGTATGACTGTTTTCATTAAAGGTGTCCTCCGTTGACATACAGTGCCACAACTCCCCATGCAAGCGGCCAGATTATGCTGGTCTGATTCAATACTGTTGTCTGAAATGGGATAAATGGTATTCCGAAACAGAAATTACAGGCAAAATGTTTCATTATTTTATACTGCTATCTGAATTGAATTATGATATACTTTCCATGTATCATAATTGGGAGGACTAAAACTTGATCGCACTTAAAATAACTGACGTAAAAGGATTCATGGGAAAACTGCTGACAGACGCCGGAACTGCTTTTGACACATTTTTATTATCTGAGGCCGTCATTACGACCTACAATACCTTTACGATTGACGGACATATTCATCCGG
The DNA here is from genome assembly GCA_964483395.1 of uncultured Lachnospiraceae bacterium. Lineage (GTDB taxonomy): Bacteria > Bacillota > Clostridia > Lachnospirales > Lachnospiraceae > JAAYYM01. The sequence continues at coordinate 4,893 of CAZABT010000074.1, forward strand.
AGTTTTTTACTTCTGACGCTGCGGACGAAGAAAATCCCACGCAGAATCAGCATGCCATGTCTGTCTGGAAGTCCATGAAACCAATCTGTTTCAATCTGATCAAGGGAAAACGAACACCACTGAACTTCAGATTTGTGTTCTGTCTTTCTCCTGAAAATGTCGAAAAATTTCTGGTACAGTCAGAATTGTCCGATGCCTTCAGACCAGAGAATATCAATGGACTGATTTTAAATATCAAATATGATGGCACCGCGCTTTCCTGCGTCAGTGCCACCTCTTTGAATCTATTTACACTTGATAAAGAGCTTGAGCATGCCTGGGATGCCATGATTCGCAAGTTCTTTATTCAGAATGCGATCGCATTTGAAGATTCATAAAATCATTGATAGCTGTCGTCATCTGTTCAGACTGGGTCCAGTGCAGATAATGTGTACCGGCTAATACCTCTATTTTCTGAATTGCATCATTTGTAATCAAAGCTTGATGCAGTCCTTCCCATGTAACATCATTTCCCTTTTGGGCAAACATTTCATCAGAAACCTGAATCGTATTATCTGCAAGAAAAGTCAGTACGGGAAGCGTATCAGGATACTTCATTTCTTTTAATGCATTTAAATTTTCCATAATCGTGTTATTTTCATGAAGAAGTGCCATAGAGGTTGCACATTTTGCCTTAACTGCTTTGATCCGATTAATTGCATCATCGGAGTAGGTACCGGTTTCAGACATTGCCTGAAGCATACTGTCCTGCCTCATTTCCATTCTGGAAAGCCCGGTAATGTCAAATGCACGGGACAGATAATGCATCCATTCCGGGAATAGCTTTATCTTCTCGTAATCTGCCTGACCTGGAACGGAGGGATCAATGCCAATCAATGCTTCTACTTCATTTGGATATTTCTGAATATAATTCAAGGCATATATGCCGGAAAGAGAGTGCGCCGCCAGGATATAGGGTGGCTCAATGCCTGCCTGTCTCAGAGCCTCTCTGATTTCTTCTGTCATATTGTCATTCGTCCTTGCTTCTTTTGTATCGTCACTTAGTCCATACCCGAAATATTCAATGGTTACCACCCTGTTATCTGCAGCCAGCCCGGAAGCAAGCGGCATAAAATCTTCAATCGGACTGTAGGTGCCGAGTCCGCTTAACAGAACAATTGTATGTTCTCCGGAGCCCTGCACATCGATTCGCATATTCTTCCCTTTTACGGCAACCTCCTGCCCAACAGAAGCAATTGATTTGTTTTCCTGCATGGTTACTATGGTATTGTAAACAGTCATACCAATGATCACGAAGCAAAGGATACCCAATAAGATCAAGATGCCCTTGCCAATCCATTTCAAAAATTTCTTCATAAAAAGTCCTCTTTTCTTCCTTTGTATATTTTTATTACATATACTAAAACGAAGAAAAGAGGAAAATCGCTTCAATTCTGATCTTATTTTTTCATTTTGGGTTTGAATATAAGGGCTGCCAGATATCCGAATACCAAAGCGGCCGAACAGCCAATGGCTCCAGCCTTGAAGCCCCCGGAGAAAAGTCCGATAAAGCCCTGCTCATCAACTGCCTCCTTGACACCCTTCATCAGCGTGTTGCCGAATCCAAGCAGTGGTACAGAAACACCCGCCCCTGCGAATTCCTGTAATGGCTGAAACCAGTTCAGAAGATTCAGCAGCGCGCCTGTACACACAAGTATGACCATAATCCTTCCCGGCATCAGTTTTGTCTTCTCCATCAAAATCTGCACAAGGGCACATACCAGTCCACCGACCCAGAACGCATTGAAATAATCCATAATAGAGTTCGTCCTCCTTTTTTCATAGTATTCCACAATTGGAATAAAATATGAATGGGAGAATCGATGTTAATTCTTTTCTTGCAGCAGCTTGACATACCACTGCATGGATTCGTTCATATCCTCCGTCTGAAAATCCGTCAGCTTAGTACACTGCGGAACAAAAGCAGCACTGGACTCATCTCTGTTTGAAAGATTCCACATCAAGTAGCTCACTTGATAGCGATCCATTAAATCGATCCAGAAAGCCGCCTGTTCTTGATTTCCATCACCCGTCCCTGAAGCATCACAGATTCCAAATTCACTGACAAACAGAGGCAGTCCGGATTTTGCGGCAGTTTCAAATTTTTCACGAAGTTCTTCGCGGTGTGAATCTGCATAAAAATGCAAAACATACATCAAATTAGAGTAGCCCGTCAACGGGTCTGCTGCTGCCTCATCCACATTCTGTGACCAGATTGGAGTACCCACCAGAATAACAGCATTTTCATCAACTGCGCGAATGACGGGAATAACCTCGTTGGCATATTTTTTGATATCCTGCCAGGAACAGTCTACATTCGGTTCATTACAGATCTCATAGAATACATTGCCGTAGGCGCGATACTTTTCGGCCATTTCCCGAAAAAAAGGAATGCTTTGATCCATGTAGGTAAGAGGATTGGAATCATGCAGGATATGCCAGTCGATGATGACATACAGCCCAAGCTCTGTGGCTGCTTTCACACCACGGTCAATTACTTCCTTTAATTTTTCACGGTTTGCCTCATCCCCGACACAGTATCCATCCAGTTCATCAGTATACATGGCAAGACGTACAATATCCACCTTCCATTGCTCTTTCATAAATTCAAAAAAGCTGCGGTTTACGTATTCCGGATACCAGGAAAGACCATGTGTAGAAAGTCCACGCAATTGTACGATCTCTCCATTATAATCTACAAGCTTCCCCTTTCTGTTGACAGAAAGTGCTCCGTGCTTTTCATATTTTGTTTTCATTCAGGCCCCATTTCCGCGTATTGACTTCATAACGCTGTGTATTTTGCTTTGCTATTAATAATTTAGCATATTACGGTCAGAATGCCAATTATGAATTACTTTGACAGCCAATCTCCCTAACTGCCTACTCAACACCCTTCAGCGCATCTACCATATCAATGGTCTTAACCTTTCCTGACAACAGGAAGTTTACCCCGACCGATACTAAGAATGTACCGCCGATGGAAATCAGATAAGACTGCAATCCGACAACCGGAACCAGATCCATATCATCCGACATTGTCTGACACATGATAATCAGCAGACCATATCCAAGCGGCAGACCGGCAAGTATACCCATTAAGGTAATCCAGATATTTTGTGTCTGCAAAATAGCACGTACCCTTCTTGTCTGAAAGCCCAACACCTTGAGCGTCGCAATCTCTCTTGTCTTCTCCACAAAGGACAAAACACCAAGGTTATAGAGGACAACAATTCCCAGAATGACTGCAGAAGACACCATCATGGTAATCATCATATTCATACCTTCCATGTTCTTAGAGAAATCTTCCTTCATCTGTGCTACATTTAATACTGCCGTTATATTCTCATCCTCAGTCAAGTCTTTGGTCATCGGAATATTCGTCAGAATAGCAGATGGTGCAAAATCATGATCCAGTGCCTCAAAAGCCTTCCGCGTGATAGTAATTCCGGGGGTCATCGGATCTCTGTAAATCTGTACAATTCTTGTTGTCTCCCATTCATCGTCTCCCACAATGTGCCATCGAATGAAATCCCCCTGCTTAACACCGAGATTCTGAGACATCTTATAGGATAATGCCACACCTGTTTGCGACAGAGTCGTCTTATCAAGTCCAACCGTCTGGTAATGCATATAATTTCCCGTATCGATCACAGTCAGAACACCCGTTTTCCGCACATCATCTGCAAATATCTCAACTGATGATTCCTGAAGCATCTGTCCCTTATACTGATTTGCATAATCGACTGCAGTCCCGTAATCTGCCCGATCCGATAATGTAATCTTATATTCCGATGTCATCAATCTGCCATACATCCAGTCCATCAGAGCATAGGTCGAATCTCTGCAGCCAAATGCACAGATCATCAGCATCGTACATCCGCTGACACCAAATATACCCATCAGCGTTCTGGCTTTATTGCGCAGAATATCACGTATATTCCACTGTGATGCGAAACTCAGAGACAGCCATGCCTTGCTTTTCTCAAAAGCTGAGTGTTTAATTTTCTTTGGTGCCGCCGGCTTCAGTGTGACAGCCGGCATATCTGCCAGTTCCTTTCTGCAGGACAGATAACTAACCAGCGTCGATGCAGCAACAGAGAGAATCACCGCAACATAAGGGCCCATCGACAAATGTCCCGTTAAAGCCGGAAGCTCGTAGCCGCCCTCAAAGGCCGGATAAATGATACGGGGCAGAGTCGCCGCTCCGATATACATACCTGCCAGCGAACCTGCCAATGACAGTAGAAATCCATAAGATACATAATGCCTTGTAATCACTCGCTTGGAAAATCCAAGTGCCTTCAGGGTTCCGATCTGAATCCTCTGGTTCGAAGTAAGGCGCGTCATTGTCGTAACAATTCCCATGACTGCGATCAAAAGGAATACAACCGAAAAAAGTGCTCCCAGAGATCTGTGCTGTGCCATTTCTGACTGGAATGTATTATATCCCAATGTCTGAGAACGATCCGAAACCACAATATTATCACGATCAAGTGCCTGTGTAATAGCTTCCTTCATGGAGGTCTGTTTCGCAACATCTTCTTCTGCTGTATCAATGATGATCTGATTATAAATCATGGTGTCCGCTGACGGATAAGAGGCGGCAGAAAGAAACGCGTAACCGTAATCTCCATACTCTGCCGTAATATCTGTTCCGTCAGCATAGTAAACCATCTCCGGTGTACGAACAATCCCTTTGACCATGACAGTCAATGTTGATTGATCAGTCTTTAGTCTGATTGTATCGCCAATCTTTATATGCTGTTTCTTCGCTACAAAACGGTCAATCCAAACACCCTCTGCATCCGGAGTGAAATCCTCTCCCTCCATAACCTCAAAACAATTGGTCTTATAGTCCGTCAAAAAACCAATCTGCATCGGTGGATTTTTGACTGCCTCGCTTGCTTTCTCTGCAGCATCCGTAACATCACGTGATTCATTCAGGACAAGTTCTCCGTTTATCATCAGTCTGCGTTCTGCTGAGATAACTCCCGGCAATTGCTCTACAGTATTAGTCTCATCCGCGGAAAATCCCCCGCCCATGACCCAAAGGTCGGCAAGGTTATACTCCCTGTAAAATTTATCAGCAACCCGCAGCGCTCCAGTACTTTCAGCATCCATACCGCCATAGATCCACATGCCAAGCAAGGACATCAAAAAAATAGCCATGAATTGAGTCAGATTCTGTCTAAGGTCTCTCAGTACCTTTCTTTTCAGCATTACCAGCTCACCTCATCTGCATCCTTTGGATGTTCATTAATCGTAATTTCCTTGATTCCGCCATTCTTAACACGAATGACCTTATCCGCAATATCCGCAAAAAAGCTGTTATGTGTAACCATGATGACAGTACGCTTTTTTTCACGGCTCATTTTCTGTAACAGGCACAGTACCTCTCGCCCGGTTTCAGTATCTAACGCTCCAGTCGGCTCATCACACAGAAGCAGCTTAGGATTCTTGGCAATGGCACGTGCAATAGAGGTTCTCTGCTGCTCTCCGCCGGATAGCTGAGACGGAAACTGGTGCATATGATCAGCAAGTCCGACTGCTGCAAGTGCCTCTGTCGGATTCATCCGTTCCTCATCTGTATCCTCACTCTTTTTTCTTGCAAAACGACTGCCGCCCTCCAGATCTCTCATGAGTGCAACATTTTCGTAAGCCGTCAGCGTCGGAATCAGATTGTAAAACTGAAAGACCACGCCGACATTCTGTGCCCTGTACTGTGTCAGCTGATTGTCGGAATAGGTCGTCAGATTCTCTCCCTCAAACAGAATGTCTCCGCCTGATGCTGAGTCCATTCCGCCCAACAGATTGAGCAAGGTACTCTTCCCGGCTCCCGAAGGCCCCAGAATAACCACCATTTCACCTGCTTCGATGGTAAAGCTGGCATCCTTTAAGGCATAGAACGTACGCTCACCGGTTTTATACTCCTTAGATACATTCTTAAATTCCATCAGTGAGGTCATTGCTCCACCGCCTTCTGCCCGATCTGTTCATCAGTTATGGCATCTGTAATGATATGCTCTCCACTTGCAAGTCCTTCCAACACCTCTACTGCAGTGGCAGAGGTCAGACCTGTTACAATGTCCTTTCTGACTACCTTACCGCCCCTGATGGCATAGCAGTAATCTCCTGCTTCATCTGAATACAGTGCTTCGTGCGGGATCAATAATGCATTTTCTTTTTCGTCTGTATAAATATCTACATCAGCTTCAATTCCAAGTATAATTGCTGTGTCCGGCTGATCAATATGCACACAGACAGTAATCTTTGCTTTGTCAGAGGAATCCTCGATTGCAATTTTTTTGATTTCTGAAACTGTTCCGTCATAAGACCTGCCTGCAATTAAAATGGCAGCCTTCTGCCCTTCTGCGATTTTTCCGATGTCATACTTGGAAACCTCTACATTGACCTGAAGTGCATCTGTGGATTCTACTGTAAACAAGGGAGTTCCCTTAGCGACGACCGCACCGGCCTTTGCCGATACTTCCTTGATAACACCGCTGAATTCGGCTGTCACCCCGCGATATGCCTTTTCCAGATTATCCTGTGTGGTCTGCACACTCAACTCATTCAATTGATGGCTTGATTCCAGTTCTTCCTTTGCATACTGATTCATAATCTGTGACTCATAGGTATTGGCTTCTGTCGTCGCCTGTGTCCAATTTCTCGTAATGTCCTCCATCAGATTGCCGTCATAGGTTGCATGGGCATTATCTGCCGGATTCATTTCTGTAGGTGGAAGGCAGGCAAGTGAGCCCTGCATGCCTGCCACATCACCATTCAGACCTGCTATTTCATTGATCAGATTTTTTGCTTCCTCTGTAGTCTTATCCGACAATGAATTCAATTTACTTGTTTTTTCGGCAATCAGCTTATTCTTATCAGCAATCTTTTTACTGATGCTGTCTGCTTCACAGCCAATGTCCCAAGCCTTCTGATATTGTCCCTGTGCCAGCTTGTCAGCATCATTTCTGCTGAGTGCATACAAATACTGATATGCCTGTTCGTCTGCCGTTGCCCTGGCATAACGGGAGGCATTCTGATTGCTCTGTTCTACCTTTGCTTTCACACCACTTTCACTGGCCGCCGCCCGAAGTTCTGCTTCCTCCTTCATGCGCTCCAGATCTGCGGTTTCATAGATTACAACCTGTTCTGATTGTTTGATTTCGTCCCCGACTTCCAATTCCAGCTTTGCAATCGGAGCGGAAACCTCGGCATAATATACCTTTTCTGTTTCTCCGCGAACCTTGCCGGTCACGTTTACGACCTCGGAAATGCTCCCTACGGTCACTGTCTCTGTTATAAAGGATTGAGGCTTATTGATGAATCCGGCATAAACCAATACCACCAATGCCACCAGTACCAATGCTCCTCCGATGCGTACCAAATACTTGTTTCCATTTAAAATTCTCCTCATGTTGCCCTCCTCAAAATCCTCTCCATTGCCTTATGCCGCCTGCACCTTGCCGTGCGATGGCACATATATTTGTATCACACTTTAACATTTTACAAAATGCTTTCTTTTGATTCTATTGCCATTTGTCATTGGTTTTTTGTATTTCAAATGACATATGTCATATTGTATAATACTATCTGCCGTATAATATAATTATGAAAAAAAGCAACCCATGAAAGACAGATCTTTCAGGATTGCTTTGATTCCCAACAGCCGTTAAAGGACAAGAAATCAAATACTTTATTTTTATTACAGCTTTATATTTGAAAACAGGCTTCCCAATGAGGTTGTTACCGATTCGGTCTCCGGCAGTACAAAGGTCTCCTCCTCAATCTCGGTTGCCGTCACATCATTTAATGCCTTCATGCTCAGACTGATCTTGCCATCCTTCACGGCTATGATCTTAACCTTGACCTTCTCTCCCTCCTTCAACACTGCACCGGGATGATTGATTCGCTTCTCACAAATCTGTGAAATGTGCACCAGTCCGGACAAACCGCCTCCGAGATCTACAAATGCTCCATAGGGCTGCAGGCTCTCCACCGTTCCTTCCGTCACAAGACCCACCTCTACATTAGAGACCTTTGCAGCGCGTTCTTTCAGTGCCTGTTCACGCAGCAGTTCCTTTGCTGACAAGACCAGCTTATCCTCTTCTTCATTTACATTGATGACTTGAACTTTGATTTCCTGATGCAGCCATTCTTCTGTATCTTCTACATATGCCAGTGCCAGCTTGGATGCCGGAATAAATCCACGGATACCCTCTACATATGCTACCACACCGCTCTTTACAGCTTCTGCCACTTTTACGGTGAGAACTTCGCCTGACTCCATCATCTGCTTCAGCTTGTCCCAGGCAAGCACATCATTGGCTTCCTTACAGGACAACAGTATATTTCCGTGTCCGTCATCCTTACGAAGGACGGTTGCCGACAATTCATCTCCGACATGTACATCTTCTTTCATGGAAAATGCAGGATCATTGCTCATATCCTCCAGCCGGATAATGCCCTCCGCATAATATTTTAGATCCAGTGTCACCTCTGTCTCACTCACACCGATGACTGTTCCCGTCAGGATGTCACCTTCATTGATCTTCTTAAAGGAAGCTTCCAGTTCTGAGGCATAGTCCTCCATCTTTTCGATCCTCTCCGGCTCCTTCATGGGCTCCTTCATGATTTCTTCATCCATTGCAATAACCTCCCTTGATCCATTCAATTACTTTGCTTTTATTAGTATAATATAGCTTTTCATACTGTGCAAATGTTTCTTATGGCAAATCTCCAATTCGCTATATCGCTAATGGCTTTGTAAAAACTACTTGATTTTACATATGTGTTCATGCTATACTCTATTCACGTTCTGCAAATTCTTGACATTTCGTCATATTTCCACGCAGACTATTACTACTAACAAAGAACTTAGAATCTTTCACCATGCCATCCTTATTTCCCTGATGTTTTTTGCTTTCTATACTCTGCTTGTTACTTTTTGTATTTTTGTTCTATGTATTTCGTATATGATGTATTTGGCATATCGAATGTATTTGGCATATCGAATGTATTCTAAGTATCTTACACCCCGCGCATGTCTGCATAGAAAACGATTGCGGTCAGAATGCGCAGAAAGCGAGTCTTTATGAATCAATCAAAAAACGCTTCCTTGTCTTCCCTCATTGGAGAAACACTGAGTAAAAGGGATATCCTGCAACAACTGGAAGCCGATCCTGTCTATTTCGGTCAATATCAGAAGCTGACACCTGCACTTCAGGAAGAATTTCTGAATTACTGTACCGGCAACAGAGGCATCAAAATTACCTACGACAATTTCTTTAAGTTTGTATTCAATCCCGAGACCGCTCCTGAAC
>CAZABT010000075.1:0-14113 GCA_964483395.1 uncultured Lachnospiraceae bacterium
AATTCAATTTATACAAAGATATACAGGCCAGAACCGGAGGCGAAATATACATAGGAGTTGTAGGACCGGTCAGGACGGGAAAATCAACCTTTATTAAGCGGTTTATGGATTTGATGGTACTTCCGAATGTCAAGAATGAGTACGAGTTGGGCAGAGCAAAGGATGAACTGCCGCAAAGCGCCGGAGGGAGAACCATTACAACGACCGAACCGAAGTTCATACCACAGGAGGCAGTCAATATCGATCTGGATGAGGACGGCAGGACAAAGGCCAAGGTTCGTCTGATTGACTGCGTCGGCTATATGGTTGAGGGAGCAACGGGACACATTGAGGATGCAAAGGAGCGCATGGTAAAGACACCATGGTATGACCATGAAATTCCGTTTACGCAGGCGGCGGAAATCGGAACCAGAAAGGTCATCAATGATCATTCTACAATTGGCATCGTGATTACGACGGACGGTTCCTTTTCTGAAATAGACAGAAGTCATTACATACCTGCGGAAACGCAGACCATTCAGGAACTGAAACGTCAAAACAAACCCTTTATTGTGCTGGTCAATACGGAACGTCCTTATGGTGATGAGGCACACCGTGTTGCTGAGGAAATTGCGGAGAAGCATCAGGTTACCGCAATACCGGTGAACTGTGAACAATTGAAGAAGGAAGATATCAACAGACTGATGGATAAGCTGCTATATGAATTTCCGTTGTCGGCGGTGGAATTTTATATGCCAAAGTGGATGGAATTATTGCCGGATGAGCATATTGTCAAGACGGAGCTGGTAGCATGCATCAAGGAGTTGATGCAGAATCTGAATGTTGTTCGGGATGTCACAAAGCAGCGGCTGGAGCTTCCAAGCGAGTATATCAGAAATTGTAAGATAGACAGGATCAATACGGCAACAGGCTGTGCCTGCGTGAATTTGGATGTGGATGAGACTTATTATTATGAAATGCTGTCCGAACTGTTGGGAGAGGATATCCGCAGTGAATATCAGCTGATGAATTTTTTGCAGGAAATCTCCGGTATGAAAAAGGAATATGCAAAGGTACAGAATGCCGTTCAGTCAGTCCGCTATAAGGGCTATGGTGTGGTAACACCGGAACGGTCGGAAATCGAACTGTCCGAACCTGAAATCATCAGACATGGAAATAAATATGGTGTCAAGATTAAGGCGGAGAGTCCTTCCATTCACCTGATCAGAGCCAATATAGAGACAGAGATTACGCCGATTGTCGGAACAGAGGAGCAGGCAGAGGATCTTATGAAATTTATATCCCAGACGAAAAATTCTGAAGAGGGAATCTGGGAAACAAATATTTTCGGAAAGAGTATTGAACAACTGGTCAATGACGGCATCACCAATAAGATTTCCATGATTGGGGATGAGAGCCAGATGAAGCTGCAGGAAACCATGCAGAAGATCGTGAATGATTCCAATGGAGGGATTGTTTGCATTATCATATAGAATAATGATATACTAGATAAGCAGAACAAAGTTCTGCTTATCATAAGTTGGGAGGAAAAGAAAATGAGTGAAGTATACGAGAAGGTATTGAGATGCTATGATAGTTTTAAGAAAAAGGTTGATTTTCAGCCGGAGGTTGCGCTGGTATTAGGCTCCGGACTGGGAGACTACGCCAATGATATTCAGGTAGAAGCAGTTCTGGACTATAGTGAGATAGAAGGCTTTCCGGTTTCGACCGTTCCGGGACATGCAGGTCAGTTTATATTCGGCTATGTACAGAAGGTTCCTGTTGTATGCATGAAGGGACGTGTACATTATTATGAGGGCTATCCGATTTCGGATGTCGTACTGCCGACCAGATTGATGAAGATGATGGGAGCAAAGACCTTGTTTTTGACCAATGCATCCGGCGGAATCAACACAAGCTTTGGTGCCGGAGATTTTATGCTGATTACGGATCATGTATCTATATTTGCGCCGAATCCGTTGATTGGACCGAACATTGATGAACTGGGAACCAGATTTCCGGATATGAGCTCGGTATATGATAAAGACTTGCAGGATGTCATTCGCAATGCGGCAAAGGAATTGAACATTAAGCTGCAGGAGGGTGTATATGCACAGCTCACAGGGCCGTCCTTTGAAGCGCCGGCAGAGATTAAACTGTTAGGCGGGCTGGGTGTTGATGCGGTTGGTATGAGCACAGTTGTAGAAGCCATTGCTGCAAATCATATGGGCATGAAGATCTGCGGAATCTCCTGTGTCTGCAATTTGGCTGCCGGTCTTTCACCGACTCCGCTGACGCATGAAGAGGTACAGGAAGCGGCAAATCAGGCGGCTCCGTTATTCAAAAAACTGGTCACAGAATCAATTACAAGATTTTGACAAAGAGATTGAAAAACACCATATATTGTGTTATGATAAAAAAGTAATTTGGTTATCACAATAATTTTTAGGAGGAAAAGAGATGAAAAAGAAATTGTTGAGTGCCTTACTCTGTGTAACGATGGTTGCTTCCCTGCTTGCAGGCTGTGGAAACAAGAACACATCCGCAACATCAGACGGTAAGGCAGAACTGGCTCTGGTAACTGACCTTGGAACGATCGATGACAAGTCATTTAACCAGGGTGCATGGGAAGGCATGAAGAAGTACGCAGAGGAAAATGGTATTTCTTACAAGTATTATCAGCCGCAGGAAGGTACAACTGATTCCTATATCGAGACGATCGGTCTTGCTGTGGAAGGTGGCGCAAAGCTTGTTGTTTGTCCCGGATTCCTGTTTGAAGAGCCTATTTTTGTAGTACAGGATACATATCCTGATGTTAAATTCATCTTATTGGATGGCGAGCCTCACAATGCAGACTATTCCACATATAAGACGAATGAAAATGTAATGCCGATTTTGTTCCAGGAGGATCAGGCAGGCTTCCTTGCAGGCTATGCAGCAGTTAAGGATGGCAGTACAAAGCTTGGCTTCATGGGTGGTATGGCTGTACCTGCTGTTATCCGTTATGGATATGGCTTTGTACAGGGTGCTGATTATGCAGCACAGGAGCTTGGCGTTGATGTAGAGGTAATGTACAACTATACAGGTGCATTTGCAGCAACTCCGGAAGCTCAGGCAATGGCAGCTTCATGGTATCAGAATGGAACAGAGGTTGTATTTGGATGCGGCGGTGCAGTAGGTAACTCCGTTATGGCAGCAGCAGAAGATGCAGGCACCAAGGTAATCGGTGTTGACGTAGACCAAAGCAGCGAGTCCGCTACAGTTATCACATCCGCAATGAAGGAACTGTCTAACTCTGTATATGATGGAGTAAAGGCTTTCTATGACAACAAGTTCCCAGGTGGTACAACATCTGTATTTACAGCAGCTAACAACGGTGTAGGTCTTCCTATGTCTTCTTCTAAGTTTGCGTCCTTCTCACAGGCTGATTATGATGCAATCTTTGCAAAGCTGGTTGATGGTTCTATCTCTCTGTTCAATGCAACAGACGATGGTTCAACAGCAGACCTGACATTGACAAAGACAACTGTTACTTACGTAGAATAGTATTAATGTATCAGTTATATAGCGAGGGGTGCGATTTTTGCACCCCTTTCTATTCTTATAAAGAGTTTCTATTCTGAAAATGGGGGAACACTATGGAATATATTGTTGAAATGCTTCATATTATGAAGGAATTCCCGGGGATTATAGCCAATGATGATATTACGCTGCAGATCAAGCCGGGTGAAATCCATGCCTTCCTTGGTGAGAACGGAGCAGGAAAATCGACCTTGATGAGTGTACTTTTTGGATTGTACAAGCCGGAGAAGGGTGTCATTAAAATCAAGGGTGAGGAAGTCAAGATCGAAGGCCCTCTTGATGCAAACAGGTATGGAATCGGTATGGTGCACCAGCACTTTAAACTGGTACATAATTTTACGGTATTGCAGAATATCGTGCTGGGAATGGAAACAGTAGAGCACGGTATCCTGAAGATGGATGAGGCCCGCAAAAAGGTCGTCATGCTCAGTGAAAAATATAATCTGTTCGTAGATCCGGATGCGCTGATTGAAGACATTACAGTCGGAATGCAGCAGCGCGTAGAAATTCTGAAAATGCTGTATCGGGATAATGAGATACTGATCTTTGATGAACCGACAGCCGTATTGACACCGCAGGAAATAGAGGAACTTATGCATATCATGAAGGGCCTTGCGGCAGAAGGAAAATCAATTCTGTTTATAACCCACAAATTAAATGAAATTAAACAGGTCGCAGACAGATGCACCGTACTGCGTCGTGGCAAATATATCGGAACCGTTGAGGTGGCAGATGTAGATTTGAAACAGATGTCCGAAATGATGGTTGGCCGTGAGGTCAATCTGACGGTTGAAAAGGGAGAGGCTCATCCGAAGGAGGTCGTTTTGGAGGTTGAGCATCTGACGGTCAAGTCCACGCATGAAGGACACACTAAAAATGTGGTGAATGATGCAAACTTTTCTGTCAGAAAGGGAGAAATTGTCTGTATAGCAGGCATTGATGGCAACGGTCAGACGGAACTTGTGCATGCAATCACAGGTCTTGGTACGATGAGTGAGGGTACGATTAGGATCAACGGTGAAAATGTGACGAAGAAGTCCATTCGCTATAAAAATACACATGGACTTTCACATATCCCGGAGGATCGCCATAAGCATGGTTTGGTCTTGGATTATAATCTGGCCTACAATTTAGTGCTGCAGCAATATTTTGATCGGGATTTTCAGCACATGGGTTTTATGAAAAATGATAAAATTTATGAATATGCAGATACCTTGATTCAGAAATATGATATTCGTAGTGGACAGGGCGCCTTTTCAAGAGCACGTGCCATGTCAGGCGGAAATCAGCAGAAAGCGATTGTTGCACGGGAATTGAACCGCAATCCGGAAATTCTGCTGGCCGTTCAGCCGACCAGAGGACTTGATGTAGGTGCGATTGAGTATATACATAAAGAACTGATCAAACAGCGAGATGAGGGAAAGGCAATACTGGTCATATCTTTGGAACTTGATGAAGTTATGAATTTAAGTGACCGGATTTTAGTCATTCATGAGGGCAATATCGTAGCAAATCTTGATCCTAAGAAGGTGACAGTACAGGAACTTGGACTGTATATGGCGGGGTCTAAGAAAGAAGGTGAAGAAGATGCATAAGAAGAAAAAGAAGAATGGTTCTAATGGTATGGGACTGGCATCTTCGGTGTTCGCCATTCTGATTGGTCTGGTCTTTGGATTCATTATTTTGCTGTTGTCTAATCCTTATCAGGCTTTGCCTGGCTTTGCAACCATTTTGACTGGCGCATTGACGCATGGTATTAAAGGAATCGGGCAGGTTTTCTATTATGCAACACCGATTATTCTGACTGGTTTGTCTGTTGGCTTTGCATTTAAGACAGGACTTTTTAACATCGGCGCACCGGGACAATTCATTGTTGGTGCCTTTGGAGCAGTTTATGTAGGAATTCTTTGGACGGCACTGGGTGGTATACATTGGATCGTGGCATTGCTGGCGGCAGTGCTGATGGGTGCTTTATGGGGCTTTGTGCCGGGTGTTCTCAAGGCTGTGTTCAATGTCAATGAGGTCATTTCTTCAATCATGATGAATTATATCGGACTGTATGCCGTCAATTATACAACGAAGACCTATACACCGTTATTCAATAATCTTAGAAATGAGTCTAATAATGTAGCCGTGACGGCACAGATACCGAAGATGGGAATGGATAAGATCTTTGCCGGCTCCAGTTTGAATGGTGGAATCCTTATAGCAATCATTGTCGTATTGGTGATTCATGTAATACTCAATAAAACGACTTTCGGATATGAACTTAAAGCAGTCGGTTACAATAAGGATGCAAGTAAATATGCAGGTATCAATGAAAAGAAAAGCATTATCCTGTCCATGATGATTGCAGGTGCTATTTCAGGACTTGCAGGCGGACTGCTGTATTTAGCCGGGAGTGGAAAACATATAGAAATTGTAGATGTTTTAGGTTCAGAGGGATATACAGGTATTTCAGTTGCTTTGCTGGGACTGAGCAATCCGTTATCGGTTTTGCTAGCAGGTATTTTCATTGCCTATCTGACGACGGGCGGCTTTTACCTTCAGCTATATGAGTTTTCAACGGAGATCATTGATATCATTGTTGCCGTGATCATTTACTTCAGTGCATTTGCTCTGATGGTAAAAATGCTGATTGTAAAATACAGAGTATATCAGTTAGAGCGAGAAGAGAAGAAAGAAGAGAAAGCTGCATCGAAGAGGGGGGGCGTGTAGAGTGGATGTTATTTATTTTATTTTTCAACAGACAATGTTCTTTACGATTCCCCTGCTGATCGTAGCACTGGGGGGGATGTTCTCGGAGCGTTCCGGTATCGTGAACATTGCCTTAGAGGGTGTGATGACCATGGGTGCCTTTGTCAGCATTCTGTTTCTGAACATCACGGGAGATTTCATGAGCGGGCAGCTTCAGCTGATTCTGGCAATCCTGATCGCAATGCTTACGGGAATCCTTTTTTCACTGCCGCATGCCTACGCTGCAATTAACATGAAGGCAGATCAGGTCATCAGCGGTACAGCGTTGAATATGTTTGCTCCGGCATTTGCAATCTTTATTGCAAGAATCATACAGGGCGTACAGCAGATCGAATTTAAAAATACGTTTCGTATTATGAGCGTTCCTGTACTTGGAAAGATTCCGATACTCGGCAAGCTGCTGTTTAGAAATACATATATTACCACGTATTTGGGAATCATTATTTTAATTGTTTCAGTCATCGTACTTTATAAGACAAGGTTTGGACTGCGTCTCAGAGCTTGTGGCGAGCATCCGCAGGCGGCTGATGCTGCCGGAATCAATGTCTATAAAATGCAGTATGCCGGGGTGATGATCTCGGGTGCTTTGGCAGGACTGGGCGGACTGGTATATGTAGTTCCGACCTCTACCAATTTTAATGCAACGGTTTCAGGCTATGGCTTTCTGGCACTGGCAGTTTTGATCTTCGGACAGTGGAAGCCTATAAAGATCCTGTATGCATCCCTGTTCTTCGGATGTCTGAAAGCAGTTTCCGCTGCCTATTCCGGAATACCGTTCCTGAATGCACTTGGAATCCCAAGCTATTTTTATAAAATGATACCATATGTCGCAACGCTGATCGTGCTCATATTTACATCCAAGCATTCTCAGGCACCACGTGCATCGGGTGTGCCGTATGATCAGGGCGCACGCTAGAAACAAAAGCCAAGGCTGTTGGATCGGGACAGAAGAGTTGGATCAATGCAGCAGCCGGAAAAGAGGATGAGACAGAAATGAGCGAAGCAGAATTGATCAGAGAAGCATTGCAGGCAAGGGAATATGCTTATACGCCTTATTCCCACTTTAAGGTTGGCGCGGCTCTTCTGAGTCGTTCAGGGCAGATATACAGAGGCTGCAATATTGAAAATGCAGCTTATGGGCCTACAAACTGTGCGGAGAGAACGGCTTTTTTCAAGGCAGTCAGTGAAGGTGAGCGTGCATTTGCGGCAATTGCAATTGTCGGTGGATATGAGGGCGTAATTGATGGCTTTGCTTTTCCCTGCGGCGTATGCAGGCAGGTGATGATGGAGTTCTGTGATCCAAAGGAATTTGTTATTATCACGGCAAGGTCAGAGACAGATTATCAGAAATATACCTTGGAAGAATTACTGCCGCAAGGCTTTGGCCCAGGCAATCTGGAAGCATAAAAACAATAGAGGAGACAAACAGATGAACATTAGATTTTACAATGCAAGAATTTTATCCATGCAGAAGAACTGTGATCTGTTCACAGGAGAAGTATGGGTGCAGAATGAAAGAATTACTTATGTAGGAGAGGGAAAGCCTGCGTCTGAGGTGCAATGGGACAGAGAGATCGACGCAGAGGGTAATGTATTGATGCCCGGTTTTAAAGACGCACATACTCATTCGGCTATGACAGGAATGCGTTCTCTGGCAGATGACCTTCCTCTGTTAGAATGGCTGGAAAAGCAGATTTTCCCGATTGAGGGCAGAATGCAGGCAGACGATGTCTACGAACTGACCAGACTGGCAGTGATGGAATATCTGACGAGTGGTATCACATCCATATTTGAAATGTATCTGGAGCCGGAAGCGATTGCAAGAGCATGTCAGGACACAGGGATGAGAGTGGTACAGACAAGCGGCATCAATAAATTCGGTCCGACGATCGAAGTGCTGGAGGAGCGGTACCTGAAGCTGAATGACGGTCATCCGCTGACAAGCTTTGTCCTTGGCTTCCATGCAGAATATACTTGTACGAAGGAATTGCTGGAACAGATTGTGGCACTTGCTCATAAGTATCATTCCCCGATATTCACACATAATTCGGAGACGGCAGAAGAAGTGGCAGGATGTGTGGAACGTTATGGAATGACCCCGACTGCGTTCTTGGATTCACTGGGGATGTTTGATTATGGCGGAGGCGGTTATCATTGTGTACACTTTACGGATGAGGACATAGAGATATTCCGTAAGAAAAATATGACCGTTGTGACCAATCCGGGTTCCAATACGAAACTTGCGAGCGGCGTTGCACCCATTCAGAAATTCATGGATGCAGGTCTGAATGTTGCAATCGGTACGGATGGACCGTCGAGCAATAACTGTCTGGATATGTTCCGGGAGATGTTCTTAGTGACAGGCCTTGCCAAGCTGCAGACGAAGAACGCTGCTGCAGTGGATGCCTATAAGGTGTTGGAGATGGCAACCGTGGGCGGTGCGAGAGCAATGGGACTGAAGGATTGTGATGTGCTGGCAGAGGGCAAACTTGCAGATATGATCATGATCGATCTGCATCAGCCAAACATGCAGCCGTTGAACAATATTGCAAAAAACATTGTTTACAGCGGAAGTAAACAGAATATCAAAATGACAATGATCCACGGAAAGATTTTATATGAGAACGGAATCTATCAGATTGGAGTCGATCCGGAAGAAGTCTACAAAAAGTCAAACGAAATCATGCAACGATTAAAATCAATATCATAACAGAAAGAAAGAGGTGCAATACAGCAGACACTGTATTGCACCTCTTGTTATAAAAATTTATTTTGTTTCTTCAAATTCTTCATTATCCAAAAATTCATCAAAGGCATCTGCAACGGCTTCATATACGGCATCGTCTTCAATGTAATTGAGTGTCGGCTCTGCGTTGACATCGTTTTCATCTTCATCATATTCGTAGAACCAAACCTCGCCATCCGTGCTTTCACCTTCGTCATCAAGCGGAAGTAACGCAATGTAATCCTTTTCGGCTACAGTCAAGATTGTGATAATTGCACAATTGACCTTGCTGCCATCGTCCAGTTCGAGTTCAACGGTCATTTCCTCGTCTTGCTCGTTTTCATATCCGGTCGTATTTTCTTGCTTATCCATATGGACTCCTTTCCTGAACAGAAATTATGTAATGTTTCATCTGGATGAAATATGTAGTAACTTTATTCTACACAAAACGTATCCATATTTCAAGGGGAATTGTGAGAATGTTTTCGACAGAATGATATATTTTTTTATATTTTACTAATTTCATTGACAATGGAAGAAATTGTACTTAAAATAGAAACTGATAGATAAAGGAACAGCGGCAGTATTAAGATGTTCAGAGGATGTATATGGATAATGCAGATAAGATTGCAAAACTAAAGAGTATGATTGAAAAGACGGATAATATTGTCTGTATGTTAGGCGTCGGAATGGGTATGGAGTGCGGACTGCCGAACAGATGGAGCAATGAAGAGGCTTATCGTGTCGAAAAGGAATATAAATATTCTCCTGAAGAAATCTATTCTGCGGTGTTTCTGAATACAAGAACCGAATTGTTTTATGAATATTATAAAAAGGAATGTCTGCATCTGGATGCACAGCCAAGCAAGGCCTATGATGCGTTGATCAAGTTAGAGCAGATGGGAAAGCTGAAAGCATGCATTACCCACAATATACAAAGTATGGCAGTGCAGGCGGGCGTCAAGAACGTGATCGAACTGCATGGCTCCATACATGACAACAGATGTCCTAAGTGCGGCAAGCATTATACGGCAGAGTATATGAAGCAGGCAGTTGGAGTACCGCTGTGTGATGTCTGTAAGTCGCCGATCAGACCGATGGTAAAGCTGCAGGGCGAGATGATGCGCAATGACCGAATGACAGAGGCAGCGAACGTAAGTGCACAGGCTGATATGATTATGGTTCTTGGCATTAATCTGAATCACCCGATGGTCAAGACCTTTACAAATTATTATACAGGAGATCAGTTGGTTCTGATCACCAAAAATGAACATTTTACGGATAAGAGAGCGGATTTATGCATTCATAGTGAGGTCAGGAATATATTACCGCTGGTAGTCTGAACATAGTAAAAGGGCGAGGGTGTACTGATGATCAGGTACGCCCTTTATTGAAAGTTGGTATTCATATGAAATCAGATCAAAAGTTTGCAATACAAAAGAAGAACGGATGCTGTTGTTATCCGGGCCATCCAGAGACACTTGGAGCTGTTCGATACGGAAACGGCTTTAATTTTGCTGTCAGTCTGTACAGAGATTGTAACTGTGTCTTATTGTTATTTCACCGTGGCGAACGCGAACCGTTTATGAGCGTAGCGCTTGGAGATGAATATGTAACAGGCACAGTCTACAGTGTGTATATTGAGGGCTTGCAGGAAAATACATTTGAATATGCTTATCTGGCAGATGGCAAACCATGGATTGATCCCTATTCCGTCAGACTGACGGGTAGAGAGCATTGGGGTGAAGACTGTGCCAGAAATGCAGGAAACATCCATTCTGTAGCAGACTGTCAGAAATATGACTGGCAGGAGGACAAAGCACCAAGGCTACCTTTGGATCAGGTCATTCTTTATTCACTTCATGTGCGTGGATTTACGAAACACAGTTCGTCCGGAGTCAAGGCAAAGGGAACCTTTCAGGGTATCATAGAGAAGATTCCATATTTAAAAGATCTGGGTATCAATCAGGTGGAACTACTTCCGGCATATGATTTTTACGAATTGGCAGATGAGGAGGATCTATTGCCGAGTGGTCATCCGAAGTATGAGAAGACGCTGCCTCCGGAAGCGGATGGTTCGTTGCCGGAGAGAATCTATGAAGTGAATTATTGGGGCTTTACAGAGGGCTTTTATTTTACACCGAAGGCTTCTTATGCATATGGAAATGATGCGGCCGTCGAATTTAAAAATATGGTCAAGGCACTGCACAGGGAAGGGATTGAAGTTGTTATGCAATTCTATTTTCCGGAATGTGTCAATAGGAACCTGATCATGGACTGCATCAGCTATTGGGTGTTAGAGTACCATATTGATGGAATACATTTGCAGGGGACGGATTTACCGGTCAATCTGATCGCAACCGATCCTTTGTTGGCAGATACAAAAATATACTATTACGATTTCGATACAGAGGGCATCTATCGGAGAGCCTTTCACGGCAAGATTAAGAATTTGGCGATTTACAATCATGAGTTTGCAAATGACATGCGTCGCTTTTTGAAAAGTGATGATGATATGCTGCAGGCATTTACGTACCGCATGAGAAGAATTCCGAAGGAAACAGGTATCATTAACTATGTAACGCAATATGAAGGCTTTACGCTGAATGATCTGGTGTCCTATGATTTCAAGCACAACGAACAAAATGGTGAGGACAATCGGGACGGAAATAATTATAATTACAGTTGGAACTGCGGAGCAGAGGGTAGCACTAAGAAGAAGGCGATTTTGGAGCTGCGCAAGAAACAGATGAAAAATGCACTTGTCTTTTTACTGTTAAGTCAAGGCACACCGATGCTGCTGGCAGGGGATGAACTGGCCAATTCCCAAGGTGGAAATAACAATCCCTATTGTCAGGACAATGCGGTTGCATGGGTAGAGTGGAAAAAGAACAAATACAGCCAGGAGCTGTTTGACTTTACAAGACATATGATTGCACTGCGTCTGGCACATCCGATTCTGCATCAGCCGGATGAACTGAGGATTATGGATTATATCGCGTGCGGTTATCCGGATTTGTCCTATCATGGAGATTCTGCATGGTATCCGAAATTTGATAATCACATCCGGCACATCGGTGTGATGTATTGTGGAAAGTACGCCCGTATTGATCGAAAGCAGGAGGATTGTTTTTTCTTTCTTGCATTTAATATGCATTGGGATATTCACGAATTTGGATTGCCGAAGCTTCCAAAATCTTTGAAGTGGTATTTGAAAGCGGACACTGGAAGCCGCAGCGGAAAAGATTTCTATGAAGATGGCGGCGAAGTGGTCTTACAGAACCAGGAAAAGCTGATCGTGGCTGACAGAACGACGGTTGTGTTGATTGCGCTTGCAGCCGATTTGTGCTAAACTAAATGGAAATGAAATGAAGGAGAACGAACATGATAGATGATCAAAAAGTATTATTCAGCGGAATGCAGGCAACCGGAAATCTGACTCTGGGCAATTATCTCGGAGCATTGAAAAACTGGGTTACACTCAGTGATGAATATGAGTGCTTCTATTGTGTAGTGGATGAGCATTCCATTACGGTCAGACAGGACCCGGCTGAACTCAGAAAGAGAGCACGTGCACTGCTGACACTCTATATAGCGGCAGGCCTTGATCCGGAAAAGAATTGCATATATTACCAGTCCCATGTGTCGGCACATGCTGAACTGGCATGGATATTAAACTGCTATACCTATATGGGTGAGTTGAGCAGGATGACACAGTTTAAGGACAAGTCGGCCAAACATGCAGACAACATCAATGCGGGTTTGTTTACGTATCCTGTGCTGATGGCGGCGGATATTCTGCTATTCCAGTCGGATGTTGTGCCGGTTGGTATTGACCAGATGCAGCATTTGGAAATTGCCAGAGACATTGCACAGCGGTTTAATGGAATCTATGGCGACGTATTTACGATTCCGGAGGCATATCTGGGTAAGGTGGGGGCGAAGATCATGAGCCTTCAGGATCCCTCCAGAAAGATGAGCAAATCAGATGAGAATCCGAATGCGAGCATTTATCTGATGGATGATCCGGATACGATTTTGAGAAAATTCAAGCGTGCCGTAACAGACTCCGAAGCACAGGTTCGCTATTGTGAGGAACAGCCGGGGGTCAAGAATCTGATTGATATTTATTCTGCATGTACCGGAAAGACTCCTGCAGAGGTAGAAAAGGAATTTGACGGCAAGGGCTATGGAGATTTTAAGGCGGCTGTTGGAGAGAGCGTCGTGGCAGTCTTAAAGCCTGTACAGGACAGAGTGGCAGAGTTGACCAAGGATAAGAGTTATATTGACGGCTTCATTAAGAAAAATGCTGAAAAGGCTGATTATTATGCAACGAAAACCTTACGTAAGGTACAGCACAAAATAGGCTTTCCTGACAGAATCAGATAATGAATTGACAAAAAGGAGTGATGAGCATGTCAGAGGAAAAAGAAAAGACATTGGAAGAGGTTATGAAGATTCTGGAGCTGCAGGAGGAGATCCTTCAGTTCACACATTTCACCAATGCGGATGCATGGGAGCTTGGCAGTCTCATAGTTGCCGAGGCAAAGAAGAGAGAGCTGTCGGTGGCGGTCAGCATCAGATTGAACAATGGTATGACGGTATTCCAGCATATGCTTGACGGTAAAACCCCGATCAATGAGGACTGGCTCAGAAGAAAGTTCAATACGGTGCGGGATACGGAATCCAGCAGTCTGTTCTTGTATACGAAGCTGGAAAAAACGGAACGCACCATGCAGGATGTATTTATGGATGAACACATATACGCCAATTCAGGCGGTGGTTTTCCAATTAGAGTGGAAGAAGTCGGCGTCATCGGAGCCGTCATCGTATCAGGTCTGAACCATGTCGCAGACCACGACCTGATCATCAAATGCCTGTCCAAATACCTGCATACCGACGAGGTACCAAGAATTCGGGATGCATACTGAGTTTAAGAATATGGAACTTGACGAACGGACGTAGTAGAAGATTTGTTGAGTATATTAGCGAATCGGGTGATGTGCAGACTGCACATCACCCGATTCACGTTCCTTCATCAAAATATCAACAATTCAAAAAATGCTTACT
>CAZABT010000076.1:0-1807 GCA_964483395.1 uncultured Lachnospiraceae bacterium
TGAAAACTTTGTTAAATTGTCGACTGAGAGATGAAAAGAGGTTGTGAGAATGCTTGAAATTTGATACAATCAGTTTAGTGTTCATAAGGGAGGGTATACGATGAATGATTCATATGTAGAATGTTTGATTAAGAGGAAAAGCAATCCGCTCAATATGGTGCTGAAGGCTGTGATATATGCTGCAACTGCAACCTGTGCCATTCTTGCACTCATGGGAATCGTAGTGATGTTTATACCGGTGATCGGACTTGGGGTGTTGATCTATTTTTGGATGCCGAATCTGGATCTGGAATTTGAATATCTGTATCTGGATAAGGAAATCAGCGTAGACAAGGTGATGAATAAGCAGAAAAGAAAGCGTGTAAGCACTTTGGATTTGAATAAGATGGAGTTCATTGCGCCGGAAAATTCACATGAGCTGGATTCTTACAAGAACCGTAACCCAAAGATAAAGGATTATTCTTCTAATGATCCGGAGGTAAAAAAACATATTCTTGTGTACAATGGAGATGCAGGCATTGAACTTATAAAAATGGAACCGAACGGTGAGATGCTGAAGGCTATCAAAACAGTATTTCCGCGAAAAGTTCGTGAGTTTTGACAAAAACTTATCCTTTAAAAGGGATAAGTTTTCGTTTTGTGCAATTGACACGCCGTGTCATATTTGGTAGAATCTCATGTAATATGAACATCATAAGCATTATGGACAAAGAGTGCGGGAAATGATTACAAAATAAAAGGAGGATTTGAAAATGGGTCAGATAGTTGGCGAAGGAATTACATTTGATGATGTGCTGCTGATACCGTCCTATTCACAGGTGATAGGTAATCAGGTGGATATATCAACATATCTTACGAAAAGCATCAAGCTGAACATTCCAATGATGAGCGCCGGAATGGACACTGTTACGGAACACCGTATGGCGATTGCCATGGCAAGGCAGGGCGGCATCGGTATCATCCATAAGAATATGACCGCAGAGGCACAGGCCGAAGAAGTCGATAAAGTAAAACGTTCCGAAAACGGTGTCATCACCGATCCATTTTCATTATCACCTGAACATACACTGGCAGATGCCGATAATCTGATGGCCAAGTTTCGGATATCGGGAGTTCCGATTACGGAGGGTAAGAAGCTGGTCGGTATCATAACCAATCGAGATCTCAAGTTCGAGACGGATTTCACTAAGAAAATTAAGGAATCTATGACTTCAGAAGGGCTGATTACAGCTCAGGAAGGCATTACATTAGAAGAAGCCAAGAAGATTCTTGCAAAAGCCAGGAAGGAAAAGCTTCCGATTGTAGATAAGGATTTCAATCTCAAAGGCCTGATTACGATCAAGGATATAGAAAAGCAGATCAAGTATCCGAATTCGGCAAAGGACGAACAGGGCAGACTTCTGTGTGGTGCCGCTGTGGGAATTACCGCAAATGTACTTGAGCGTGTAGAAGCACTGGTGAATGCAAAGGTAGATATTGTAGTGTTAGATTCTGCGCACGGGCATTCCGAAAATGTGCTGCGCTGTGTGAAGATGATCAAGGATGCTTATCCGTCGCTTCAGCTGGTAGGCGGAAATGTGGCGACAGGGGAAGGAACCAAGGCATTGATTGAGGCCGGTGTAGATGCAGTTAAGGTAGGTATCGGACCCGGTTCCATCTGTACAACACGTATTGTCGCGGGCATTGGTGTTCCGCAGATTTCTGCCATTATGAATGCATATGAGGTCGCTAAGGATTATGGAATTCCGATCATAGCAGATGGCGGTATTAAATATTCAGGTGATATGACCAAGGCAATTGCAGCAGG
>CAZABT010000076.1:1817-13880 GCA_964483395.1 uncultured Lachnospiraceae bacterium
AAATGTGTGTATGCTTGGTTCGATTTTTGCAGGATGCGATGAAAGTCCGGGAACATTTGAATTATATCAGGGCAGAAAATATAAGGTGTATCGTGGTATGGGTTCTATTTCAGCCATGGAAAACGGAAGTAAGGATCGCTATTTCCAGACGGATGCCAAGAAACTGGTTCCGGAAGGCGTTGAAGGGCGTGTTGCCTACAAGGGCACTGTTGAGGATACCATATTCCAGCTGATGGGCGGTTTGCGTTCCGGAATGGGCTATTGTGGAACCAGCAGTATAGAGGAGTTGAAAGCAAACGGCAGATTTGTAAAGATTTCCGCTGCTGCGCTCAAGGAAAGCCATCCTCATGATATCCACATTACCAAAGAAGCGCCGAACTACAGCACAGACGAGTAAGCCATAAGTTTTGCATGAAAGGAATTTATCAAATGTTACAATATATATCCCGCAACCTAAAAGTAGTTATGCACAGACGCTATACGCTGGTCTATGTCATTGGCATTATTGCATTATGTCTGATTGCCAATACAGCAGTGGTTGGCTTCAGGATGATCTATGGAACCAATGATGGGACTTTTGCATACAATCTGATAGAATATGCAACGTGGTGCTTTGTTCTTCCGTATTACAGCTGCATTATCATAGCGGATATTGTATTTGGGAAGGTATATCCCAATCCGAGAATTAAGGATAAGATTACGAAGAATATGAGCAGAACGCAGATTTATTTTTCTAAATTCATCAGTTCGCTTGTTCTGGCGGTTGCATTTTTGATCATTGCATTTCTGTTTTTGATGGGAACAACAGCGCTGTTCCAGCTTGGTGACGGAACGATGCAGTTGTGGGTTGTAAAGGACTTTTTGGATAAGATGTGGCTGGCGTTGCCGTTGTGGGTGGCCGGTATCTCTATCGCAAATATGTGCTTGTTTATTACAAAACATAAGAAAAAAGCGTTTGTGACATTTTTGATCATTACAGTCGTGGTGCCGAGAGCCATTATGTTCTTCGCAGCAGAGCCGTTTGAGTGGGGCCTGTTTCGTGAACTGCGCAGATTCCTGATTTCTCAGAATTTTAGCTTGCTGCCTTATCCGGCAGATCCGAACAGAAGCGTTCCGTTGATTATCGGAATTGGAATCGTATATTCTGTGATTGCAAATCTGGTCGGCGTGATTGCCTTTAATAAGAAGAAGTTTTAGAAAACAAAAATGATTACCTCGGACAAAATCAACTGTCAGAGGTAATTTTAGTATAGTTGAAAAGGTTGTCACATATGTAAAAAATATAGATTATATATTGAAAAATACGTGACTTTCGTGTATATTAAGAAAGTGGGGAAATAAGCAGGAAGAAATTCAGTATGAATGAATGTTACTTTCAGAGGGAGTTTTTATGACTGCGGTGGATGAGCAGGGTCGTAATTCTATTATGCCGACAGGGCTGATTAATGTTGCTGATATTCAGAAATTACAGGATTCTTTTTCCTCTGTTGCTAAGGTGTTCCTGTTTTGTGCGGACGCAAGCGGAAGAAGGATTACCGAAATGTCGGGTCCGACCGATGAGGTAGCAAGGATTCTACATCTTTTGAATGAAAAGCATATAACGAATGTCATCAGTCGTGTGACCGGAAGTTCCATTGAGGAACAGGTTGTCGAGGATACAGAATTCTCAAACATTAAAATTGCAAGTATGTCTATTCGGGTAGAAAATGAACCGGTGATCAGCTGGTTTATTTGTGCTGTATTAGATCAATATGGGACAACCCCGGAAGAAAAGGAGTCGGCGGCACTTAATTTTAGGCACACGACTACTGAGAGGGACTTTAATGAAAGCCTGAAGCTGCTGCGTTATGCTTCGGTTAAGGCTTATAGTGATAAATACAAGGCGATGATGGCTAAAACGGAGTCCGTCAGGAGCAAGTCCTCTGAGCAGGAAATGAGTTATGCACTGCAGCGCAGTGAGGTCATGACAGAGGTTGTGCAGATGCTGGACAGCGATGCAAGCTTTGAAAAGATCTCAAATGACATTTTAACATTGGCCGGAGGCTTTATTAACATTAGTCATGCTTATGTTATCAGGATGAACCCAAACGGTCAATCAGCAGATGTGCTCGGAATGTGGGAAAATGAAGGTGTCATTTCTCTGTTGAGCGGCATTAAGTCAATGGACTATGAGGACTTTATTGTATTGTCTGAAAAGACTACGATTATTTCCGCTAAGAGTAAGATTTCAGAGCAGCACAGGACAAGTATGGAAGAACACGGCATCAATGCTTTGATCACTATGCCGATTTTTATAAATGGAAATATTGTGATGTATACGTTGTTTACGGAGGGCAGGAAGGAAAAAAACTGGGAACTGGATGAGGTGAAGTTCCTTGGCGATGTGACGAAGATTTTACAGAGTATTCTGACCAGACGTATTCAAAAAAATTCATTGGCAAGTTCCTATGCTTCTCTGGAAGCAATTTTAGATAATGTCGGAAGCGGTATTTATGTGAGAGACATGGAGACGAAGGAAGTGCTGTTTGCTAATCGTATTTTCCGCAATACGTTCGACAGGGAAATCAAAGAGGGTACAATTGATGCACTTTTGGATGGTGGAAAACGTGCCAGATCCAATGCCACTTATTTGGAACTGCATCATCCGACCAAGGATCGCTGGTATGATCTGCATTATACCTATATACACTGGGTTGATGGCCGTAAGGTGTCCTTATGTGCAATTTTCGATATCACGGATAAAAAGCTGTATCAACAGAAAATCGAACAGCAGGCTAACAATGATTTCCTGACCGGTTTGTATAATCGTATGTGCTGTGAACGGGATCTGGTGCATTTTATTGACGAGGCGAAGCAGTCAGAGGGTAAGGGCGCATTGCTGTATTTGGATTTGGATGATTTCAAGCATATTAATGATGGTCTGGGACATCAATATGGTGATGTGCTGCTGAAAGCAATTTCTCATAGCCTGCAGCGAATAGAGGGGATTGAAAATACCTGTTACAGAATGGGCGGAGACGAATTTGTTATTATTATACCGGCAACAAGTTATGACAGGTTTGAAGAAATCATAGAAGAGATCAAAATCGTATTTAATAAGCCGTGGTTCCTCAAGGGCGCAGATTATTATTGTACGACCAGTATGGGAATCGTAACGTTCCCTGACGAGGGTGAAACGGTACAGGATTTGATCAAAAAAGCAGATATCGCTATGTATGAGGCGAAGAAGAGCGGAAAGAACCGCACGGCCTATTATGCGGAGAATGCAGATTCCTTGTCGAATCAGCGTCTGGATATGGAAAAGAACATGCGTGACGCTACGGCAGATAATTATAAGGAATTTGAGGTGTATTATCAGCCGATCATTGATATTCGCAAAGAGGGTACCCCCTGCACGGGAGCTGAGGCGTTGATTCGTTGGAACTCCAGCGAGCTGGGCTTTGTGAATCCGGGCGACTTTATACCGTTAGCAGAATATCTGGGGCTGATTAATCCGATTGGCAATTATGTGCTCAGAGAGGCCTGCAAGGCTTGCAAGATGTGGAATGAGAATGGTCATCCGTATTTTAAGGTCAATGTAAATCTGTCGGTGGTACAGCTTCTGCAGAATGATATTGTTGAAACAATAGAGGAAACGATCAAGCAGACGGGCATTAATCCGAGAAACCTGACGCTGGAGGTTACAGAGAGTCTGGCAATTAACGATATGGCACGTATGAAGGAAATACTGAGTAATATCAAGAAGCTGGGTGTGCGGATTGCTTTGGATGACTTTGGAACGGGCTATTCCTCCTTGAATCATATTCGGGAGATTCCACTGGATGTCATTAAGGTGGATCAGAGCTTTGTGCAGGATCTGGCGGAGGATCAGTATTCACAGTCCTTTATTAAGATGGTTGGTGAGCTTGCTACGGCAATTGGCGTAAAAATCTGCGTAGAGGGTATCGAAACGCATGAGCAGTTCAAGGTATTGGAGAATATGAATGTGCGTCTGGTACAGGGCTTCTATTTTGACCGTCCGATGAAACGGGTTCAGTTTGAGGAGCGATATTGCGGAAATATGAAATGACATGCTTTTGAAAAACATGGAGTGACGAAAGAGTAAGTGAACTGTGCGGTTTGGCAGTTCACTTTTTTAATGGATTGACTTGACATAATAATAACACTTATGTTAACATTGTTCTTGACCAATAGAGTCATTAGTATAGGAAATTGAAAGGAACTTCATCTATGAATGACAAATTCTTTGATGTAAAGAAAGAAAAGCAGGATGCCATCATCAACGCTTCACTGCAGGTGTTTGGTGAGAATGGATACAAAAGAGCCAGTACAGATGTGATTGTCAGACAAGCGGGTATTTCGAAGGGACTGCTGTTTCATTATTTTATCAGTAAGCAGGGAGCGTATTCCTTTATTTATGATTACAGCGTTCGGTTCATGTCTTTGGAATTGACCCAAACAGTCAAAAAGGATGAAACAGATTTTTTTGAATTACTGAAGCAAATTGAACAGTCTAAGACACGTGTCATGAAAAACTATCCATATATGCAGCAGTTTCTTGAGAGCATCCGTTTTGAGAAGCATCCGGATGCATTAGAAGCGATTGCGGATAAAAAGGATGCAATGGAGCAGTTATATAACGGCATTTACAAACAGGCAGATATGACCAAATTTCAGGATAAGGTCGATATCAAAAGAGTCATTAATATGATTCAGTGGGCACATAGTGGATATATGAAAGAAATGTTCATGGGAGAGCCGGATTTGGACGAGATGAATGCGGAGTTCGGAAAGTATCTGAAAATGCTGAGAAATCATCTCTATCGTCCGGAATTTGTACCGGAAGAGGAAACGGAATCATAACGAATCGGTAACTCCAATACCGATACACCTACATAATCACGGGAACCGCTATCGATTTACAGATAGCGGTTCTTGCATCTTACTTTGCATCTTTATATGGTCCGTCTGCCGGATAACCGCCGACAAGCTTTTGGATGCTGCGGGGTATGGCATCCTTGGAATTCTTCCAGTCAGCATCCTTGTTCCGATAATCGAATTTATCCACAAACCAGGAGATGTCTTCCTGAATACGCAGCATGTTTTGCGAGGTGAGTTCAAACAGAACCGGAACAAGCTCGTTCTTTTGTTTTTCGTTCAGCTGCTGTTCTGCTTCATTCAACAGATCCTTCAGATGATGCATGCAAAAGCCTTTGCTGCTGCGAATGACTTCCATGAATTCAGGTGAGGTCTTGTACATGTGAAAAAAGGTGTCCAGATAACGGCGGTAGGTGTCACGATAATAGTCACAAACGTAGCAGGTATGCTCTTTTTCTTCAATAAAGGCAGAGAGGGAATTGCTGCTCTCGGAAGACTTATGTCTGCCAAACAGGCCGGCTTTTCCGGCCGGCGTGGATTTGTATGCTTTGATCTGGTTTGATAATTCCTGATTCAGTTTTATGATATGCGTCTTTAACATCAGGGCATTGCCTAGAGAATTTCCATAGTCATACATCATCTGAAAATGATGTCGGCAGAACCCCTGCTTGTCGGTTGCTTCTCTGATGTCACTTTCCATATAGGCACTGCCTAAGATGAAATCAATGGCATCCTGCTCCAGCTTACGCTCCACGAAACAGAAAGGGCATTCGTCCTGTGCCTGAAAGGCATCAGTCAGAGGGATGGTATATAATTTTTCTTTCATGTGAGATTCCTTTCCAAACCTGTTCTTTACTTTGCAATCAGAACTCTGCTTTGATTCTATCATAAAGCAGGAGGGGGAACAATTGGAAATGCAATTCTAATGTCTGAAAATTTTGCGGATATCCCCGTATTGAGAGAATACATCTTGCTATGTGCTTGAAAAAAAGGTATAATTTCTATAAAGCAACAGGCATTATGACATGATCTTGTGACAATTGAGAGGAGTGGTGACTATGGCGAAAAATGTAATTATTACAATTGGACGGGAATTTGGAAGTGAAGGGCATGAGATTGGGCGGAAGCTGGCAGAAAACCTTGAAATTTCCATGTATGACCGAGATTTGCTGACACTTGCAGCAAAGAAGAGCGGAATTGCGGTAGAGACACTTGCAGGAGCGGATGAAAAGGTAGCAGGAAGATTTTTGGAACCCTATCTTCCGACAGGCATTGAGCAGGGAACCTTGAATGATAAACTGTTTCATATTCAGTCATCGGTTATTCTGGATATTGCGGCAAAGGAATCCTGTGTGATTATTGGCAGATGTGCGGATTATATTTTACGTGATACACCGAACTGCGTTCATGTATTTATTTATGCACCTTTTGAAGATCGGGTTAAGATCATTAGTGATAAACATAAAATCAAGCCGGATGAGGCAAAGAAACTGGTCAAGAGGATGGACAATGTCAGAAACGCATACTATACCTATTATACAGACCGTAAATGGAATACCAAAGAGGGTAAGGACATTCTTTTGAATCGTTCGGCCTTTGGAGTTGATGGATGTGTCAATATTTTGGAGGCAATGGCCCGGAAAGCAATGGAGGACTGACTATGGGAAGATTTGTCGTTGCGGGAATCGTACAGGTGGAGACCATTGTACGGGTAGATAAGATTCCTGTTGAGTATTCGCCGATTACCTGCAAGCCGAATACGATTTTTACGGATATCGGCGGGGATGCTTACGGAGAAAGCCTTGCACTGAAATCATTGGGAAATGAAGTCACGTTCATGTCCATGATAGGCAAAAATGCGTCTCAGGAACTTTTGAATATATATGATATCAGTATGGCACTTGATACAGGGTATGTGCTGAATGTGCTGTCAGGCACACCGGCCGCGGTCGTTCTGTATGATCAGGAGAGACAGCAGCAGATATTTGAGGACATCAAAGATTTGCGTAATTTCGAGTATGATCTGCAGATCTTTGAGAAGGAGGCAGAAACGGCAGATATGGTAGTGCTGGCAAATGCACAGTTCTGCCATCCGTTGGGCAAAAGAGCGAAAGAGCTTGGAAAGACCGTAGCGGTCAATTTCCGCGGATTCAGTGAGGACAAGATACCATATAATGCTGATCTTCTGCGAGCAGCAGATATTGTTTATATCAGCGATGATAATCTGGTGGATTCCTCCTATGATTTTGTAAAGGGACTGGCGGCAGAGTTTGATAATGATATTGTGATTCTTGGACAGGGTGCAAAGGGACTGATTCTGTATTCTAAAAAAGATGAGATCATCGTACATTATAATACGGTTAAAACAAATGAAATCGTGAATACGGTTGGCGCCGGTGAAGCACTGTTTTCCTGCTTTCTGCATTTCTATTTGAAGACCGGGGAACCAAAGCGTGCAATTAAAAATGCATTGCTGTTTGCATCCTATAAGCTGGGCTTTACGGGCTCCTGCAGAGGCTTTTTAACGGAGGAGGAGCTGGAGCATTGGTATTCCCTGATCTGGAAGGAAGAAAGAATCGATTAATTTCTACTAAATCTAGTATTTTTCTCTTGATATTTTAGTTGTTATACACTACAATTATTTTTGGAAATGACTCAAAGAGGAGGCTGTTTCTGTGGCAACACATGAAACAGTCTTTTTTGGGGGAATAAATGTAATCATATCACAGGAGGATGGGGATAATGAGCAATCAGAAAAACAAGATTGGCAGTGAAGGCATCTATGATGCAAGACAGCTGGGAGTGCCCAAGATGATTTTACTTGGACTTCAGCACATGTTCGCAATGTTTGGCGCAACAGTACTTGTACCGGCACTTACAGGCTTGAGTGTATCGGCAACGTTGTTGTTTGCAGGACTTGGAACATTATTATTTCATTTTTTAGCAAAAGGGAAGGTGCCGGCATTTTTGGGATCTTCTTTTGCATTTCTGGCAGGATATTGGGCGATTGCACCGAGTGGGGAGAAGGAACTGCTTCCTTATGCCTGCGTGGGTGTAGCATTTGCCGGTATTCTTTATTTGGTTCTGGCAGCATTTATTAAGATTTTCGGAGCAAAAAAGGTTATGCGCTTTTTCCCGCCAATCGTAACCGGCCCGATTATTATTGCAATTGGTCTGACGCTTTCTTCTTCTGCAATCAACAATTGTAAGGCTGACTGGCTGATCGCAATCATTGCAATTGTGGTTGTAATTGCCTGCAACATATGGGGCAAGGGTATGATCAAGATCATACCGATCATTTTGGGTGTTGTATCTTCCTATGTGATTGCGGCATGCATGGGTAAGGTGGATTTTACTGCAGTACGTGAAGCAGCCTGGGTTGGATTGCCGGTTCATTATGAAGAAACAGTATTTTCAATATTTGCAGCTCCCAATGTATCTTTGATTGTTACGGCAATCGTGACGATCATGCCCATTGCATTGGCTACGATGGTTGAGCATATTGGAGATATTTCTGCTATTTCATCTACTGTAGGAAAGAATTATATTGAGGATCCGGGTCTGCATCGTACATTGTGCGGCGATGGTCTTGCAACAATGATTGCAGCGTTGTTCGGAGCACCTGCTAATACGACATATGGTGAGAATACTGGTGTGCTTTCTCTGACGAAGGTATATGATCCACGTGTCATCAGGATTGCTGCTTACTTTGCGATTCTGTTCTCTTTTTCTCCGAAGTTTGAGGCGCTGGTAGGCTCTATGCCGACAGCAACCATCGGTGGTGTTTCATTGGTGCTTTATGGTATGATTTCCGCAGTCGGAGTTAGAAATGTAGTAGAGAATCAGGTTGATTTTACAAAGAATCGAAATGTCATTATCGCAGCCTTGATTTTGGTGTTGTCTATTGGTATTAAGTTCACGACTATTTACAATGCAGCCGGTGAAGAAGTGATGGCTTCCGGTGTGAATCTGACCTTCGGCAGCATTACCGTATCTATGTCGGGACTTGCCATTGCGGCCATTGTCGGTATTGCTTTAAATGCAATTCTGCCGGGTAAGGATTATGAATTTGGTAAGAATCCGACCGGAGACCAGTCGGCCAATCTGGAACTTTAATTTGTTCCTGATTATTTTTAGATTAGGAAGGGAGAGGCCGTTCAGACCGCTCCCTTTTTTGCTTTTTTATTCGGAAGTTTAAGTTGAGTTTGAGGTGCAAGACAGTTATAATAGAATCAGAATGATTTATACAAAGGAGGATGTAAATATGACGACAGTTAAGGTTGAAACTTATCAGATGGGTGATGTGATCTTTAGTCAGGGCGATGAAGGGGATAAGATGTATGAAATCAACAGCGGCCTGGTAGGCATTTATGTGAATTACGGAAAGGACAACGAAAGATGTCTGGTAGAGCTGGGGGAAGGAAAATATTTCGGCGAAATGGCAATGATTGAAGAGATGCCGCGCAGCGCTACCGCAGTTGCATTTCAGGAGACAGAGGTCACCGTTGTTTCCAAGGAAGACTTTCTTGGCTATATAGCCATTCATACAGACGTTGCATTATCTATTATGACACAGTTGTCCGGCAGATTACGCAGCCTGACAGAGGACTACATGGATGCATGTAAGGCCATGTCAGAAGCCATTGCGGAGGGTATGACCTCTAAGAAGCCCAATCTTTGGGAAAGAATGAAGAGATATGCAGAGGAATATGATAAGCTTTCCAATGACGCTTTTGTAAAGAGCGGCTATGATGCATATTATATGATGGATCATTTCAGCATGTATTACTAATTCTAAAAGAAGCAAGTGAAGCAGACCGGAGGAGGATGGTCTGCGGCATTTGCTGTCACAGGAGAGGCTATGATACAGTGTCAGATTACGAGGGCATATGCTGAGGAGTTTTTGAAACTGGGCTATCCATGCGAGGTTATGGACGTTGCGTTTCCAGAGTTCAATGAGAGAGCTGTCTTAGATGCTTACAGGGGTTTAAGAATACCTTCCATGCATGCAGCATTTGTGGATATCAATTTTGCAAGTAATGATCCGAGAATCAGGGAGATTTCGCAGAAGCGTGTAGAAACATCTATCGAGACCGGTAAGAAAATGGGTGTATCCAATGTTGTGGTGCATACTTGCTGTTATCCGGTTTTGAACAATCAAAACGTCATTGATATCTGGTGTGAGACGACAGCGGTCTATTTGGGTATGATTGCGAAGAAATACGGAGTGAAGATTTATGTTGAGAATACACTGGACATCAATCCCGTTATTTTGAAAAGGCTGATGGAACTGGCAGATCATGAATGGTTGGGAGTGTGTCTTGATGTAGGGCATGCCAATCTGTCCAAAGCACCAATTTCGGAGTGGATGCAGGAACTGAAGCCCTATATCGGATATATGCACTTGAATGATAACAATGGGCTTTATGACGAGCATTTGCCGGTGGGCAGCGGGAATATTGACTGGAACGGTCTATGGAATCAGATTCGTGGATTAAAGCAGGAGCCGGTGATGACCATTGAAGTGACGAAGCCGGAGGATTTCAAGAAGTCGGTGTCGTATCTGGAGAGGCTTAGATGAGTGATGAACGTAAGATTTACGAACGAATTGTAAAGGATATGGCTGAGGGTGTCATAACCATCAGTGCAGAAGGTGTGACTACCTTGGTCAACAATGCCTGTAAAAAGATTTTGGGAGTTGATGATTCCATTATAGGAATCAGCTTTGCAAAGTCTTTTTTTGGAAGTGAGGAGAACGATGCATTTAACCAGACCATTTTGAATGCCATCTATGATCATGCAACAACACAGAGCAGCATTGTGGATTATGTCGTGGGCGGACAAAAAAAGAAGCTTTATGTGACGACCTCTTATCTCAAACAGACAGAAAAAGAAACCGAGAACAATGGAATCGTGGTGGTGATCAACGATTTGTCTGAGTTATATGAGCTCAAGGATGCAGTCCGCGCTATGGAGCAGATTAAGGCATTAAATGGGCAGTTAAAGCTGCGCAATCAATTGATTTCCGAAACCTTTGGCCGGTATTTGTCTGATGAGATTGTTGAAAAGCTTTTGAGTTCGCCGGATGGCCGTAAGCTGGGTGGAGATAAGCAGGAAGTAACGATTATCATGAGTGATATCCGCGGCTTTACCGCCATGAGTGAGATCATGCCTCCGGTGGCATTGATGACAATGCTCAATCATTATCTGGCAGTGATGACGGAAATTATCCAGAAGTACAAAGGAACAATCATAGAATTCATTGGAGATGCGATTTTTGCGATTTTTGGTGCTCCGATTGAGTGTGAAAACGGCGCAGAGAATGCAGTACAGTGTGCAGTTGAGATGCAGAATGCCATGGAGGCCGTGAACCGGTATAATGAGGAGCAGGATTATCCACATCTGGAGATGGGTATTGGCGTGAATACCGGAGAGGTGATTTTGGGCAACATCGGCAGTGAGAAACGTGCCAAGTACGGTGTGGTGGGACAGAATGTAAATCTGGCCGGACGTATTGAGGGTTATACAGTCGGCGGTCAGGTGTTGGCTTCTGAAAGTACAACATGCAGGCTTGCTCAGTTTGAATCTCGCAGTGTACATGAAATTTATCCAAAGGGCATTAAGACTTCCATCCAGGTGTATGATATCGCATCGGTCGGGAACATCAAATGCCTGACAGAAACAGAGGAGCTGAAGACAGAAGAAACTCCATGTGAGATAGAGGTACATGTATTTGACGGCAAGTATGCCAGAGAGGAAGCAATACTGTGTCATGTTCTTGCAAGATCAAGGAGGCGTATGCGTCTAGATGTAAAGATGGATTTATACACAAATATCCGTTTCGTTTATGAAGGTACGGAGGTTATGGGAAAATTCATTGAAAGTGATCTGATACAAATTGTCAGCATATAGTAATATAATCGTTTCATGCGAAAGGGGAAGGTGAAGAACATGGCAAAGGTTTATGTCTTTTTAGCAACAGGCTTTGAGGAGATTGAGGCATTGACGGTAGTGGATATCCTGCGGAGGGATAAGATAGAGGTGGTTATGATTTCCATTGAAAATGAAGCTTATGTGACAGGATCACACAATATTACAGTCAGGGCAGATTTGCCGTATGAGGAAGCTGATTTTGAGAATGTAGATATGCTGATCCTGCCCGGCGGGCCTGGACATACCAAGCTT
>CAZABT010000077.1:0-13875 GCA_964483395.1 uncultured Lachnospiraceae bacterium
AGAATACATACAAAATCAAGTACAATGTTCAGCAAAGACGCCAAAGTCAGAAAAACCACCGGCGTCTTGGCATCTCCAAGTGAACGGATATAGGCCGAAAGCAGATTGTATAAGTACGTCACCGGAATACCAATAAAAATAATAACAATATACTGGTAGGAGCGGTCAATGATGTCCTCCGGTGTCTGCATCAATTCCAGAATCGGGCGACACAAAGCAACCACAAGAACTGTCATGATCACCGAAAAAACAATCGCCAAATATACACTGTTTGCAACAAATCTGCGCAGACCAACCTCATCCTTGGCACCGAATTTCTGTGCAATCGGAATACCGAATCCGCTGCATACGCCCATACAGAAACCAATGATCAGAAAATTGACGGAGCCGGTTGCACCGACTGCTGCCAAAGCCTGAACTCCTAAGGTTCGACCTACGATAACCGTATCGGCCAGACTATAAAATTGCTGAAACAAAAAACCAAAAAACAGAGGCAATGAAAACTCCAAAATCAGCTTCATCGGCTTTCCCTGTGTCATATCCCTTATCATAAGCCACTCTCTTTTCTTTCAACAGCAGATCATCCTAATGAAATCCCGCCGTCAGCAATCTCACTGATGATCTCAACCAAAAATTCATGTTCTCTTTTCAGCACGCGTGCCGCAAGCGTTTCCGCCGTATCCGCCGCTTCGACCGGCACCTCTGTCTGTGCTACGATGTCCCCGTTGTCATACTGCTCATTGACACGATGGATCGTCACCCCGGAAACCTTCTCTCCCGCAGCAATCACCGCCTCATGAACATGAATTCCGTACATTCCCTTCCCGCCATACTTCGGCAGCAGTGCCGGATGAATATTAAATACACGATTCTGATATTTCCGAAGAATAGAATCACCCAGCTTTCTCATATAGCCCGCCAAAAAAATCATATCTGTCTGATGACTGTCCAACACCTCCAGCATCCTCTGCTCCAGTTCTTCTTCATCCGGTATCTCCTTATGACTCAGATAATAACGGTCGATTCCTTCTCTTCCTGCACGTTCATATGCCATGGAATCCTCATTATTTGTAATCATGGCAACCACACTCGCATTGATTTTTCCTGCCTTGCAGCCATCTATAATGGCCTGCATATCCGATCCGCCATGTGATGCAAAAACTGTAATGTTCATCTTTTCCTCTCCTTCTCCAGCATTTCCTGCAAGGCTTCATCACTGACACTGATCCAAACATCCTCTTCCTCAGCATTCAAGCCCAAATATTCACGCAGCGTACAGGTTTCATCACTCAAGCCCCACCTCTGCGTATAATCGTCGATTTCTTCAAATTCTATCTCACCTGCCAGATATTGCTCTTTAAATGTCTTTCCGCTATTCACACCATTGTCCTCCTACTTCAAAAAATGCTCTTCTATAAATTGAGCAACACCATCCTGATCATTGTCATACTCTGTCACATATCCTGCCGCTGCCTTCACTTCCTCCAGCCCGTTGATCATGGCCACTCCATGGCCGCAGAACCGCAGCATTTCCAAGTCACTGACATCATCTCCAAAAGCAGCGATTTCTGACGCCTCAATATGTAAGAAGTCTGCTGCCTTCTCTACTGCGCCGCCCTTTGTCACACCCTGCGGACAGATACAATACCAGTTTTCCATCGCAAATCCAAAGCCCCGGCATTCCGGATACCGACTTACAATATCATAAAACAACTCTGCGTTCTTTGTTTCAACTGTCATTTTGTAGGAAGCCTGTCCCAATGGCTCTGCATAATCGCAGTAGATTCCATGTGCATAATCCGAACCATAAGTCTGAAGGATATTCCTGCAGCTGCTGTAAAAATTCTTTCCCGTCTCCACTGTAACATCTCCCAAGCCATCTGTCTGACGCAGTTCAGACAAGATTCCATCTACAGTAGCTGCCGACATCATAGTCTGTACAACTGTCTCCTCACCGATCTTGACCAATCCTCCGTTGTTCAGGACTTTGACATCCGGCTGCAGAATATCAATATATTTTTGTGAAGGCATTTCTGCCCTTGCCGTTGCAAATCCTGTCAAAATACCCTGTTCCCTGCATCTTTGAAATACCTGTCTTGTACGTTCCGTGATCTGCTGACCGGATGTTAACAACGTATCATCCAGATCTGTCAGAAACAATTTAATTTGCTTGCTCATGTCTCCCGTTTCCTTTTCCAAAATGTCTTTCATTAGTATATCATCATTTTTGTTTTTTCAATAGAGCGTATTTAAATCGTATGTTTCTGAAGCATTCTTTTCAACAATTTCACATAACGGTCTCTAAGCTCAGTCGGCTCCAGTATTTCCAACCGGTCACCAAAGCCCAACAGATACGGCAGCAGCCATGCAGCATCCTCTATCTGTTTCTCGATGATGTAATAATCCTCTCCGGTTTCCAGAATATCTCCTCTGAATTCATCCATTACACGCCAACCCTCTGATGCATCCAGCTTCAATTTCACCTTAACAGACCGGGCAGCCTGCTCTATCTTCTCGTGCTCATCTTCTCCGGATACCGTCTGCATCTGTCTTGTAAAAAAACCATCCCCGATTTTCGGCTGCTCCATGCGTGACAGCTTGAAAATCCGAATCTCCTTCTTTGTCCGGCAAAATGCTGATAAATACCAGCTTTGTCCCTTAAACACCAGCTTATACGGTTCTACTGTCCGAAGACTGCTCTCACCCTGTGTATTGACATACGTAAATTCCAGCGGTCTTGATTGCCGTATGCTTTCCCTGATCATGGAAAAGAGTTCCTTCTCTTCTCCGCTGCTGCCCCATGAAGAAAAATCTATCTCAATCCAATCCTCAATATTTTTCTGAAAGATTCCCTTCAGTTTAGACAACGGAGCCGCCACATCCTCCTGTCCGGTCGCCTGCAGACTTTGCAGGGCCATCACGACCTGAGACTGTTCCGCATCTGTCAGCAGCGTCTTGTTCAAAGCATATTTTTCCATCAAATAAATGCCGCCGTGTCTCCCCTGCTCCGTATAGACGGGAATACCACACGCCGACAATATATCCAGATCCCTGTAGATTGTTCTGACGGAAACGCCAAACCGCTCAGCAAGTTCCTTTGCCGTAGCCGATTTCTTTTCCAACAGAATAAATGTAATTTCAAATAACCGCTCTGTTTTCATTCTCTGTCATTCCTGCAGAATAAATCATTGTCACAGTCACTGTTCCATACATATTCAATGTGATTTGCAATTTCAAATGCCTTGGCTTCTCCAAATTGATCTTTGACAAATCCCAAAGTCATATCTATTCCCGCAGACACTCCTGAAGAAGTGTAAAATTTACCATCCGCAACCCATCTGGCTCTTTCCTTCCACTGAACCTGTCCTCCCACTGAACGCACCCAGTCAAAGGCTTTTTTATTTGTAGTTGCCATCCTTCCGTCCAGCAATCCAGCCTTCGCCAGCAGTGCCGACCCTGTACAAATAGACAAGCAAAAGGCTGCCTGCTCTACTGCCATTTGCAGACTTGCCAGAAATGCCTCGTTATCCACATAAGTTCTGGTTCCCTTTCCACCCGGGACTACCAGTATACCGTCTGGATTGACCAGGTCAATGCGCTCCGTCATAATACGTGTATCCTGTGCACTGATGATCTCGCCTCCGTACAGTGAGCCATAGTGCAGCTCATATTCCTCTACCTTGCCGAGTATCTCCACCGGTCCAAATACATCCAATGTTTCAAAATCATCAAACAGCAACACATTCACTCTCATAGCAATCCTCAATCTCCCTCTTCATAATTCAGTTCTCTGTATATTCGGTCCGCAACCTCGCGAAGCTCCAAATGCTCACAGTCAATGATGACATCTGCATACTTTCTATAAAGCGGAACCCTCTCCTCATATAAATCAAAGAGAGTCTGATCCTCCCGCATAGACACGCCTCTGCCCTTCAGATCTCCTAGCCTTTTCTGCACAGAACCAAATGACAGCTGCAGATAAAGCACTCTGCCGATGCTTCTGAAATGCTCCATGGCATGCTCTCCGTAGACTGCACTTCCTCCGGTTGCAATAACATGATGCTTTACCTCAATGGAACTGTTGATGGCATCCTCCAATGCATTAAAGCCATCCAGCCCCTTTTCCCGAATCAGTTCTGACAGCTTCTTTCCTGTTTCCTTCTGAATCAGCAGATCGGAATCTAAAAAATCATAGCCCAGCTTTTTCGCCAATACAACACCAACTGTACTCTTACCCGCTCCGGGCATCCCGATCAATATCAGATTATCATTTTCCTTCTTTTCCATGTTCTGCATCGTCCCGTCGTTTTTTCTCATACATCTTATACAGTTCCTCTACTGCAAATGACACCTTTGTCACAACATTTTCCTTAGTAGGGTAGCAGTAGTAGGAGTCATTTTCAGTTGAAATATCAATGCAGTCATAAGGCTTTACGTACACATAATCATACTCAATATGAAGCCCGTACATACTTTTGGCACTCCGCGTAATACAATACGGCTTCCCACGATAGGCGCCCTCAAGCCTCAAGCCCTCATGATCATGAATCAGCTTTGCGTTGCCCAAATGAATAAAGCTCTTTGCATGTGGCAGCGAGTAAACATCTACCCAGTCTTCAAAACGATAGGTTCCCTCCTCAAGCTGCTTTCTGACCTCACTGCGTTCCCATTCAAACCAATCCGGAATATGACTGAACTTCGTCACGCCATCCTCCATATGCAGTTCTCCAAACTCATCCATCTGCCATTTTGCCTTACAATGATTACACCATATGACACTTCCGTCAGATTCCATCATAGCCTCTGTCTGACACTCAGGGCATTGATACAATACCTTATGAAGATTTTTTGCCCTTGCCGGCTCTGTAATTTTGATCTCCTGAGATTTCTGCCACTCATATTCATCATAATACATAGCTTTCCTGATCGTTTCGTTGATTTCCTCTACCGATGCCTGCTCAATCTGCTCCGCAGTCAGAATGCCCGTCATCGTTGTGTATAAAGGAACC
Source organism: uncultured Lachnospiraceae bacterium (assembly GCA_964483395.1). GTDB lineage: Bacteria > Bacillota > Clostridia > Lachnospirales > Lachnospiraceae > JAAYYM01. The sequence continues at coordinate 5,010 of CAZABT010000077.1, forward strand.
TTTCTGGCATGAGCATGATCCCAAAATGGGGTGTGCAGATAATTTCCATGATGTACCAGCGCAACCACCGGCACCTTGAACATTTTGATCATCTTCCCCAGAGAATCCGGCAGGACAGCCGTGGTTCCAATCGGTGAATACCTTGCCTCAGGATACATGCATACAATATCACCATATTCCTTCAGACAATACCGGATCGCCTTGATCAGACTTAAATCATTTGTGAATTTCCGCTTGCAGATACAGCCCAGCAGTTCCATAATGAGCGGCCGCCTGTAATAACCGTCTATCGTTGCCACATTGTTGACCGGATGTGGAAATGTGGCCAATGCACATAAATTAAAATCCACAAAATACATATGATTGGACAGCAATAAATATGGCGGCTTGATGCCCTCCATATCTATTTTCTCAATTTTATATTTGATACCTGCCAAGGAAATCTTGCTAAGCAGCCACATCAGAAAAGTAACGATTGGTAAAGGCTTTCTGGGCTTCAGCTTTGTATTATAGGGTGTAACTCTCTTACCGTAATTTACGTCCATTGTATCCTTTGCTTTCCTGCTGCCGTGTCACACATCAAAGATCACGGAAGTGGAATTGCTTTCTTCCTTCTGCATAATCGGCAACGATATGACCGTCGCCAAACAGCTTATATTTGTACGTAACCAAGCCCTCCAGGCCTACCGGGCCTCTCGCATGCAGCTTACCCGTGCTGACTCCGACCTCTGCACCAAAGCCATACTTGAAGCCGTCAGAAAAACGTGTAGAACAGTTACAGTATACACCCGCTGAATCTACGAGCTGCATAAATCTCCTTGCTGTCTCCTCATCCTCTGTAACAATGCTGTCCGTATGATGCGAACCGTATTGATTGATATGTGCCGCAGCCTCTTCCATACTGTCCACCAGTTTGACAGAAATGATATAATCCAAATATTCGGTTTTAAAATCTTCTTCATCTGCATGTGCACATTTGATGATATCCTGTACCTCCTTGGTACCGCGTATTTCTACATGCTTCTCCGCAAATGCCTCTGCCAGCTTCGGCAACAGCTTTTCTGCCGCATTTCTATGTACCAGCAAGGTTTCTGTGGCATTGCATACTGCAACATACTGTGTCTTGGAATCCACAATAATCGGAATTGCTTTCTTGATGTCAAACTTTCGATCCACATATACATGACAGATGCCGTCTGCATGACCCATAACAGGAATCTTTGTATGATCCATAATATAACGCACAAATGCATTAGAGCCCCTCGGTATCAACAGATCAACAGCATCATCACACTCCAGCAGCTCATCGATCTGCGAGCGCATCTCTGCCTGTGCCATACAGCCCTCTGGAAGTCCCTCCTCCACAACTGCATTGTAGATCGTCTCAAACAAAGCACGATTGGTATGCATAGCTTCGCTGCCACCCTTCAGAATGGCACAGTTTCCACTCTTCAAACAAAGTGTTGCGATCTGGACCAGTGCATCCGGTCTGGACTCGAATATGACACCGATCACTCCGATCGGACACGTCTCTCTGTAAAGCGTCAATCCTGCATCCAGTTCTCTGGACAATTGGAGTCTGAACAGCGGGTCCGGCAGCTCTGTCAACTGATGAATTCCTTCAATCGTTCCCCGCAGCTTTCCCTCATCAAATCTCAGTCTCTTGAGAATCGGCATGGCAACATTATCCGCTTCTGCCGCCTTTATATCCATATCATTTGCTTTTAATATCTTTTCTTTATTTTTTTCCAGTGCAGCGGCTACGGCTTTCAACGCACTATTCCGTGCATCCTCGGAAAGCATTGCCATCCGTGTACTGTCTTCCTTGAGTCTTCTTGCCTGTTCTCTGATATTCATTGAATCCTTTCAATCCTTCCCTATATATGCTATTGATAATATTTTAAAATCATTCTTCGGTACACCATTGAGTATAGCATGAATTTCTCATATTTCCTACACCCTGTTTTCAATTTGCCATCCGCGCAATCTGGTAACTGCCCTGTTCCTGTGAACGCCGCCAAACGATTCCTCTAGATTGCAAACAACGAACAGGCGAGCAGCATTTGAGCAAGATAATAGGTCAGCGTCTCCGAAAACTGCAGTCTGTGTCTGGCGCCATGATAAAAATACAGGAAAAAGAGTATCGTGTCAGAAATAATGAAGAAAGTAGTTCCCAGTAATAGCAGCAGCATTCCTGTTGTACGCTCCGACGCAAGCCAGGTCGTGAGTCCGGTAGAAAACATAAATGACACAAAAAACACATATATGGTAACAGGCTTTCTCATAGTACCCAGACTGATTCTGAGTTTTCGGATCAAAATCTGCTGTAACCCGATATACAGAGCCGGAAACAACAAGCTGTACAGCGAAAATGCCTCCAGCTTCAGCATGCCAATCACAAACAGAACATGTCCCAGCAGAAAAGAAAGCAGCCCTTCCTTCATATATTGCTTCATACCGTTTGCACCGGTCACTGCAAGCTGAATATCACCGATCATGCATAGAATAAAGCCAAATCGCATACATGACGCATACTCCTGATTCGTGCAGACGCTTGCCGCCAGCAAAGCCGTGACCACAAAGCCCAGACTGGCAGCCGCCTTCGCATAAATACGGTAATTTCTCCAGCGGGCACATAAACTGGTGATTTCCAAAATCACAAATGCAAGCATATAATAAAAAAACAACCCTGTCATAAACGTCCGGTTCATATAACATATCCTCCGCTAAACTCTTTTCTGATTATACCATATTTAAATATAAATGAACACGATGGCAATCCTTTGTTTGACAGACTCATGAAATCACTATAAAATGTATAGAATATATACAACATCATCAATCACACATGGGGAGGAAAAGGAATGGAACAAGAACAAGAGAAAAAAGGAACGGACACCAAGAATCCCAAGCTCACAAGCAATCTCATCATTGCCTTGATTGCCGGTATTACCTTAATTGCATGTACCTGCATTTTGACTATGGGTATTGTAAATCTGAAGGGAAGGAGTCCCAGCGGCGGAATTACTGCCACCGGATCTGCCAGCTGCGATTTTGAATCTGATCTGATCGTATGGAGAGGTTATTTCTCCGCTTATGGTACAACAACAGAAGCTGCCTACCGCTCCATCAAGCAGGATTCGGATGCTGTCAGGAAATATCTTGAGGACAACGGGATTCAAGAAAGCGAAATGGTATTCAGTTCCGTCAATATCAGCAAGCATTTCACGGAAAACTACAATGACGACGGCAATTACATAGGTGACGAGTTAGACGGCTATGATCTCTATCAGGATGTCTGCATTACCTCCTCAGATGTCGATAAGGTAGAAAAGATATCAAGAGACATTACCGGACTGATTGAATCCGGAATTGAATTTTCCTCTGATGCTCCGGAATACTATTATACCAAGCTGGATGAATTAAAGCTTCAATTGATTGCTGATGCCACAGAAAATGCAAAGCAGCGAATTGATCTGATCGCCGGCGGAACCAGTGGAAATGCTGGAACGCTTTCAACCGCAAGCCTCGGTGTATTCCAGATTACCGCAAGAAATTCTGCTGCTGAGGATTACAGCTATGGCGGCACCTTCAATACCTCTTCCAGAGAAAAAACCGCAACCATTACCGTAAAGCTCAACTATAACGTAAAATAATTCACACAGTCAGGCCTCCGGCAGCAGATCGGCAGAAACCACTCATTCTTTCTTTCAATACCAAGTCGGCTCTGCATTGTCTTCTGATGGAATGATATGATTTGAAACATATTGAAATTTTCCATTCTCCAGAGGTCTGACGACTACTTCATGACTGAACGCTTTCGATAAATGCATCTCCGGCCACACTACGTTCACAGTCAGGGTAACCGTCCCATCCTCATTTTCTACATAGCCGACCACCTCCGGATAAGGAATATTCGGAGATGCTATGCTGTCTGCAAAGCTTCTTGTCCGAAATTGGTAGGTTTTGTTCTCTGCAGAGTACCTTGTATACTTTCGCAGTGTTTCCGTATCTATGCAGAAATAGGACTCTATCACAGTCTCGAATTCTTCCTCCGGCACATCATACTGTGCGCCATCCACTGCCTGCTCATAAGGAGTTGCTGTTCCATATACATAGGAATACAGAACATCAAACATATCATCAAAATCAAACTCACTGAAGTCTGCTTCCGACCAGTCCGAAAGGAACATGGTGTTAGAACGATACCCCACCGGCAAAATATAGCGACGATTCAGTTCTCTGCACCGGTCATCCAGAGGCTGCACGCGGATAGCTGTATAACCGGCCGCCCCGTCATATCCTGCAGGAAGTTCTTTCTCGAAAAACAAATATCCCTCCTCTGAAACATTCCAGTTATATGCTTCATAAAAATCCTTGTCTGTGACCCTCGGCACATTTTCTTCCCATTGTAAAACATCTCTTGTCACATAAATTCTTCCCTCATCCGTTGTCAGGTCATAGCGGATCAGTCCTCCATCCTCCATAGCAGAAAAAAATACAACTTCTCCCGTCAGTCCCGCTTCTGCCTGTTCGCAGAACTGCACAACCGGTTCAGGATGCACCATATTGACCTGATTCTGATTCTCGGTATCAACTGCTGTATATCCCTGTTCTCCAAGCCTTCCTACTACACTTTGCAGCATAGTAAGACTTCCAAGAGTATGGCTGCTGACAGATGCTTCATAAAGCTCCCGATATGTCTCAGCCGCTTCCAACAACTCTGCCTCTCTCTCATCAACTTTCGATTCCGGCAGAGGAGCTTCTTCTGCTGCTTCCTCGGTGCTCTCCGATTCTGTCTGTATTTCAGCCGCATCCGGTGCAGCCGCAATGGTTTCTCCCTGACAGCCTGTCAATAGGACTGCACAGGCAATGATAAGACTCATCCCTTTTTTCATTGACTTTTCCTCATTCCGTATCACTTGCAGACAAAACCTACATCTTATCGCACTGTCCGAAAGAAATAATCTATCTGCTTCCTATCCTCTGTGTATAAATATGGTCCATAGGTCGGTATTGTACAGCACATAACTCGCTTTCCTGCCGGAACAAGCAGCTGGTATCCATTGTTCGACATAATGCAAGCCGGTCTTTCTGATTGTGCTCCAAGAGAAATATACCGCGCCGTGTTGCATAAATCAAGCCATTCATCATCTGCTGTGCCTCTCGCCTTCAAGATCTCCTTTTTCGTCCAATCAAAGTAATTCCATGTCTGATACTTGGGTGCACTTCCAATCTGCCTGGGAAGCTGTGTCTTTTCTGTAAGCAGCAAAGCCCCCCTTGTCGTATAGAAGGATAGTGCACCTGTTTTCTTATCTACTCGTACAAGCAGTTTTTCGGTCGTCACTTCCACCACATCTCTCGCTTCCCTGCAGTTCCACTTGAAATCCGAATCATTCACAAGCTCAGCCGGAATCTCCTCCTGCTGCCTGAAAGGCTCTCTGCCAAAGCTGATCCTCACCGTATTATCCGAAATCGGCATGATACGGAGCACACCGTATGCACTTGTCACCTCCGCATATTGTCTTCCTCCGTTGACCCACCGAACCGACATACTCAGATTCGGGCGGCCCAAGGGTCTCAAGCTGGTCGTATCCGGCATTTCTCCAAATTCGTTATTTTCTTTTTCGAGCATTTCCTTTGGTTGATCGGACGATTGCTTACGTGGTATTTTGACCGCAGTCACAGCATCCTGCCCCACCCTTTTATGAACAGCCGTCCTGCCATAAATCTTAGCCGGTGCCTTCTCTGCTTCTGCTTTATGAATCACGATTCGCTTTGGGCCAAACCGATCGCGCAGCTCCATCTCACGATGTCCCTCCTCCGCGCGCTCCAGTTCCTTTTCTTTTTTCGTCTTTGGTTCCTCTTCCGGCATCATCTGTGTCACCGGCTCCGGCTGCAAAATCATATTCTTCTGCTTCTTTTCTTCTGAAACCTGTGTTCCAATCAGTGCTGACAGCCTCCCTGAATACAATACCACCAGCTCATGAAGTGCTCTGGTTGCTGCCACATACAGCAATTTTGCATATCCGTCCTCTTCCGGATAATTTTTGGTATTCGCATTCAGCAGGAGCACTGCATCAAACTCCAGACCTTTGGAATATTCTATCGGAAGGACCATCACACCATCTCCAAATTCCTCTGTTGTGAGATCAAAAGTACGCAATTCGATCTTTTCCTTTAACCTTTTGGCTGCCACAGCCGCCTCTGTCTCATTACGGCATATCACGGCAATTGTCTCATAGCCCTTAGCCTTCCAGACTTCAATGGTGTGCACTGTCTCATCTATAAGCTGCATCTCATCCTTACAGCCTGTTGTCCTGACTTCATTCCCATGACGGATAATTGGCTCTACCGGATAAATCGGAAAATTTCCATGCTGCAGGATATTGGTTGCAAAATTCGAGATTTCTACTGTGTTACGATAGCTCTTTCTTAGCAGGCCAAAGTAATCAAATTGATTCGGAAGCATCAGACCTCTCAATTCTTCCCAATCTGTCAGTCCATAGTCAAAATATATATTTTGAGATACATCCCCCATAATGGTATAGGTGCATTTGCTCAGACAATATTTCAGCGAGCCATATACCATCATGCCGAAATCCTGCGCTTCATCGATCACCACATGACTTGCTTCCTGAATGACCTCTGTTTCCTTGATTCGTTTATACAGATATGCCAATGCCGCCAGATCATAAAGATCTAATTCTGTTCCGGGCAGAGGAACCCGATTTCCCTTTTCCTGCTGCTCCATCAGAAATGTATCATAAAGTTCAAAAATAGAACCTGTCCATTCTCTTTTTCCAAAATAAGTTTGGTAATGTCTGGTCAGAGCTTTTTGCACATCCACAGGATATGAGTAATACTTTCCATATATTTCATTTTCCAAGCGTGACATCAGATGCTCTGTCAGCTTCTCAATCTTATCCGGACGTGATAGATAATTAAATTTCTTGAGCAGCTTCTCAATTGCAGACCGGCTCATCAGCAAGTGATGTGTCTTCTCAAGGATAACATCCTCTCTGGGGATTACGCTCCACTCATACCGTTCGCAGAAATCCTCCAACTCATGAAACCAGGAAAAGCTGCTTTTGATGCAAGCCGCGGGATCGGACTTATTCAGACTCTTGACCGTATATTTCTTCTCATCCCAGTCTTCATACAGCAGCCGTATAAAAAGCTGCTCCATCGTCATCTGAGATATTCCATAGACATCCAGATCCGGCAGGATTCCCGTAATATAATTCAAAAGAATTCGGTTGCTGCCTATAATATAAAAATCCTTTGGCTGAAATTCCAGATCATAATTGTACAGTATGTAAGAAATCCTATGCATGGCAACCGTTGTTTTTCCGGAGCCTGCTCCACCCTGTACGATGACATTGTGCTGTGGCTTTTTGCGGATGATTTCATTTTGCTCCTGCTGAATCGTCGCAATGATCTCGCCCAAAACAGCACGCTTGTTTCTTGCCAGATACTTTGTCAGAAGCTCATCATTGGCAACGACATCCGTGTCATAAAAATCCTTCAGTTCGTCATGCTCTATTTCATAAGTACGTTTTCTCGAAAGATCTATCTCATATGCGCCCTCACCCTTTACGGAATAGGTACACAGCCCAAGAGATTTTTCATAATAAACCGATGCGATCGGCGCTCTCCAATCAATGACCCTGGGCTCAGCGGCATCCTCTGCAATGACGGATTTGCCAATATAGTAGCACTCCTTTTTTTGCAGATTGGTATCTGTAAAATCAATTCTTCCGAAATAAGGCTTTTTTCTGCTGCGCTCTGCACGCGTCAGTTCCTGACGAACCTGCTTGAATCTTGCATCTGTATTAAAATACTGTGCCAGACCTTCCTTATCACTGACATCATAAACCTCACGCAATGCATTCAGTTCACTTGCCAGATTCTGAACGGTTGCTTTTGTCCGATCCAGATTATGTTCCGCAATTGCAAGAATATCTGCAAGTGTCTGCGTTTCCTCCTCCAATGTCACACCCGGTATACAGTTTGTCTGATTCTGCTGACTCATATCCATCCTCCCTTTGTCACGTTTTTCTATTATATCAAATAGCATAGCAAAATGGGAAAAAATTTGTAAATTTGTAATCTCGAGTTTTCTAACACTCAGAAGTCCCAGTACAAGCCTCTCCGAAAAAAGCGCACAACAAAATACACATTCTGCAGTTTGCTGCTAAATGTGTATTGTCTTCAATCTATATGCTCCAATCAGGCATTTACCTTTTTTCTATGTGCCTTGATTTTCTTCATTGCCCAGTCATAATGACTGCTGGTCGTGCTGACAAAATAGGCTCCGATTGCGTTTTCGCCCGCCCAATCATAGTAATTTTTTGAGAACAATTCTTCATTTGACATTCCCTGAATTGCCTCCATGATCTTTTCATGAGAGCCTTTGAACTGTTCTAATGCTGTTTCCAAACTGACCTTCTGACAATTCTTCCAGAAAAACTGATTCATATCACCATAGGTCTTCCAGTTGTAGCCCTCCATCAGAAATGGCTTTCGTATCCCTGCCTCATTGTTTTCAATCCACTCCAGCAGCAGCTTATGCCACTCGTACAGATGAACGATCACATCCCGCAGATTCTTGTCTCTTCTCCAATGTGCTTCCTTCTTTTTTTCATCATCGGAGAAATCAAATGGAGTATTCAACTCCTCCTCTGTCATGGAATCGATCAATTGTAATAACTTATCATAGTTCGTATTTGCTGCGTCTATCAGATCTTTTTTCGTTTGCGGTCTTGGCATTTTATCCCTCTCCTTTTTCATGAGCATTTCTTTTCTGAACTTTTATGTACCCATCCTATCACAAATAACCTGACACCTGCATGTCATATTTTAT
>CAZABT010000078.1:0-8282 GCA_964483395.1 uncultured Lachnospiraceae bacterium
CTTGGGACATTTTCCTATGTGGTATATAAGGACATTATCATAAATGGCTCATAATTTCCTACCATATATGGAATGAAGTACTTGTGAAAGGGGCATATTTGGTGTATAGTAAAATGGAATGTGCGAGGATGAGACCATGAAATGCAGTGATACGGAGCAATATATACAAATGTATATCGATGACCGGCTGACAGGCCCTCAGCTACGGGAGTTTCTGACACATATTGAGGAATGTCCGAGGTGCTACGAGGAGATGGAGATCAACTATCTGATCAAGGAGGCATTGATCAGGCTGGAGGATGGAACGACCTTTGATCTGCGCCGTGAACTACAGCAGAAGATACAGAGCTCCAAAAACTGTCTGCTGATTCATGAGTATCTGGTCGCGGTGCGGCAGGTAATATTGCTTGGAGCAGTGGCCATGCTGATCATCAGCATGATTAGAATATTGATCATATACGGAGTGGGCATATGAGTGAGAAATTAGTCCTGATTGACGGACACAGCATATTAAACAGAGCATTTTACGGGATGCCGGATCTGACCAATTCCGCGGGGCTTCATACGAACGCAGTCTATGGCTTTTTGAATATTTTGTTTAAAATTCTGGAGGAGGAGAAGCCGGAATATCTGGTGGTGGCTTTTGATATGAAGGCACCTACCTTTCGTCACGCAATTTATCAGGCCTACAAAGGAACCAGAAAGCCCGCTCCCAACGAATTTCGCGAGCAGGTGCCGGTAATCAAGGATTTACTGCAGGCAATGGATATCAAGATTATGATGCAGGAAGGGCTTGAGGCGGATGACATTCTCGGAACGCTGGCACGCAGGGCAGAGGCGGCCGGTATGGAGGTTTCTCTTGTATCGGGAGACAGAGATTTGCTGCAGATCGCAACAGATCAGATTAAGATCAGGATTCCCAAAACGCGTGGCGGCAAGACGGAAATCAGAGATTATCATACGCAGGATGTCATAGACGAATATCAGGTGACGCCTGCCGGAATTATTGAACTGAAGGCTCTGATGGGAGATGCTTCAGACAATATTCCGGGTGTTCCTAAGATCGGGGAAAAGACGGCTACGGAGCTGATCGTAACCTATCATACGATTGAAAATCTAAAGAAGCATATTCCGGAGGTATCCAAAAAGAGTGTCCGTGAATCTCTGGAAGCCAATTTTGAATTGGCGGAGTTGTCCAAGGTGCTGGCAACGATTAACGTTACGGCTGACATCCGGTGTGATTTTGAGGAAGCACGTGTCGGTAATATGTATACGAAAGCTGCTTACACGATGATGAAGCAGTTGGAATTTAAAAATCTGCTGTCACGCTTCGAGCAGGACAGCATGGTAAAGAATACGCAAACGGCTGCATTTCAGCTTGTTACAGAGCCGGATGCGGCAGACAGGATATTTGAAGCCGCGGCGAAGGCGGCTTGTGTCGGATTTCAATTTCTGGCCGATGAGGATATTCTGGGACTGTCTCTTGCTTATTCAGAGACAGATATTTATCTGCTCAGAGTGCAGGGCGGCATCAGTGCAGGTTATTTGTGTGATCAGATGAATCTGCTGCTGAGAAATACGGAACATACGGCGTTCCCGGTGTTTGACCTGAAGCGTTGTCTGCCCTATCTGCTGCATCATAATGAAAATCCATGGGAAACAGAGGATGCGGCAGTGTCACACAGACTGGTTGAGAAGTGCTTTGATACAAGCATTGCAGCATATCTGTTGAATCCGCTAAAGAATGATTATGAAAACGAAGACATTGCCAATGAGCATCTTGCTTTGCTGATCCCGAACAGAGCACAGGCATTTGGTAAACAGAGTCTGAGAGAGGCAGCATCCGGCGAACCGATGAAATACCTTGAGTATGCCTGCTATGATGCCTATACTTCCTATAAGGCTTATGAGGTGTTAAAGGATAAGCTGGAGCAGAGTGCCATGCTTCAATTGTTTGAGACGATTGAAATGCCATTGGTGCTGTGCCTGTATGATATGGAGACAGACGGAATCATGGTGCGGCCGGAGGAATTGAAGCAGTACGGTAGGGAACTGGGCACACAGATTGAAAAGCTGGAACAGACGATTCATGAGCAGGCAGGAGAGGACTTTAACATCAATTCTCCGAAGCAGCTTGGTGAGATTTTGTTTGAAAAGCTGCAGATACCGGGCGGTAAAAAGACCAAGACCGGCTATTCAACGGCGGCAGATGTATTGGAGAAGCTGGCACCGGACTATCCGTTTGTGGCAGATATTTTGGAATACAGAGGTTTGGCAAAGCTGAAATCCACTTATGCGGACGGACTTGCCAATTATATTGATGAGACAGACCGGATTCACTCGCACTTTAACCAGACGATTACGGCAACCGGAAGAATCAGTTCTACCGAACCGAATTTGCAGAATATTCCGGTTCGGCTGGAGCAGGGAAGGCTGATCCGCAAGGTGTTTGTGCCGAAGGACGGCTGTGTTTTTATTGATGCGGATTATTCACAGATTGAGCTGCGTATATTGGCACATATGTCGGGAGATGAGAAGCTGATCGCTGCATATGGACAGGATGAGGACATTCACAGGATTACAGCATCTGAGGTATTTCATGTACCGTTAAATGAAGTAACAAGCCTGCAGAGGAGAAATGCCAAGGCAGTCAACTTCGGAATCGTATACGGCATCAGCTCCTTCGGACTCAGTCAGGGACTGAGCATATCCAGAAAGGAAGCAAAGGAATACATTGACCGCTATTTTGAAACCTATCCGCAGGTCAAGGCATTTCTGGATCGGCTGGTGGAGGATGCCAAGAAAAATGGTTATGTAACGACTATGTTCGGCAGGAGAAGACCGATACCGGAGCTTCAGTCCGCAAATTTCATGCAGAGAAGCTTCGGAGAAAGAGTGGCCATGAACGCACCGATACAGGGAACGGCTGCGGACATCATAAAGATTGCCATGATACGTGTACATGACAGGCTGGAGGAGGAAAAGCTGCAGTCCAGACTGTTGCTGCAGGTGCATGACGAACTGCTGGTGGAAGCCTATGAGGATGAGATTGAACGCGTGGAAACTATTTTGTCTGAGGAAATGCGTGCAGCAGCGGAGCTTGCGGTCAATCTGGAAATCGATATGCATACAGGGAATAACTGGTATGAGGCAAAGTAGAATGAAAATCATCGGAATCACCGGCGGTGTCGGCGCAGGCAAGTCGGAAGTGCTGAAATGGATTGCGCAGATGTGCAGCTGTCGTATTATCATTGCAGATGAGGCGGCGCATGTGGTCAAGGAACCGGGGGCTGAATGTTATCAGCCATTGCTTGAACTGTTGGGACAGTCGATCCTGAAGGATGATGGGACAATTGATAAGCAGAAAATGGCGGTAAAAATTTTTGAGGAACATTCAGAGAACCGGCTCAGGCAGGTCAATCAGATCATACATCCTGCAGTGAAGCGGTATATTCTGTCTGAGATAGAGCAGGAACGAAGTATGGGACAGGTGGATTACTTCTTTATTGAAGCAGCATTGCTGATTGAGGACGGCTATGTGGAAATCTGTGATGAACTTTGGTACATCTATGCGGATCGTGCAGTCAGAGAGCAAAGACTGCGGGAGTCCAGAGGCTATTCCGCTGAGAAGATTGCAGGCATTATGGAGGCTCAGTCGGATGACGCCACCTTTCGTAAGTATTGCAGGGCAGTGATTGACAACAGTGGGGCGGCTGAACATACGAAAGAACAAATCAGGATATTATTACGAAGATAAAATGCAGTTGGGGGAACGATCGATGGCAGAGAATAAGAAATATCCGGGGCAATTGGTATTCGGACTTGATATCGGAACGAGAAGTATTGTGGGAACAGTCGGATACAAGACCGGAGATACCTTTCATGTAGTGGCACAGCAGACGAAGGAACATGATACCAGAGCTATGCTGGACGGACAGATTCATGACATCAATAAGGTAGGAAAGACCATTCGTGCAATCAAAGAAACATTGGAGAAACAGACCGGACGGCCGATTACGGATGTGTGTATTGCTGCAGCAGGACGCGTGCTGCAGACAGTGACCACACATGTTGATTATGAACTGCCGGAGGAGACCAGTGTTGAACCGGAGCATATTTATGCACTGGATATGCTTGGGGTGGAAAAGGCATATGATGAATTTCAGGAGTCCAATCATTTGGACATCAAGTTCTATTGCGTCGGGTATACGGTCGTGAAGTATTATCTGAATCATTATCCAATCAATGCTTTGGAAAATCATAAGGCAGGAGTCATTTCAGAAGATCTGATCGTTACCTTCTTGCCGGACGAAGTTGTGGACGGACTGTACAAGGCAGTTGAAATCGCGGGACTGCAGGTCGCAAATCTAACCCTGGAGCCGATTGCAGCGATTCAGGTCGCCATTCCGGTCATGTATCGTATGCTGAACATTGCACTGGTGGATGTAGGCGCGGGTACCAGTGATATTTCTGTAACACGTGACGGCAGCATCATAGCCTATGGCATGATACCGCGTGCCGGGGATAAGATCACAGAGGCAATTGCACAGCATTGTTTGGTGGATTTTATACAGGCAGAAAAAATCAAGCTGGCGGCAGGCAGGAAAACAGCAATCAATTATAAGGATATCATGGGATTGGCACAGAAAATCATGCCAAATGAGGTCATTAAGGTCGTGGATGCGCTGATTAAGGATATGGCGAAGGAAGTGGCTGATAAAATCAAAGAACTGAATGGTGGAAAACCCGTCAGTGCGGTGTTCGTAGTCGGAGGCGGCGGAAAATTTCCGGGCTATACGACTGCACTTGCCAAGGAAATGGGCATTCAGGCAGAACGTGTGGCACTGCGCGGTGAGGAGGTACTGAAGGAAATAGATTTCCAAATAGATGATCCGAAGCGGGATTCCATGTATGTAACGCCGATTGGTATCTGCCTTAATTTCTATGACCAGAAGAATAATTTTATTTTTGTACATTTTAACGGAGAACGAATTAAGCTATATGATAACAACCATCTTGCAATCATTGATGCTGCGATGCAGGCCAATTTTGCAAATGAAAGCCTGTTCCCGCGGCGTGGAAAGGAACTGAATTTTGTGATCAACGGCAAGCCGAGGATTGTCAGAGGAGAACTTGGCGAAGCCGCGGTAATCATGCTCAATGATGCAGTGGCGGGCATTAATGCACCGATACAGGCAAATGATAAAATCGTTGTGAAGGAATCCACCGCGGGAGCTGCTGCGGCTATGGAGGTGCAGAAGCTGCCGGAGTATGACAGTACCCTTCAGGTCGTTGTCAATGATCAGAAGGTGGTTTTGCCGAAGTTTGCAGAGGTCAACGGACAGTTACAGTCGGGCTATTATGAAATTCGGGAGCACGATGAAATCAAGATATTGAATTATTATACGGTTCGGCAGATTGTAGAATTTATGGATGTTATTCTCAAAGAGGGAACGAAACTCTATGTGAACAACAAGCTGGCAACACTGGAGGAAAAGGTGTATGAGAACTTCTCTGTGCTTTGGACGATGGAGGAGGTACATTTGTCAGATGTTGAGGAGGACGGCGAGGAGCCGGAGGAACTATATGGAGAGTCAGAGGATACGGAGGATGCAGATGCGCAAGAGGATGTCTTGAACGAGGCAGGCGGGGGTGCAGAAGCTACGGCGGCAGGAAAATCGGCTGGAAGCAGTCAGGGCAATGCAGCCGGAGCAGCAGAACAGGAAGTTACGACGGCAATTACTGTGACGGTGAATCAGGAGCCGGTACATATGACGGGCAAAAGCTCCTATATTTATGTGGATGTCTTCGACCTGATTCATTTTGATCTGTCACAGCCAAAGGGGAGAAGCGTTGTGACTCTGCTCAACGGAGTGCCGGCACAATATACGGAGATTTTACAAAACGGAGATATTCTTGATATTTACTGGAAGGATTGATGAGCAGATATCAAGGAACAGAAGGGGACGTAGGAAGATGGATTTATGCAGTATTACAAGCGGGAGCAGCGGAAATTGTATTTATGTCGGTTCTGATCACACACATTTGATGATTGATGCAGGCATCAGCGGTAAGAGAATTGAGGAAGGGCTGAATGAAATTGGGCTTACAACCTCAGATATTGATGGAATTTTGATCACACATGAGCATTCTGACCATATCGGCGGGCTGGGGGTCTTGGCAAGGAAATACGGAATTCCGATGTATTCAACACCGGGAACCATCCGTGGAATCAAGGCGGCACGAAATTTGGGTGAAATCCCAACTGAATTGTTTCGGGAAATTGAAGCAGACCGAGACTTTATCATTGAAGATCTGCGCATCAAACCGATTCGCGTATCGCATGATGCCAATGAGCCGGTTGCATATCGTGTACAGCATGAGGCGAGTTCTGTTGCCGTTGTGACGGATCTTGGCATGTATGATGACTATATCGTAGAAGCGTTCAGTGGCGTGGATGCATTGCTGCTGGAGGCAAATCATGATGTCAACATGCTGCAGGTAGGCCGTTATCCCTACTATTTGAAGCAGAGAATCCTTGGAGATAAGGGGCATCTGTCTAATGAACGTTCGGGGCAGCTGCTTGGCGCACTGTTGCATGATCGATTAAAAACGGTCATGCTGGGGCATTTGAGTGCCGAAAATAATCTGGCGGAGCTGGCCTATGAGACGGTACGTCAGGAAATCACAATGTCGGATAATTGTTACAAAGCAGGAGACTTTCCGATTCGTGTGGCAAAGCGCAGTACACGTTCGGAATTAATTGCGGTATAGGAGGGAGCACATGTATTTAGAACAGGAGCATAAGCTTTGGATTGCAAAGGGCGAGGATAAGGTCTGTCTGACACCGAAGATGGCGAACCGACATGGTCTGATTGCGGGTGCAACGGGAACCGGTAAGACGATTACCCTCAAGGTAATGGCAGAATCATTTTCAGATATGGGTGTACCGGTCTTTTTGGCAGACATCAAGGGAGACCTGACCGGTATGTGTATGCCGGGAGAAATCAATGAAGCAGTACAGAAGCGCATTGATCAAATGGGGCTTGAGGGCTTTTCCTTTCGGGAGTATCCGGTACGGTTCTTTGATGTATTCGGCAAAAAAGGGATACCGGTCAGAACCACCATTTCGGAGATGGGTCCGGATCTGATTGCCCGGCTGTTAGATCTGAATGATACGCAGACGGGTATACTGACGATCATATTCAAGATTGCAGATGACAGAGGAATGCTGCTTTTGGATCTGAAGGATCTGAAAGCTATGGTTCGCTATGTCGGTGATCATAATAGTGATTTTCGCACAGAGTATGGGAACATTTCTACACAGAGCATCGGTTCAATCCAGCGCGCTTTGCTGCGCCTTGAGGAACAGGGCGGAGATGTTTTCTTCGGAGAACCGGCACTGGATATCTATGACTGGATGGGCGTGGATGGCAATGGCAAGGGGTATATGAATATTTTAGAATGTGATGAACTGTTCCAACAGCCATTATTATATTCTACTTTCATGCTGTGGATGTTGTCAGAACTGTATGAGAATCTTCCGGAGGCAGGGGATTTGGAGAAGCCGAAGATGGTCTTTTTCTTCGATGAAGCCCATTTACTGTTTGAGGATGCTCCGAAAGCGTTGCTGCAGAAGGTAGAGCAGGTTGTGAGACTGATTCGCTCCAAGGGAGTCGGAGTTTATTTTATCAGCCAGATGCCCTCGGATATACCTGAAAATGTACTGGCGCAGCTCGGAAATAAGATTCAGCATGCACTCAGGGCCTATACGCCGAACGAGCAAAAGGCAATTAAGGCTGCGGCATGCTCCTTTAGAGCGAATCCGGCATTTGACTGCGAACAGGTGTTGACGGAACTGGGAACAGGAGAAGCATTGATTTCGGTGCTGGATGATGCAGGTGTGCCGACCATGGCAGAACGTGCCATGATTTTGCCGCCGATGAGTCATATGGGAACAGCAGATGAGACTGTTAGAAGCCGTGTCATGCAAAATACGCCGTTGTATGATCAGTACAGCCGGATGGTGGACAGGGATTCTGCATATGAATATTTGGAACGCAAGCTGAAGCAGGAAGCGGCAGAGCAGGCAGAAGCCGAAAAGAAGGAATTGAAGGCGGCCGGTGACCGCAAGGGGACGTCTCAAAGCAGTGGCAGGAAGGGAAAGTCTGCTACGGAAAAAATGGCGGATACTGCACTGCGCACAGTCAGCCGCGAAGTGACCAGAAGTCTTACAAGAGGGCTTCTCGGCAGCCTGAAAAAATTATTATAGAAGCAGCAGA
>CAZABT010000078.1:8382-10665 GCA_964483395.1 uncultured Lachnospiraceae bacterium
GAACAGATGAAGCAGAACAGATGAAGCAGAACAGATGAAGCAGAACAGATGAAGCGGAACAAATGAAACGGAACGGATGAAACAAAATGAAATTGAGAAGAGGAGAAGTTTTATGAAAAAAACAATTATCACAGTCATCGGCAAGGACACAGTCGGCATCATTGCAAAGGTATGTACTTATCTTGCCAATAACAGAATCAATATTCTGGATATTTCACAAACCATCGTACAGGATTACTTTAATATGATGATGATTGTGGATATGAACGAGTCCAGCAAGCCGTTCGGCGATGTGGCTTCCGAACTGGAGCAGATTGGAGATGAAATCGGGGTAATCATTAAGTGCCAGAGAGAAGAAATTTTCACCAAGATGCATCGTGTATAGAATAGAATAAGAGAAAGAACGGAGTATAGCCATGATTAATATATTTGAAGTCAATGAAACCAATAAGATGATAGAGAAGGAAAATCTGGATGTCAGAACGATTACACTCGGAATCAGTCTGTTAGACTGTATTACAAGCGATTTGGAACAGCTGAATCAAAACATCTATCAAAAGATTACGACGGTAGCGAAGGATCTTGTAAGCACCGGAAAGGAAATTGAACTGGAATTTGGGATTCCGATTGTCAATAAGAGAATTTCGGTTACACCGATATCTTTGATTGGAGCATCAGCCTGTAAATCACCGGAGGATTTTGTGACGATTGCCGAGACATTGGATCGGGCAGTCAAAGAAGTAGGAGTGAATCTGATCGGCGGATATTCAGCTTTGGTTTCAAAGGGAATGACTCATGCAGAGGAAAATCTGATCCGTTCCATTCCACAGGCATTGGCTACTACGGATAGAGTGTGCAGCTCCGTGAATCTGGGATCTACCAAAACCGGTATTAATATGGATGCCGTGAAATTGATGGGAGAGATCATCCTGCAGACTGCGGAGGCAACAAAGGAGCAGGATTCCACAGGCTGTATGAAGCTGGTGGTATTCTGTAATGCGCCTGATGACAATCCGTTTATGGCGGGTGCTTTTCATGGTGTAACAGAGGCTGATGCCATTATTAATGTCGGGGTCAGCGGCCCGGGGGTTGTAAAGCAGGCATTGTCCAAGGTACGTGGAGAAAGCTTTGAGGTATTGTGTGAAACCATTAAAAAGACAGCGTTTAAGGTGACAAGAGTCGGCCAGCTGGTTGCAGGAGAGGCTTCAAAGAAGCTGGGCATCCCTTTTGGCATCGTAGATCTATCCCTTGCACCGACTCCGGCCATCGGAGACAGTGTTGCAGATATTTTGTGCGAAATCGGTCTGGAGCATGCAGGGGCACCGGGTACGACAGCGGCACTGGCACTTCTGAACGATCAGGTCAAGAAGGGTGGCGTGATGGCCTCCTCTTATGTTGGAGGACTGAGCGGTGCATTTATTCCGGTCAGTGAGGATCAGGGCATGATTGATGCAGTAGAGGCAGGTGCACTGACACTTGAGAAGCTCGAGGCTATGACTTGCGTCTGCTCGGTAGGCTTGGATATGATTGCCATTCCGGGAGATACGAAGGCAACCACCATATCCGGTATCATTGCGGATGAACTTGCCATCGGTATGATCAATCAGAAAACAACAGCAGTGCGTTTGATACCGGTCATCGGAAAGACAGTAGGAGAAACAGTGGAATTTGGCGGACTGTTCGGCTATGCACCGATTATGCCAGTCAATCAATTTTCATGTGATGCGTTTATTAACCGCGGTGGGAGGATTCCGGCACCGATACATTCGTTTAAGAACTAACGAATGTATTTTTGCACACAAAATATACTTCGTATATTTTGGCGCTGAAGGGCTTGCAGATTGAGCAGGAAAGAACTTGTATATGGCGCTAAAGGGCTTGTATTTGGCGCTGAAGGGCTTGCAGACTGAGCAGGAAAGAACTTGCATATGGCGCTGAAGGGCTTGTATATGGCGTTAAAGGGCTGCATATGGCGCTGAAGGGCTTGCAGATAGAGCAGAAAAGAAGCTTGTATGTGACGTTGGAAAGAAGCTTGTACATAGGGAATTGACAGATTACGTGGATATTGATATTATGTGAGGGTCAATTTTTTTGATAGAGAGAGGAGAACGATTATGAAAAAGACAGTAGCAGTATTATTAACAGCAGTTATGGTGCTGGGCATGGTTGGTTGTGGAGACAAGCAGACCCCGACAACAGAGGCACCTGCAGCAGAGGCAGAGACAACAGATGCAGCAGCAACAGAGGATGCAGCAGCAACTTCAGATGCAGCGGCAGATACCG
>CAZABT010000078.1:10765-13768 GCA_964483395.1 uncultured Lachnospiraceae bacterium
GATGCAGCAGCAACAGAGGATGCAGCAGCAACTTCAGATGCAGCGGCAGATACCGCAGCATCAGATGAGTCTGGACGCAAGCAGTTGATCGTCGGTTTTGATGCAGAATATCCTCCTTATGGATATCAGGATGAGAGCGGCGAGTATGTAGGCTTTGACTTGTCACTGGCGCAGGAGGTATGCAGCAGAAACGGATGGGAACTGGTAAAACAGCCGATCAATTGGGATTCTAAGGATATGGAATTGAATTCAGGCTCTATTGACTGTATCTGGAACGGTTTTACGATGACAGGCCGCGAGAGCGAGTATACATGGTCTGATGCATATGTAGACAACAGCATTGTAGTTGTAGTCAATGCCGATTCAGAAATACAGGCAAAGGCAGACCTTGCAGGCAAGGTTGTGGCAACCCAGTCAGGTTCCTCAGCTTTAACAGCTCTGACCGATGACAGCGAAGGAAATGAAGAGAACATTGCACTTGCAGCATCCTTTCAGGAATTGCAGGAAATTGCTGATTACAACACAGCCTTTATGAATCTGGAAGCAGGCGCAATTGATGCGATTGCAGTAGATATCGGTGTTGCAAAGTATCAGTTAGAATCACGTGAAGGTGCATTCAGAATGCTGGAGGAGCCGATTTCAACAGAGCAGTACGGTATTGGCTTCAAACTCGGCAATGAGTCATTACGTGATGCAGTGATGAAGTCTCTGAATGAAATGGTTGCTGATGGAACTTTTGCAAAGATTGCAGAGGAATGGGAACTCAGTGATATGGTATGCTTAGGAAAGTAATAGATTGCGATGGCAAAGGAAATACGTGTGGTAGCTGCTAATCCGGCAGGTAATATCACAATACTTGTATTAGATGAAGTCAATCAAGGTGACAGAGTCACTGTAGCAAACCGCTTGCTCGGCTATCCAGAATGGAAGGCCGAGCAAGTCGGCTTTGTGGTGCCTGCAGAACAGGGCGGTGAGGGACGTCTGGAGATGATGGGCGGAGAGTTTTGCGGAAATGCAACACGGAGTTTCGGCTATTATTTGGCAGTGCAGAAGAAAATGCGAACGGGAACGGTGGCAGTAGAGGTTAGCGGTACGGCGGGACTGCTGACAGTCAGCGTAGACACGAAACAGCATATGGCTTGGACACAAATGCCAGTGCCCTATGCGATAGAACGACTTTCTGGTCTTGATGCCGGAATACTTTCGATGGTCAGAATGGATGGAATCCTGCATGTGATTGCAGAGGATATACAGCCGGACACACAGACGACAGAGCATATTTTAGAGTATGTTCGTCGAGCCTATGCGCCGGAGGCGGCGGGAATTATGTATGTACATGAAAAGCAAATGAGGCCGATGGTCTATGTAGCGGCAACAGATACATTGGTGGAGGAGAATAGTTGCGGCAGCGGAAGCATTGCTTATGCATATTATCTGGCAAGAAATCAGGTGACGGGAGTCAGCCGCGAGATGTTTGAACAGCCCGGAGGCTGTATTGAGACAATGATCATCAAGGAGGCCGGTGCGGTTCGGGAATGCCGGATGGGCGGAGTGATTTCCATATCTGAACCGATTACAGTCAGAGCTTGATGATCTGACGTGTATATTCATTGTGATAGGGTGTCTTGAATTTGGAAGCAACTGCAATCTGATATACATGAGAAGCGTAAACATCTTCTTCAAGCATGGATAGAGCCATGGGAGAGAGGATGTTTTTTGCATCTGCCAGCTTTCCAATCAGAGTCAGAGAAGCATTGGCCTTGATACGCGACAACAATTCTACAGATGTCTGACGAAAGCCAAGCAAGCGTGCGTAAGCAATGTAATCATTCCTGATGTAGTCCGCCAGAGTTTCATTTTTCATATTCAGCAGAATGTGCATGAGACAACGACTGATTCTGGCATAAGTGAAATCCTTTGTCTTCAACAGTTCACAGAAGGACTGAAAGGACGTGAAGCGGTGAAATTCATTTTGAATGCGGTCAGACAGACTTTCACTGACGTTCACATAATCAGTAAAGCCATGCTTGTATTCACTGAGCAGCTGATAGCCGAGCATTGTTGAAAAATCATTGCTGTTCATTGGAAAGGTGCTGTTCATCTGTTCAGACAGAAGCTGACAGACATTCTGCGGTATATGCGGAGCCACCTCTGCAAGGGAACTGTTTGTCTCCAGTGCCGTACGAATGGAAAGAGCAGAGGAAAGCATTGCCGTATGTCCGTCAGCCTTAGCAGATGTGCCCGGCTCCGATGTACTCAGCACATTATCCATCAACGCATCATCCATCAGCCCATCATCCATCAGTACATCATCCAAATAGTGGCTGCCATGGCGCAGAAGTGTATAGGGACGGATAGAACTGCCGCGCTTCAGCAGTGCTTTCATATAATAAATGCCAAGTATATTATTTGGCTGCGCAATGATTTCTGCTATAGAGTCATCATGAAAATAGTGGGAAATTGCAGCGGCACTTGCAGCAGGGTAGGTCAGACCTTTCTTCAGGGCTTTTTTGAGCTCATTCTGATATAACACCGGTTCTTCCAGCAGAACTTCGGCAATTTCACGCAGCTTTCCAATACTGCCGCATTCACTTCCAAAGCAGACAGCATCAATGATTCCCAGCTTGTCCAACATGGATATGGCCCCCATGGCAAAATACTCAGCACTGCCAAGCGCATAATAGTGGGGCAACTCGAAAACAGCATCGGCTCCATTTTCCAAAGCCATACGCGTGCGGGCATATTGATCGATCACAGCCGGTTCCCCGCGCTGCACAAAATCACTACTCATAATGACCACGACCCGCTCTGCACCGGTTAGCCTTTTGGCGGCCTCAATGTGAAATTGATGTCCGTTGTGAAACGGATTATATTCTGCTATGATCCCAACTGTTTTCATAATTGCCACTTCCTTTGTCCTCATTCTAACACACAGACAGTTGGGATGTACATACAAAAAAGTTCTTATTTACATCACATAATATCCATAAAATGGAGAAAAAT
>CAZABT010000079.1:0-13732 GCA_964483395.1 uncultured Lachnospiraceae bacterium
GTATTTACAGGGGTTTGAGTATGATTTGGTATTTAACATAATTGTTAAACGCTTAATAGAGTTATAATAGATTTACAATAAGCAAAAGACTCGAAATGCGTTTGCCCTCCGGGGCACGAGGGTTCGAATCCCTCCGTCTCCGCTAAAAGAGTATTTGTTTTTTTCCTGTTTTCTTCTGTCAGCTGTTCTCTGTAAGACTTATATTCAGACCATTCATAATACGGATATTTCTCTGCTAATCGTTTTTCTCATTTTGCTCCATTTGTGAAAATCGGTACCAGACACTTCTGCCTTTCAAAATATGCCTGATTAACCAATACTTTTATATTTTTTGGATACAGTTCCTTAGCCTTATGAAAATACAGCTTCCCCTTTTTTATATTCCCTGTTTTCGCCTCTAAAAGTGCCAGCTGCATATAAGGCTCAAAGGCCGCATCCGCAAGATGATGTGATAAATAATCCGTATAATCGATTTCTACTGACAAAGCCTTCTGATACCACTCTCTTGCCTCATCATATTCCTTTAAGTGCATCGCCGCACATCCCAAAAAGCAGCACTGACTTTCATCACATCTCATATGTAAATCTTCTATTTCATGCAGCAGTTCCTCTTTCAGCCTGCGAAACTGCTTCAGATGTTTCATTGCCTCCACATAAAAAAACCTGGCATAATGCACATCCTCTTCACCGGCTTTCTCCTGAATGAGACGCTCATATACAGCTATTGCCTCTTCGTACCTTTTGGCTGCAGTCAGTTCTCTGCAATAATACGACTGGTGATATGGGTCAAGTTCTTCTCCACGCATTAGAAGCTGTTCAAAAATACGAAGATTCCTCTCTGGCTCATTTTCCTGTAGCTTATCGTGACAAATACGAATATCCGGTCGGCTGAGTACCAGATAGGAAGCTAAAACAGGAATTGCCTCATGTATGGCGTATCTCCATCTGGCATTCAGACTTCTGCGAATCCATCTGTCCCTCATAAGCACAGTTCCGGGAGTTGTATCATCCTTTAAATCCCCATACAGCATACAGACCACATCTATTTCTTTCGACAGATGCAGCTTCAGCTCTTTTATTTTTTGGATATCCTCCGGCAGAATCACATCATCTGCATCCAGCCACATAATATAATCCGATGTTGCTAAGGAATAGGAATAATTTCTGGCAGCAGCAAAATCATCCTGCCATTCATATTCATACACACATTCCGTATATTTTCCTGCAATCTCTCTGCTGGAATCTGCTGAGCCTGTATCCACCACTATGATTTCATCTGCGAAGCTGGCTGCAGCACCTAATGAGCGATCCAAAACCTTTTCTTCATCCTTTACAATCATACATACACTTAATGTCATGCTTAGAACCATACCTTCATGGAAATTCGGTTATTCTTCCTTACCATCAGCACAGGTCCTTTCTAGCGGCCAGAATGCAGAAGAATTGTATGATTCTTACGCTCTCCACTTGTTAATGCTCCTCTTCCGGCAATCTCCGCAAGATCATCATCATCGATGGGAAAGCCCTCAAAATTCTCCAGTGCCTCATTGATTTCCTGTTCACTGTATCCCAGTTCTTTTGCTGCTTTGCGCAGTGACTCCTCTGAATCCAGTGCCTCAAATTTGTTTTGTTTTAGCAGTTCTTTGATTACTTCTTTCAAACTTTACACCTCACTCGTATTTTTTTGTTCGCTCATTCCATTTAACCGCAGTGTTCCAATCCTTCATACCAACTCTTGTATTATTCATTAATTTTACCATTAGCTAATCTATAATTCAACATGATGCAGGGCATTGTTTGTGTCAAATATACGTTGGCAGATTTCTGACTTTTTTCTAAAATAAATGACAATTATAAATGGCTCTGTATTCTTCCTGGTGTTATAATAGCTGTATGTGCGGTGAAGCACAAAAATGAGGAGGGCGTTATGCTTACATTAAAAATACCTGCATCTATCTACATTCTTTTTTTACTCCTAGTCTTGATCTTCGGTGTCAAGAAAGCAAAGAAGGGCGAGTTTCACGAAAATTTTCTTTCTCTGGATATTGCAAAGGGGCTGCAAGGCTTTGCCGCCATCGGAATCATGCTGCATCATCTGGCACAGAATATCACAAATTTTGGTGCTGTCAGAAAAGGGCTTATTACCAGTTTTAATTCCTTTGGTGTCATATTTACAGCTATTTTTTTCTTCTTTTCCGGCTATGGTTTATATACCAGTTTACAGGAAAAACCGAATTATTTGGAACATTTCTTCAGAAAACGTCTTTCAACTGTTTTAGTACCATTTTATATGGCAAATACAATATTTGTTCTCTTTTCACTTCCGAATCTGCCAAAATCTACACCGCTTGAACTGATTGCATATTTTACAGGCTGGATTATGTTGAACAATAATCTTTGGTACGTTGTTGAAATCACTTTCCTGTATATTGCTTTTTATCTTATTTTCAAATACATTAAAAACAGAAAAGCTGCCCTGCTTTCTATGGCTGCTTTTCTGTTTGTTATGATTGCCCTGACACTTTTCAATGGCCATGATTATGACACGATCAGTCAGGGAGCTTGGTTTAAAGGTGAATGGTGGTACAATACGACCTGGACATTCTTCCTCGGTATGCTGGTATCCAGATTCAAAGAGCCTCTTCTCCGCTTTATCAAAAAATACTACCTTCTCTTTTTATCCTGTGGTATCGTGCTGTCTGTTGTACTGCTGCCCTTTTCAAATCGAATTATGGGCGAATACGGTTACTATTGCGAGTATAAAGGGCACCCCGGCTACTTTGAGAAGCTGGTTTCTGCCCTTGCCCAAGGCTCATATGCAATCATAGCTGCTGTTACACTGCTTTTGATTACCATGAAGCTGCAGTTCAAGAATAAAGCCCTGGCTTTTCTCGGCAAGATCTCTATAGAACTATACCTGATTCATCGTCTCTACATTATCCTCTTTGAGGATATGATCAAAAATGATGCCCTGTTCTTCCTCTGTGTGTACACTGCCGCTATCCCGACAGCCGCACTCCTGCACTTTATAGACGGCAAGATCATCAAACTGATTAAAGGGAGCACAGCTACGGTGAAGGTATAGCCTTCTGCAGCACCTTATAGAATTCATCTGGAATGATTGGCTTGCTCATATGGCCATTCATTCCTGCTGCTTTACATTCTTCTATATCCTCATCAAAGGTATTGGCTGAAAGCGCAATGATTGGCACAGTTGCCGCATCTTTACGCGCCATCCCCCGAATCGCTTTGGTCGCTTCTATTCCGTCCATAACCGGCATACGCACATCCATCAGAATCACATCAAAATAATATTCCTCTGAATGACTGAAATATTCTACTCCCTGCTGTCCGTCTTCTGCATTGGTTACGTGCATTCCTTCCTTTTCCAAAAACAGATTGGCCACTTCCCGATTCAACTCATTGTCTTCGCAAAGCAGTGCTCTTTTCCCTTTCAGATAATGTATCTCCGTAACACCTGCTTTGACCGCTGTCTCTTTTAAAATGGCTTTCTTCATACACAGATCCACAAAAAATGTAGTGCCGCTTCCTACCTTACTTTCGCAGCGAATCGTCCCACCCATCGTTTCTATCAGCTTGCTGACGATTGCCAGACCGAGTCCTGTACCCTGCCCCTTTTGTCCTCGCTGCTCCTGCTCAAAGGGCTGATACATTTTCTTTTGAAATTCCTCTGACATTCCAATACCGTCATCACTGACTTTAAAATGAACCAAAACTGTTCCCTCTGATGCATTCTCATGGGAAATCTCCAAAGACACGTGTCCGCCCTCGGGCGTAAATTTAACGGCATTATTCAAAAGATTGACAAAAATCTGCTGTAACCGAAGCTTATCAAACTCCAGACAAACAAGCTCCTCCGTGTCATAGTGAACGGTAAACTTCACTCCATCCTTCCTGGCCTTTTCAGAAAAAAGATTTTCTATTTCGTCTATAAATTCCCTATTGGTGCAGGGCTCCGGATGCAGTTCGTAATTCGCGCTGCCAATCTTGGTCAAATCCAGACTGTCATTGATCAGCTGCAGCAGATATTTTCCCGCTGCGGAAATCTTTTCATAATATTTCTTCATTTCATCCGGAGAACGACTCTCTCCCCCAAACTCAGCAAAGCCGATAATTGCATTCATTGGCGTCCTCATATCATGACTGATTCGAGATATGAAGTCCTGCTTTGCCTCTGTTGCTTCCTTCAGCGCCAGACTATTCTGCTGCATCCTTCTGGCCACCCAGAGCAATATGATCATCACAATAAACAACGTAATGATAACGCTGATAATAACCGCACTTTTTAGAGGATTGCCGTACAAATATTCCAGTATCACGTTCTGCTCGATCTTCTGGGAGCGAAATTCACGCATGATAGAAAGCAGATCCGGCGTTGCAATCATCATCAGCTTCTTTCCTAAAATGGAAGCAAGCATACCTGACTCATCTCCGGACACTCCAAAACTTTCCTGATAGGAAATATCACTTAAAGAAGCCGATAATCCACCAAACCGATAGGAGTTCATATAATACTCCGATGTATATCTGTTTACATATGTAACATCGGCACGCCCGTCTTTGACTGCATTGATGCAGTCCATAAAAGAATTGCATTCGACCATCTGATCCTTTGTGTACAAATCGTCTAACAGACTGTCCTCTATCTGTAGATCTTTGTATACCGCAACTCTGGCATTTTCATGGTTAACATTTTGATCCTTTCTGATCACCCTGTTGAAAAAAGCCGTATCATATGGCAATGAAAGATCTACACCGCATTTTTCTGCCCAGGTATAGTCATAATAGAAGCCGGGATATACAAGAATTCCCTGCTTTTTATCTGCCTCTGTGGCTGGTATGCATTCGACCCCCAGCTCGTCACAGACCTGCTGCGCAATCTCCGGATAGTATCCGACATATTTCCCCTGTTCATCTTTCCGAGACAGATACCCCTGTTCATCCTGAAACAGAAATCGGATTCCACCAAGCTGTGCAAGAAATTCTGTTTCTTCTTTTGTCAGCGGAACTTCAATTCGTTTTGGAAACCATTCCTTATACAAATCTGCCATAAAAGTCGGTTCACTCTGCTTCAGATTGGATAAGCCCTCGTCCAGTCTTTCTATTTCCGGATCGCCGATCCGCATGGATATATAATTGGAAACCGTAGAAAAACGCTTCAGCTTCTTCATCTCATCATCCAGATCCATGATGTTGGAAATGACTGCATCAATCTCTCCACGTACCAAGGCTTCTCTGCAATCATTGTATTCTGCATAAAAGGTCAATTGATCCTTCCGAATGTTCAGGCTTGCAAAATCGTAGGTGGAAATCAGGGTATTATATAGATTCTCCGAAATACCGTACCTGAGTGTCTGAAAGGTCTCATAATCTTCATAATACAAGTCCTCTCGGCTTTTGAGCGTCATAATTGCATAATAAGTATCTATTACACTGCTGTTTGTATACTCCAGCGTAGTTGAGGGCTGAGCCGGCATGGTTCCCGGCATCCGAATGTCTGCTTCTCCATCCAGCAGCATCTGCTTTGTACTTTCCCAGCTTTCTGCCGGCACATAAGCAAACTGTATTCCTGTGTATCTGGATATTGCATCCAGCAGCTCCACTCCGTATCCGACTTCATTTCCGGATTCATCATACTCAAAGAAGCCCTCCAGCGGATAATAGGCTACCCGCAAAGTGACTGCTGTTTCTGATGCCCCGGCCGGTATCTGCATCATCATACTGATCATTAGAATCAGACACATTAATATACACAGCTTCAAGCTACAGGTATGCTTTCGAAACATTGCACCCATCCTTTCCCCGCTGTCCGTATTTCCTTATGCACTCAAATACATTCTTACCATATTTATATATTCATCAAATACAACGGCCACCTGTCTCTTTGTCTCATCAGAAGTGTCTGTGCGAAACAAAAATGTCATACGCTGTATTACACCGTTAAGGCTTGCGGATAAAAGAAGTGTTGTCGCTGACAGATCCAAATCCTTTCGCATCGAACCATCCTTCATTCCCAATTCCACATTCAAAATGACAATATTCCTCATTTCATTTCCCAGATCGAATTGGTTGACTCCTGATTTCGTGACGGCACGAATGCAGTTGATATTTGCCTCGACAAACATAGCCGCATACACTGGATCCTCTATATAAGCATTTTTTCTTACAGCTATAAAATCCAGCAGTCTTTCCATTCCATTCTTTTTCGGATCCGCGGAGGACAAATATCCTTCTAAAATATCAAAATACTTCTGTTTCAAGAACTTATTGGATGCACACGCAAGCAGTTCTGCCTTATCCGAAAAATAACGATGCAGTGTTCTTGTAGATATTCCTGCTCTTGCCGCTATCTGCGTAATCTGGATCTCCTCCACTGTTTTCGCTTGGTAGCGGCATTGAATCGCTGCATCAAGAATATCCTCTATCATTTGTTCTTTGTCTTTTCGCTCCATATTGAAAGCCCCTTAGCAAATAAAGTATATATGGTTAATTGTACCATAATTTTCTTTTTCTTCAACAATTTTCAATAACATTATGGTAATATCCCTCGAATATTCACTGAACAATCGATTTATTTTAAAAAAGTCTTATAATCCTCATAGTTCTTCTGCAGCAGTTCGGGTGTATTCAATCCGTAGGGACACTTACTCATGCATTGATTGCAGTGCAGGCAGTTTTCAATCTTAGCCATCTTTTCCTGCCATTCCTCCGATAAATATATAGAAAGCGGTGCCCGACGCAGCAGCAGACTCATACGTGCACAATTACAGATTTCAATTCCGACAGGACAGGGCATGCAATATCCGCAGGAACGGCAGAAATCTCCCGCCAGCTGTTCCTTTTCCTGTTCAATCTTTGCTTTCCTCTCTGCTGTCAGCTCCGGCGGACACTCCTGATAGGACAGGAACTCATCCAGCTCGGATTCTCTTTGGATACCCCAAATAGGAGCTACATGATCATATTGTGCGAGAAATGCATAGGCAAGAGCAGAATCCGTAATCAGACCGCCTGACAATCCTTTCATTGCAATAAAGCCCATATCTGCAGCCTTGCACATACTTACAACTTCCAAGTCTGCTTCTGTTGCAAGATAACAGAACGGAAACTGCAGTGTTTCGTACAAACCGGACTCTATCGCTTCTTTTGCGACATGCAGACGATGGTTGGTAATCCCGATATGACGAATCTTACCTTGTTTTTTTGCTTCAAGCGCTGCATCATAAATTCCAGATTCATCTCCCGGTCTCGGGCAGAATGCCGGATTATGAAACTGATAGATATCTACATAATCCGTCTTTAGCAAACGAAGGCTTGTCTCAAGATCTTTCCAAAAGCCCTCTGCAGTTGTAGCTCCGGTCTTTGTACTGATGATAATTTTATCTCTCGTATGAGCAAAAGCCTCACCCATCTTTTCCTCGCTGTCTGTGTAGTATCGTGCCGTATCAAAGTAGTTCATGCCATTGTAAAATGCTTTTTGCAGCAAATATACTGCCTCACTCGTAGAGATACGCTGGATCGGAAGCGCACCAAAACCATTTCTGTTAACTGTGAGTCTTGTCTTTCCAAGTGTTACTGTTTGCATCTTTTATCCTCCTTTAATCATGTAATTTCTTTTTCTTCTGTTCAGGCTGTTCTTTGAGTGCTGCCGAACGCTTCATTGACGCACAAACCAAGAAGCGCCCCTCTTATACAAAAGGGCGCTTCTTCCGCTGTTATCCGTGTAATCAGGTCAGACGAATACACCGCCTCTGTTACCTTTATATTACACCAGTCTATATTCTTTTGTCTCTATCTATTTTTAATAATATACTGCATTTTCTCTTAATTCCTGTTCCAAAAATGCGGGAACCTCACCCTTCCATATATTCGCATATCCGATCTTCTCATTTCCGGTCGTTCTATATAGCTGCACCTGTACGTCAATACCATTCTCCAGCGGATGCAGAATACTGTTTGCCCACAGGAAATCTGCCAGTACAATGTGCTCGCACAGATCCTTGATTTTCGATGCATCATCACTGTCTGCTCCTGCTTCATAGGTAACAGTTGCATTATTGTAATTTGCATTTTCCTGTCCATCCAGCTCTGCAAGGTATCCATAATCATTGACTGTAATGCTTTGAATCTGCTCCGGAGAAATACTGCTGTCCATATCTTCTGCAGTCACGCCCAGTTCCTTGAGCTTGCTCAGCGTCTTTGTGAAGGAAGGGTATACGTAATATCCATAGACACTGTTATCATAGCCCTGTGTGTTATAAATTCCGCCCAAACGCAGCATAGGCAGTTCATTCTTTAATACATCGATCGTAAGACCATTTAACTCCTCTGTGTAAATATCCAGTAATGCATTCATATCCTTACCTGTAACCGTAAGAACCTTTTCGCCCCAGATATTATAACCGTTTGCAGCAGATAGAACTCCACTGTCCTTGATTGCCGTCAGTGCATATGCAACCCTTTTGTATTCCGGCTGCTTGTATATATTTGCCATTTCCTCCAGTGTACTGTCTACCGTTGTAAAATAGACTCTGGTGATTTCTCTGCCGCTTTTCAAACGATACTTGATATAATACTGATTCTTCTCTTCATCGGAAACCACTGCCTTTGATGATTTGGCTCCGATCAGAGCCGCCCGTGGCATGATTCCTCTGTTTTGGCTGTAATCTAATTGTTCTATACCTTTTTCCGCAAGTGATAAAACATCCTGAAAATCTGTCAAATACATATTTTCCAGCAGATTGGTCTGCTTATCCTGATAATTTAAAACTATCTCACCATTTGCGTCTTCCTCGATTTTATAGCTTTCCATATCTCTGTCTATGCTGCTAAATACAACCGCCGCACTCTCAATTTGATCTTCCCTCGGCAAATAAGTATCATAGCCGGTCCAATCATACTGAAAACAAAGTGAAATCAATGCTGCTACAGCCAGACTTGCCAATAATTGTATCTTATGATTCAGTGCCGCCTTGAAATCAAACCGGAAAATGCTTTCCATAACCGCATGGCATATAATACCAACAAACAGCAGACCAAACCAGAACCAGATACCGCTCAGACCATTGGACATATTCTGAATATACAATCCGCCCATCAATGCAGTCAGAATCACAACCAATATTCTGACAACAGGTTCCGATATCTTATAGGTAAGTGCTTTGCCTGCGACCTCAGAAGGACGTTTCTTATACAGAAATACTGCAACCGCAAGCAGTATCAGGGATATTAAAAACGCTGCAATCAAATTCATTGCAAGATTATTTTCCTGACCATTGGTGACCGAACTTAAATAGATCAGAGAAGATACCGGTGAAACTAACGGCATAATCAGCCAGGATGAACCGAATGTATAATTTGCATAATAGGTTACAAAATAGTGACTAAACAGTCCATCCATGATCTGACATACCATCGGGCCATAGAATAATAGCGTAACAGTTGCTGCCATGCATACGACAAGATTCCCTGTCAGCATGACCGCTATGATGGTAACATGATAGAAAAACAGGAAATGTATCGTAATTCCCAGAAAAGCGGTTCCTACCACCTTCCAGCCATCGGCATTCATCATCCCCTGCACCGCCATCGTTGTAATGGACAGCAGTTGTGTCACAATATAAACACCTAGATAAATCAATATCCCATTCAGATAGGAAACAAAAAACAGCTTCTCCCTTTTCACCGGTATACTATGATACAGGTCTACTTTTTTCTTAGAGAAAAGGTAAGAAAATCCGGCAATACCAAGCACCACAGCAAGAATCGCAGGCAATACTGAGTTGCCAAAGTAATTGACACTCAGGTAATACTGCATGGATGCTGCTATATTTTCGGGTGTCAGAAAGATATTCTGATATGCTCCTTCTATCTCCATCAAAATATGCACAGGATTAATGAAAATAAATACTATGAAAGCAACAACAATGATCCATACTTTTTTCTTAAAATCTTCTTTCATTAAATTAAAGAATAAGGCTCTTGATGTCATAGCCGACCACCTCCGTTTCACTGATAAATATCTCTTCTAATGACAGCGGTATGATTTCTGAAAATACCGTTTCAATTGATGCCAGTTCATTCTCCAGTTCCTCTCTGCTGCCACGTATCGTAAGCGTATACAAGGAACCTCTCTGTTCTGTTTTAATGGGCTTTACCGCTTCCAGAAAACGTGTCTTTCCCTCTTCCTCAGAAAAAACACATTGAATCTTGTGCAGGGACAGCTTCATTTCCTCCAAATCCTTAGAAAGAAGAATGCCTCCCTTATGCAGCAGTCCCACATGGTCACATATATCTTCCAGCTCCCGCAGATTATGGGACGCTATGATCGGTGTCATTCCCCTGTCTTCCATTTCGGCAATGAAGATACTCTTAACTGCCTGCCGCATGACTGGATCCAATCCATCGAAGGTTTCATCGCACAGCAGATATTTTGTCTTTGCACATATGCCCAAAATGACTGCCAGCTGCTTCTTCATACCCTTGGAGTAAGTATTGATCTTTCTGTTCCCCTGCAGACCGAACTTCGTCATCAGGGTAAAAAACCTGTCGTTGTCAAAGTCCTCATAGACCTTCTCATAATACCGTTTCATATCATAAGGCGTTCCATTGGCAAAGAAATATTGATCATCTGAGATATAGAAAATCTTCTTTTTTGCCTCTTCATTCTCATAAATGTCCTCACCGTCAATCAGAATTGTACCCTTTGCCGGTTTCAGCACACCGCACAGCATACGCAAAAATGTACTCTTGCCTGCACCATTGGTACCAACCAGACCGAACACGCTTCCTTCCTGAATCACCGCTGTGATATCATCCACGGCCTGTATGTCTTCATAGTTCTTGCTTAACCCGTTTACCTCTATCATTCCTCTCTCCCCTTTCTATATGTCTCTTCCACAAACGATTTGGTCTCACTCTCGGATATCCCCAAAGCAATGACCTGCTCTAAAACTTTCCCAAGATCTTTGAGCACATTTGTTTTTTCATTTCCCATCCAGATTTGATCTGCTGCCACATAGTTTCCTTTTCCCTTGACCGTATAGATAAATCCGGTTCTCTCCAGCTCAGCATATGCCCGCTGTATGGTATTGGGATTAATGGATAATTCAATGGCCAGGCTGCGTACTGACGGCAGCTTTGTATCCGCATCCAGCACTCCCCGTACGATCAGGTTTTGTAATCGTTCGATCACCTGCTCATAGATTGGCCGTTTGTCCTGATAATCGATTCGTATCATAGTCTTCCTCCTAATCTCGAAAATATCATTCCATACGTGTATTAACACAATTAATACACTTAATATACTCGATGTATTTGTTTTTGTCAACAATTTTTTTAATCAAAAAAACCGCTCTACCTTACAGGTAAGAAACGGTTCTAATCCATTAAAATAATTTTAAATCCGTGCGCCTCGCTTTGAATCATCCTCTATACACGTTACCTTCGCAGTTAACTCAACGCAGGCGCCCTCACGGCACACAGAAGATTCCGCTTAGTGCTGCTTCGTTCCCGACCTGACACGATTCATAGATTTCTGTTGCGTAAGACCCGCATATCAACGCCACTTACAAAGGGCTGCTGCACAGAGCATCACCCGAGGCAAGGCATCACCCCTACTATAGCGGATTGTAGGTATAGGGAGCCGCTAATTCCCCGGCTGCACGGAAACATAATTATACTTTGTTTTGATTCTTTTGTCAAATGTCATTTTCTATTTATTTCCTTTTTCAGCTATGATTCATTCCCTTTTTCTTCTGTCTCCCTGCTTTCTTTATTTCGTATCCGCAGCTGGGCAAAAAAATCCGACAGGATTTGGCTGCATTCCTCATTCAGTACACCGGTTACGATCTCTACCTGATGATTGAATTCTTCCATCTGCAGGATATTGAGCACGGAACCTGCGCAGCCGGCCTTTGGGCTCATACTGCCAATGACCACTTTATCCATGCGTGACTGAACCGTCGCTCCTGCACACATCTGACACGGCTCCAAGGTTACATACATCGTACAGCCCTCCAGCCGCCAGTCACCCAGCTTCTTGCTGGCTCTGTTGATAGCAGTCATCTCAGCATGTGATAATGTGTTCTTATCGGTGTTCCGCCGATTATAGCCTCTCGCTATGATTTGATCCTGATAAACAATAACACAGCCGATGGGAACCTCTCCGATCTGATATGCTTTTTTTGCCTGCTTCAAAGCAGCTCTCATATATTTCTCATCTGTTGTCATACACATTTCTCTCAATCTGACCTAAATCATTGCTCTACAAATAATGCAATTACATAAGTTTGCTATCTGATGATTGTCTTTTTTCTTAATACGTCATATAATCATATTGAAGTATCTATAGTTTATCACAGAGTCTTATCCCCTGACAATATAAAGGAGTACGCGATGATGCAGATATGCGGCCTGCAAAAGACAACCTTATTGGATTACCCCGGCTACGTTGCTTCTACAATTTTTCTTGGTGGTTGTAATTTCCGTTGTCCTTTCTGCCATAACAGAAAGCTTGCACTGGATCCTGCTTCCGTTTCTTCCATCACTGAGCAGGAGATTTTTTTCTTTTTAGAGTCCCGTAGAGGTATCTTGGATGGGGTCTGCATCACAGGCGGTGAGCCAACGATGTCACTTGGTCTGATTCCCTTTATGCAGAGAATCAAGTCATTGGGCTATCTGATCAAGCTGGATACAAACGGCTACCGGCCCAGTGTCATCAAGGACATGGTACATATGCAGCTATTGAACTATATTGCAATGGATATTAAATCTTCGCCTGCAGGCTATCCCACTGCCACAGGGCTTGATACGGTTGACATGGATGTTATTAAAAAATCGATTCAATTCATTATGCAGTGTGGCGTTCCCTATGAATTTCGCACCACTGTTGTACGGGAATATCATGACGAAACCGTCATGACCGATATCGGCAAACTGATTGAAGGCGCAAATGCCTACTATCTGCAGTCCTTCAAGGACTCTGAACAGGTGCAGGATCACAGTCTCCATGCCTGTGAAAAGGATGAGCTGCTTCATTTTCAAAAGCTGCTCACCCCTTATGTGAAAAATGTATCTCTGCGCGGTGTTGATTAGAGTCTGACCTGTTTCATATAGTATCCAAAGCAGCCTGTCACTGGCTGCTCTTTTTTTGCACTCAGGAACTGTTCAAAGCCGAACATATTGGCCATCATGATCTCTCTTTCATGATAGATGCCCGGAACCCCGATGTGATACACGAGCTCCTCTGCCTGGTTCTCGCCCTTCTGCTTCCTTCTTCCCAATACCAGATATTTATAATTATAATAAGCATGCTGCAAAAAGCTGTTATTCATCAGCACATATTCTGAAGAATCAAAGCTCTTGATTTCGTTTGGTGTGATGGACAGATATTCTGTCTCTACTGCATACTCAAACGGATAAACGAGTGGGAATATTCTTTCCAAACGCTCCCACACTGATGTTTTCGGTGCCTCTTCCGACGCAGCATTTCCCTCCGATGCTGTTCTTTCCTCCGGCTCGCCCTTTTTTTCCGACGCAGCTTCTGCTGTGCGCAGTTCTTCTGCCGGCTCTGCTTTGAGTCTCGATGACGGATAGCTGATGTTGGGATGGTTCATACTGCCGTCATACCAGCCGATGCACTCCTGTGACTGTATCATGACTGCAATCCCAATATGTCCCTCCGCTTCCTGCTGCAGCGTCAGTCGATATTCAC
>CAZABT010000080.1:0-13632 GCA_964483395.1 uncultured Lachnospiraceae bacterium
TCGGAGAGCTTGGCAGAGAAGAGGCAACACAGGAAGTAATCATGTCCCACATATTGAAATCAAGTAAAGGAGAATAGACAATGGATAAAGTGATGGGCGTATTAAAGAAAAATACAATGGTTATTGCGTTGATTGTGGTATTGATCTTCTTCACGATAGCGACCGGAGGAAAGATGCTTCTTCCTCAGAACGTAAACAACCTGATTTCACAGAATGCTTATGTATTCATTCTTGCAACCGGTATGCTGCTGTGTATCCTGACCGGCGGTAACATTGACCTTTCAGTCGGCTGTGTTGTATGTATTTCAGGAGCAATCGGCGGAAGTTTGATGGTGCAGAAGGATGTAAGTCCTGCACTTGCGATTCCGGTCATGCTTTTAATGGGTATTGTAATCGGTATTTGGCAGGGGTTTTGGATTGCCTACGTCAGAATACCACCCTTTATTGTAACATTGGCAGGTATGTTGATCTGGAGAGGCTTTTCCAATGTCATTCTGCAGGGTCTTACACTGGCACCGCTTCCTGACAGCTATCTTGCACTATTCAATAATTATATACCGGATTTCTTAGGCGGAACCACAGTGAATTACACCTGTATCCTGGTCGGCATTGTGGCTTGTATCATATATATACTGTCACAGCTCAGAGGACGTGTTACAAAGGCAAAGAAGGGTTATGAAACAGAGAAGATGTCAGCTATGCTGATTAAGACAATTTTCATCTGTGCGGTTATTTTATGGTTTACATACAAATTGTCATTATATAGAGGAATTCCTTTCATGCTCCTTTGGATTGCGGCAATCGTATTCATTTATACATACATTACGAGAAAAACAGTGATCGGTCGTCATATTTACGCAGTCGGCGGAAACGAGAAAGCGACAAAACTATCCGGTATCAATACCAACAGAATCTATTTCTTTGTGTATTTGAACATGGCATTTTTGGCAGCCGTAGCAGGTCTGGTAACAGCGGCTCGTTTGAATTCTGCAAATCCTACAGCCGGTGTGAACTATGAAATGGATGCAATCGGTTCCTGCTTCATCGGTGGTGCCTCTGCATATGGCGGAATTGGTTCCACAGGCGGAGTTGTAGTCGGAGCACTGCTAATGGGTGTCATCAACCAAGGTATGATCATCATGGGTGTAGATGCCAACTGGCAGAAGGTAGTTAAGGGCGGTGTTCTGCTGCTTGCAGTTATTTTTGACGTACTTTCCAAGAAGAATGATAAATAAGTAAAGCTAATGAAAGAGACCCGGACGCACATTTTATGCAGAGGGTCTCTTTTATAGCGTTTTCCTCTGTTTTGAAATTGTGTTATACTGAGGTAAGAAATTTCAGTTTCGGGGGAAGATATCTATGTTTGATATAGAAGAAGAATTAAAAAAGCTTCCGCAAAAGCCGGGCGTATATATTATGCACGATGAAGATGATACAATTATTTATGTCGGTAAGGCAATTATATTGAGAAATCGTGTTCGTTCTTATTTTCGGGAGAGTACCAATAAAACGGCTAAAATACAGAAGATGGTATCCAAGATCAAGCGTTTTGAATATATTGTGACGGATTCTGAACTGGAAGCGCTTGTGCTGGAGAATAATCTGATCAAGGAGTATCAGCCCAAGTACAATACAATGCTTAAGGATGACAAGACCTATCCCTATATCAAGGTTACGACAGGGGAGGAATATCCAAGAGTGTTGATCACAAGAGAGCGCAAGAAGGATAATGCCAAATACTACGGCCCATATTCCTCGGCAGGCTCGGTCAAAGATACGGTCGAATTATTGAGGAAGCTGTATAAGCTGCGTACCTGTACCAGAAATCTTGCGTCAGGTGTCGAAGCAGGCAAGCCCTGTCTGTATTACCATATTAATCAATGCAGCGCCCCATGCATTCAGGCAGTCTCAAAGGAAGATTACCGGGCAGCCATTGATCAGGCAGTGGATTTTCTCGGAGGCAATTATAAGCTTATTTTGCAGGAACTTGAAAATAAGATGGAACAGGCATCAGAGCAGCTTGAGTATGAAAGGGCGAAGGAATATCGTGATTTGCTATTCAGTGTAAAGGGCGTGGCACAGAAACAGAAAATTACGAACAACCGCGGTGATGACAGAGATATTATTGCACTTGCTACAAATGAAAATGCAGGTGTGATTCAGATATTTTTTGTACGTGACGGCAAATTGATTGGCAGAGAACATTTTTATATGACTAACATTGCCGAAAATGACAGAGGCAGAATCATACAAGGCTTTATTCAGCAGTTTTACGCGGGCACACCTTTTATTCCGAGAGAGCTGATGGTTCAGGAAGCCATAGAGGATACGGAGCTGATCGAACAGTGGCTTACAGCACTGCGAGGCCATAAGGTCAGGATCGTGGTACCGCAAAAGGGTCAGAAAGAGAAGTTGGTCGAACTGGCAGGCCAAAATGCGGCGATTATTTTGCGTCAGGATGAAGAAAAGCTGAAGCGGGAGGTCAGCAAGACGACAGGAGCACTGCAGGAGATTGCTGAGCTGCTGGAACTTACAGAGATCAATCGTATTGAAGCCTTCGATATTTCCAATATCAGCGGTTATGAAGCAGTTGGGTCTATGATCGTATATGAGGGTGGTAAACCAAAGAGAAGTGATTACAGAAAATTTAAAATCAAGTCGGTAGAAGGCCCGGATGACTATGCAAGTATGGAAGAGGTATTGGGACGACGATTCGCGCATGGATTACAGGAACTGGAGGAAATCCGCGGCAACATTGACAGTCCTGCGGAGCATAGTCTGGAGCTTGAGGTGGCGGAGGCCGCCCGGTATGGGAAGTTTACGAAATTTCCGGATTTGATTATGATGGACGGCGGCAAGGGACAGGTCAATGTAGCTACAAGGGTGTTGGAAGAGCTGGGATTAAACATTCCGGTGTGCGGTATGGTAAAGGATGATAACCACAGGACAAGAGGCCTTTATTTTAATGATGTAGAACTGCCTATCAACAGAGGTTCTGAGGGCTTCAAGCTGATTACGCGTGTGCAGGATGAAGCGCACAGGTTCGCCATTGAATATCATCGTTCCCTACGCAGCAAGGGACAGGTACATTCAATTTTGGATGATATACCGGGAGTCGGTGAAGCAAGACGCAGAGCATTGATGAAGCATTTTGATTCGATTGATGATCTGAAGGCTGCATCTGTTGAGGAGATTATGAAGGTATCGAGCATCAATCGGCCGGCAGCTGAGCAGATTCATGCGTTTTTTCATGAAAATAGCGGGAAATAGCGCGGTATGATGGTTGATGTTCAAAGTCAGGTATGTTATCATAAACGAAGTGGGCTAAAATAGACAAAGGAGAGGTATATTATGGCGACAGTAGCATTAACAAAGTTAATTGAGAAGATGAAGCTTCAGAATCTGACTCCGGACATTGATATATCCAGTATCAAGATCACACAGCCGGATATCAACAGACCGGCACTGCAGCTAACAGGCTTTTTTGAGCACTTTGAGAGATCTCGTGTCCAGATTATAGGATTTGTTGAATATACTTATATGGAAGGTATGGACAACAGCAGGAAGCAGGAGATTTTTACTAAGATGATGGATGATGAGGTGGCGATTCCCTGTTTTGTTTTTTGCCGGGATCTGGTACCGGATCCTCTGTTTTTGGAGGTGGCAATCAAGCATAATGTGCCGGTATTGAGCACTTCAAAGTCAACCTCCTCCTTTATGTCTGAAATTATCAGATGGCTGAATGTCAAGCTTGCACCTTGTATTTCTGTTCATGGCGTACTGGTAGATGTATACGGCGAAGGTGTATTGATCACGGGTGAGAGCGGAATTGGTAAGAGCGAAGCTGCACTGGAGCTGATCAAGCGTGGCCATCGTCTGGTAACAGATGATGTGGTTGAGATTAGAAAGGTCAGTGATGATACACTGATCGGTTCTGCACCGGATATTACAAGATACTTGATCGAGCTTCGAGGAATCGGCATTGTAGATGTAAAAACATTGTTTGGTGTATCCTCTGTCAAGGATACGCAGTCCATTGATCTGGTGATTAAACTGGAGGAGTGGAATAAGGATAAGGAATATGACAGAATCGGTCTTGAAGAGGAATATACGGAATATCTGGGAAATAAAATTGTATGTCACAGCATTCCGATCAGACCGGGACGTAATCTGGCAGTCATCTGTGAGTCGGCGGCAGTCAATTACAGACAGAAGAAGATGGGCTATAATGCAGCGAAGGAACTTTATTCCCGCGTACAGAATTCTTTGAATAAAAGAAGTGAAGAAGAATGATGATGATTTAATTATCATAAAAAGAAATATTAGGAGAACACAGGATGAGCAGATATTGTTTTGGTGTTGACGTAGGCGGCACCACAGTCAAAATGGGACTTTTCAGCCCTGATGGGAAGTTGTTGGACAAATGGGAAATCAAAACGAGAACCGAGGATGACGGAAGTAAGATTTTACCTGACATTGCAGCTTCCATTTTAGAAAAAGCAGCAGAGAAATCGATTATAAAGGACGACATCATAGGTGTCGGTATCGGAACACCGGGTCCGGTAGACGATGATGGTGTGGTTCACAAGGCCGTGAATCTCGGATGGGGAGTCATGAACCTGGAGGAAGAATTAAGAAAGCTGTTGGATATAACGGTTAAAGCAGGAAATGATGCAAACGTTGCGGCACTTGGTGAGATGTGGCAGGGCGGCGGACAAGGCTATAATGATGTCGTACTTGTGACGCTTGGTACGGGAGTCGGCGGCGGAATCATTATTAACGGTAAGATATTAACAGGTGCGACGGGTGCCGGCGGAGAGATTGGACATATCCATATGGTGGATGATGAACCGGATGAATGTGGATGCGGTAATCATGGATGTCTGGAGCAATATGCATCGGCAACGGGCATCGTCAGACTGGCGCACAGAAGACTGGCAGCAAGTGCTGCACCGTCTGTGTTAAGAGACACTGAAGTGAGTGCCAAGACTGTCTTTGATGCTGTGAAAGAAGGAGACGCACTGGCAATTGAAATTGCAGGGGAGTTTGGTGAATATCTTGGAAAAGGTCTCGCTATGGTCGCAGGTGTCTGCAATCCCGAAATATTTGTATTGGGCGGCGGAGTATCCAAGGCGGGTACGGTGCTGATTGATTATGTACAGAAATATTACAGACAATATGTATTCCATGGAAGCAGGGAAGCAAAATTTGTGCTTGCAACGCTGGGCAACAGAGCCGGTATTTACGGCGCTGCCAAGCTTGTGCTGGAATAATAGGATAGAATGATAAGTATAGAAGATTAGGAGAACTGCTTTGAAACAGATTTCACTGGAACAGATTGCTTCAATTTTACAGCCGTTGGACATATTGACAGATGAACCGATGAAGAAACATACGACTTTCAGAGCCGGAGGAAATGCTGCCGCATTTCTGACTCCGCGCAATGAGGAGCAGCTGGTCGAAATATTGAAGATTCTGCGTGAAAATGAAGAAGCATATTATATCCTTGGCAATGGCAGCAATTTGCTTGTCAGTGACAATGGATATGCGGGAACAGTGATTCAGATTTATAAAAATATGAATACCATTCGAATCGCGGATACAAGGATGGATGTGTCCGCTGGAGTTTTGCTGTCGCAGGCGGCATCGGCAGCATATGAGAGCGCCTTGACCGGAATGGAATTTGCATCGGGTATTCCGGGCACATTAGGTGGTGCAATCGTCATGAATGCAGGTGCATATGGCGGTGAGATGAAGCAGGTGGTACAATCAGTCCGCGTACTGGATGAGAAGAATTGTATCAGAACCATTTCAGGTGAGGATATGGCATTTGGCTATCGAACCAGTCTCATCAAGCAGAAGCCATATGTGGTTTTAGGGGCGCAGCTGCAGCTTGCTTCCGGAAGCCGGTCAGATATCAAAGCACGGATGGAGGAACTGAAGGCACAGCGAATCGAGAAACAACCGTTGGAGTATCCCAGTGCAGGCAGTACATTCAAGCGTCCAAAGGGGTATTTTGCCGGAAAGCTGATCATGGATGCGGGTCTTCGTGGGTATCAGATCGGCGGAGCGCAAGTGTCGGAAAAGCATTGCGGCTTTATCATCAACCGTGGAGATGCCGCAGCAGCGGATATCCTTGCATTGATTCGTTATGTCATACAGGAGGTCAACGGGCAGTTTGGTGTGGTGCTTGAACCAGAGGTCTGTATGCTGGGTGAGTTTGATTAAGGAGTTGCCATATGAGATTCGTAATTGTAACGGGAATGTCGGGAGCCGGTAAAAGTACGGCACTTAAGATGTTGGAGGATGTCGGCTATTATTGTGTGGATAATCTGCCGGTACCGTTAATAGAGAAGTTTTCTGAATTGGTATCCATGCCGAACAGCGAAACGGAAAAGGTTGCATTGGGTGTCGATGTACGAACCGGACAGGCATTTGAAGAATTGGAAAAAGTATTGGACAGCATGAAAATTGCGGGATTTCCGTATGAAGTGCTGTTTTTTGAGTCTTCAGATGAGGTTCTGATCAAGCGGTATAAGGAAACCAGACGCAGTCACCCTCTGGCAGCAGGTGGAAGAATTGATCAGGGAATCATACGGGAGCGTCAGAAATTAAATGATATAAAGAAACGTGCGGACTATATATTAGATACAAGTCAGTTACTGACACGTGAACTGAAGGCAGAACTGGAGCGCATTTTTGTGAACAACCAGAATTATAACAGTCTTTATGTGACGATATTGTCTTTTGGCTTTAAGTATGGGATACCGACAGATTCGGATTTGGTGTTTGATGTGAGATTTTTACCAAACCCTTATTACTTTGAGGATATGAGAAATAAAACGGGTAATGATCAAATCGTCAGGGATTATGTCATGAACTTTCAGGAAGCAGGAGTCTTTTTGGATAAGCTGGAGGACATGCTGCAGTTTTTGATTCCCAATTATGTCCTGGAGGGAAAGAATCAGTTGGTCGTGTCTATTGGCTGTACCGGCGGCAAGCACAGAAGTGTAACGCTTGCAAATGAATTATATGAACGCATCAAAAACAAAGGTGACTATGGATTAAAGGTTGAGCATAAAGATATTATGAAGGATGCACTCAGAAAATAGTTGAGAGGAGTGGCAATATGTCCTTTTCAGGAACTGTCAAGGAAGAACTCTCGAAACAAATGGGGACTTCCAGACATTGTATGATAGCGGAAATAGCCGCTTTAATCATGTATTGCGGCAGGATTGAGGAGACCGCAGCAGAAAATTGGAAAATCGAGATACAGACCGAAAAAATATTCGTAGCCAGAAAAGGCTTTACATTATTTCGAAAAACATTTAATATATATACGAATGTTTGCGTGAGGACGCATATTGGAACAAAAAAGATTCCGATGTACACGATTTCTGTGTCAAAGCCAGCTGATGCAAGGCAGGTTTTAATGGCAATTAAGTATTTGGATGAGCAGGGGCATCGCGCATTGGAGAACAATG
Source organism: uncultured Lachnospiraceae bacterium (assembly GCA_964483395.1). Lineage (GTDB taxonomy): Bacteria > Bacillota > Clostridia > Lachnospirales > Lachnospiraceae > JAAYYM01. The sequence continues at coordinate 7,485 of CAZABT010000080.1, forward strand.
GAATCAATTCCATGATTGTACAGCAGGCATGCTGCCGCAGGGCATTTATACGGGGAGCCTTTCTTTCGGCAGGTTCCATCAGCAATCCGGAGAAATCTTACCATTTTGAGGTCGTATGCAATACCTCCGTGATGGCGGAACAGCTTATGGATGTTATGAATACCTTTTCCTTGGATGCAAAAACAGTGAAGAGGAAGCGTTATCACATCGTTTATATCAAAGAAGGAGCACAGATCGTAGAGATTCTGAATATTATGGGGGCGCATATTGCTTTGATGGATTTGGAGAATATGCGTATTGTGAAAGAAGTAAGAAATTCGGTTAATCGGCGTGTCAACTGTGAAACGGCCAACATCGGCAAGACGGTATCGGCGGCAGTAAAGCAGTTGGAGGATATACAATATCTGATTGATGTATCTGAGTTTGCAAGTCTTCCGACAGGACTGCGCGATATTGCACAGGCAAGACTTGATGATCCGAATGCAACACTTGCTGAACTGGGGGAATCATTAACTCCTGTGATTGGAAAATCAGGAGTGAATCATAGATTGAGGAAGCTGAGCGAATTGGCGGACAGACTTAGAGGTCAAAAGGAGGAGCAGATATTATGATGCAGAAACAGATTACGATTCAACTGGAAAACGGGTTGGAGGCAAGACCGGTAGCAATGCTGGTACAGGTGGCAAGTCAGTATGACAGCACCATCTATATCGAAACAGAAGGCAAGCGTGTCAATGCCAAAAGTATTATGGGAATGATGTCATTGGGTATGGCAAACGGTGAGGCTTTGAATGTATCAGCCGATGGTGCCGACGAACAGGCCGCCATGAATGGAATTGAAGAGTATCTGAGCGGGAAATAACCAGAGAAAACATAATAAGCGCCAATCGGCGCTTATTATTGTTCATAGGAATTTTAGAATTCTATTTGTTTTTGTAATAAAAGATGGCAAGCTGTGTTCTGTCGCGCAGATTCAGCTTTTCAAGTATTGTGCTGATATAGTTGCGAACAGTTCCTTCACTTAAAAAGCTGCTGTTGGCAATTTCTTTATTGCTGAGACCATCGGCAATCAATGTGATCATTTCGATTTCCTTTTCCGTCAGTCCAAATTCATCAAAGGAACCAGCAGAGGTCTCGGTCATCATGCCGGGGATTTTACTGATGATCTCATCACCAAATACACGCTGTCCCATGAAAACCGCATGGATTGCAGGAACAATACTTTCAAAGTTCTGTTTTAGAAGATATCCCTTTGCTCCCAGCTTGAGCGCATCTACTATGTATTCATTATCTGCAAAGGTAGTCAGATAGAGGATTTTTGCAGTTGGATATTTTTCAATAATCTGTCGGCCGGCATCGATTCCTGTCATATTGGCCATGCGGATATCCATCAGCAGAATATCAGGCAGATGCTTTTCATATAGGATAATGGCATCGCTTCCGTCATTTCCGATGGCTGGGATTTCGATTCCGTCTTCGGACTCAAGTATGGTTTTTAAAGCCTGACAAACCAGTCTATCATCATCTACAAGTAAAATTTTCATGTCATTATGCTCCTTCTCTCTTTGGTAACGATATAAAAATCTGGTATCCCTTATCGGTATCTACATACATTGTTCCGTTTAGGGATTCTACACGTTCCTGCATACTGCTGACACCCATGCCGGGTTCTGATTTTGGCTGAAGGCTGTCAGACATCGTCGTTCCATTATCTGCAATCACAATCTGATAGAGGCTCTGATGCTCCATGATGGATATGTTCACGCGCGTGGCATTAGAATGTTTCATTACATTATTCAGTGCTTCTTTTACTATATATAGAATAGAATAGTTTGCTTTTGTTGTAAAGTCATTGGTGATATTATAATCAAGATAGACACTGCAGAAATTAAATTCGTGAACAAGTGCATCCAGCTTGGTTTTCAAATCAATGGATTCATCATGGATATTGTGGATGCTGTTCCTAATACTATCCATTCCATCAGTCAGGGAGTCCTTGACATCGCCAAGTGCACCTTTGACGGTATCATCTTTGGTAATGGCGATCAGAGCGCCAACCTGCAGAATCGAGCGAGAAAGCATATGTCCGACATTATCATGGATTTCACGTGCAATACGGTTTCGTTCATTTAGAGTGGCAAGATTGACTTCATAATCCTGTTTTTCCATTAGGTCACGGTTCTTTTTTTCCAGTGCATCAGACATTCCTGCAGTTTCATCTCTCAATTTAATATAATTATCTTGAAACATCTTTAATTTATATGCATTATGCTTTAGAATAGAAGCAAGAACACACAAAATCAGAATGATGATCAGCTGGATTCCGTATACATTCTGATATTGGATCAAGAGCGGGATACAGATCAACCCTAACATAAAGTAGAATCTGTCCCATACAATTTCATAGCACAGCATGGGAAGAAAATAGAGCAGCAGCGGAGAAAAAGCACATCCGAAAAGATATAAAATGAATATGATCAAACGAAACACCGGATGGTCGAAAACGACACAAAGGGAACTCAGGATAACAACAAGCAGCACAGGAAATGCAATATAATAGGTACCGTTCAGACTGATTGCGAAGCCCATGCAGCATAAGAGTAATATGATTTTATTAATGAACTGATTCAAGCCGGCACCCCCTTTGCATATCAGTATATCATTAATCTGCTATAAAATAAAGATTTAGGAGCAATGTATGGCAATCAAAATTGAAGATTTGGTAATGAGATATGGCGACAGACTTGTGCTGGATTTCTTCGATATGGAAGTACAGGATGGGGAGATTTTTGGACTGCTCGGTACAAGCGGAGCAGGAAAATCCACGGTGATAGACTGTATGCTGGGGCAATTGAAGTATGACAGAGGAGAGATTACCATTTTCTCCGAGAAGATGACGAAGAAAAACCATGCACTTAGAAGAAAGATTGGAATTGTGCCGCAGCAGCTGGTGCTGCTAAAGGAACTGACGGTTTATGAGAATGTTGATTATTTTTGCAGTCTGTATGTTACAGATGGCGCATCACGCCGCGGGCTTGTTCAGGATGCAATCAATCTGTGTGATTTGTGTTCCGTTGCCGATGCATATCCGAATAAGATTTCTCCGGGCATGCTCCGCAGACTGAATCTGGCTTGTGGGATTGCACATCAGCCGCAGCTGCTGATCGTAGATGAGCCATATACCGGAACGGATGCGTTGAGCAGAGAAACGATAGCCAGTGTGTTGAAGCTGCTGCATCAGGGCGGCATGACTATTTTGTATGTTTCCAAGGACATTGAAGAGATGTCTCATTTGTGTACAAGAATTGCCATCATGGAGAAAGGGAAAATTTTGATCACTGCAACAGCAGATGAGTTAAAGGCCATCATATCTGTTGGAGAGAAGGTAACGATAGAGGTCTTTAAAATGACTGCCGATATGGTAGAAGAAATTAGTATGATGAAGGGCGTTGTATTTGCAAACTATGCCAATCATGAGCTTGTGGTAAAGTCAGATAAGGGCAAGAATAATCTGGCCAACATACTGCATTTTCTGGAGGACCGAAATATTCCTTTTGGAAAAGTGTATTCTGAGGTTCCCATGCTAAGAGATGTGTTTTGGGAGATTACGGGAAGGGAGCTTTAATTCGTTGAGACTGTTGTTATACAGATTTAAGTGCATACTAAAAACAAAGGGTATTTTTCTAAAAGCTGTTATCTTCCCGATTATTGTAGCTACTTTATGCTATACATCCTTTGAGCGCACGCGCTATGGAACTGTATTCAAGGGTGAAAAGATAGCAGTGGGCATTGTTGCGGGAGATGGCATCTCAAAAGACATTTTTGATGAAGACAGATTTGAGATCTATAACGTTTCAGAGATCATTGCGGAGAAATATCTTGAAGAAGGAATTATCTCCTCCTATATACGTATGGAAAAGCAACCGGAACTGATTACAATCCATTATGAGGACGAACAGAGGATGACCAAGGCTTATTTGGATGCTTACCTGTTAGGGGTCTCGCCGGCAAGATTGGAAAGTCAGCATGCGGTACAGCGGATAGAGGAAAAAGACAGATCGGTTTTTTTGTCCAATCATGCGAAGTTTGTTATGGCTACCATATGTACACTGCTGGCTGCGGTGCTGCTGATTGAGGCGATTGAACGAAACAAGTCAAAAATACTGATTCGCAGCCGTATGGCAGCAATATCTGAATGGCATATGGTGCTGCAGGATATGGTGGTGGTCATATCACTGCTGGTGGTCATATTCGTTGTAGTATATGGATATATTTATTTCATTTTGAAGGCATAAGCAGAAGTGGTCGGAGGCAAAATGAATTTATTTTTCATGAGTAATAAAATCATTCAATATTATAAATGGAAGCTGTTGATTTATTCGGTGGCGGTCATTGGCATATCCATATTCATCACATTGCAGATACAGCAGGTGCATCATACAGCGGTTCAAAGAGTAGAACGGGAAAATCTCGGTGAGACACAGGTTATATTGTATCAGCAATTGCAGGATGAGGACTTTTTGAGTGAGATGACATCTTTTTTCAAAGGCATCTCGTTTTCTGTCATGAGTATTACGGCGGTGGGTATGATTCTGATCATGAGCGTACTGTATGATACGAGGTTCAGAAAAAGGCTTTTGGAGTCATCGGTCGGAGAAAACCGGTTGATCCGAGAAGAAATCGTAATAGGATTGCTGCTGGTTCCGTTCGCATTGATGCTTCATGTGGCCGCTGCGTATATCGTAGTTGGAGGCATTTTACTCAGCATCAAGGGAATTCTGTTGTTTATCAATACGATGATGTTGTCGGTTTCATGTGTGGGGATGGTCTTTATGTTCATTCGTATGTCACAGGATAAAAACACGCTGTTTGTGTCTGCGCACATGATTATATTAACAATGTGCTTTATCAGCGGCGCTTTTTTGCCGGGCTACTATTTGGGAACCGCTGCAAGAGAGTTTGCAGTATTTACACCGGTTTATTGGTACATCAAGGCAATTGATGCAATACGGGAGCTGCAGTTTTCAGAATTGTCCAGACTGTTGGAAATTTTACAATGCTTCGGAATGCAGATTGTGTTTGGGGTTACCTTTTATGTTTTGGCAGCTGCAGTGAAAAAGCAATCGGTTCAAGGTGAATAACGGAGGTGATTATGATGAAGACGCAAAAATTATTTTTTGTTTACAATCCTCGTGCGGGCAAAGGACAGATTAAGGGTCATTTAGCATCCATACTGGAGATTTTCGCGAAGGAAGGGTATGAGATTACGATATACCCAACAAAATATTCGGGAGATGCCGTTTCCGCGGTACAGCAGCTTGGAGATGATTATGCACTGCTTGTATGCAGCGGTGGGGATGGCACTCTGGATGAAGTTGTGACCGGCATGATGAAGCGGGAGAATAAGCTGCCCATAGGCTATATTCCGGCAGGCAGTACAAATGATTTTGCAAACAGCCTGCATATTCCGAAAACGATGGAAAAGGCAGCAGAGGTGGTAATGCTGGATCGACGTTTTTCGTGTGACATCGGTTCCTTCAATGATGACGTATTTGTATATATAGCGGCTTTTGGACTCTTTACTGATGTTTCCTACGAAACCCCGCAGGAAATTAAGAATGTGCTCGGTCATATGGCATATCTGCTGGAGGGAATGAGGAGACTGCCGGCCATGAGCAGTGCATATCATCTGAAAGTGGAAAGTGATGATAAGCGGATTGAAGAGGACTTCGTATTCGGCATGATTACAAATTCATATTCTGTGGGTGGTTTTAAGAGTATTACAGGCAAATATGTAAAGCTGAATGACGGACTTTTTGAGGTGACGCTCATCAAACGCCCCAAGAATGCATTGGAAATGCAGGGAATCATGGCATCACTGCTTGCACAGGAAACAGACGAAAGGTATATGTACAGCTTTAAGACGAAAGAACTAAAGATTGAAGCACAAGGAAAAATACCGTGGACGCTGGATGGTGAATTTGGAGGAGAGCACAGACAGGTGCGGATTAAGAACAACCATGAGGCATTGGAGCTGATTATCCCTGAGCGAAAACAAAAAATATCCCGTAAAAGGGAGGATGCCAAGTGACCGGGTCACTTGGCATTTATTATGAAAAAGTATTTAAATAGTAATGTTACTATGAGT
>CAZABT010000081.1:0-13494 GCA_964483395.1 uncultured Lachnospiraceae bacterium
TATGTATTATGTCAACAGATAATTGCTTCATTTTTTGAAAATATAGTCGATTTTCTTCTGGATTCACTACATATGGTGCTATTGTCATCAAGCCACGGACAGATACGCCTTCCAGCTTGGAGATTTCTTCCACCAATTGCACGGTATCTTCTTCAGAAACACCAAACTTAGTTTCCTCCTTTGCAATATTCACCTGAACTAAAATACGAACGGTAGTATGATGCTTGACCGCCTCTTTGCTGATTTCCTGTGCCAGCTTCAAAGAATCAACGCCGTGAATCATATAGACCTTATCCACAATATACTTTACTTTATTAGTCTGTAAATGTCCAATCAGATGCCAGCGGATGTCCTTAGGCATGACCTCGTATTTTTCTACAAGCTCCTGTACCTTATTTTCTCCAAAGTCCCGGACTCCCTCAGCGTAAATTTCCTGCAGCATTTCCACCGGCTTTGTTTTACTGACGGCAATCAGGGTGACTGATTTTTCATCTCTGCCTGCGTTCCTGCAGGCTTCCGTCAAATGCAGCTGTACTTCCTTTAATTGATCTTTCAGCATATGCTCAGAACCTTTCTCTGTTTAATATATGAAATCATCTTCATTGACACTGGTACCATCCAGCACAATGTGATCATACACGCTCAAGCCATATTCCGTATTGGATTTTACAATGGCATATTCTTCATTTTGATTTAGGATCGTAACCTGTTTGAAATCGGCATATCCCTTATTGATATTATATACACCAATCAAAGTTGCCTTCTTGCTGATGGCATATTTTTCGGTAGAATCCGGCATAATGATATAGTCTCCGATTTCAAATAAAGAGTTATCCACATAATAATCTTCGTCAGTAGAATTGTATATCGTAGCATCCACAAACTCCGTAGAGACCGTGCCGTCCTCCAAATAAACTTCCTTGATAAAGCCGTCATTTCCGCTATTTCCACCCTTTGTCATGTATGCTTTCGGCACCAGATAGAATTCACGCTCTACAATCGCAGAATTTGGTATCTTCAAGCCCTCCTGCGTGTTAGTCAGCAATTCCACTTCCAATATTCGATCCGTTGCAAAAGTAATCATGGAATTGGTAAAATCAAGCTTTAAGTAAACGGCACCATTCTGTCGGATAATTGTTGAAGCGCCCCAGGACTCATAGCCGTTTTTCAGAAATCTGACATTGATATAGGTTTCTTCCGCAAGTTCCAGAGCACGTTCTTCATCAATCTCTATGATAAGTGACCAATTTTCATCAGTAATCAATTTATATACCGGATCGGTATCAGCAACCAGATCATTGCTGTGGAACTGCTGCTTGCTGTAATTTTCAAAATCCATCAGTTCAGGTGTCAGGTTGTCAACGGTAATAGATTCATAGCCGTCAACCGAGTAGACAAGGACTCCTGATTCAGGAGCATAGCCGAACTGAACCGAATCACTTAGATTGGCATTTGCCAGACTGTCAAGACTGGATAATACTTTATAATTTGCGAGCTTGAGCACAGTCCCTTCAATCTCATATTTAAAATCATAGGTTTTTTGAAATTTTTTTGAATCAAAGGCAGTGGAAAAATCCGCAATGGATGTTTTCAGTTCAGACAAATCTTCATCTGAAAGTGAACTTCCCTCACCTGCCGTTCCGGCAACCAGCTCTGCCAGCTTTCCGGTTGCATCAATCGTATAAATCATGGAACCGCTTGCAACCTTTTCATTTTCACGTGCATAATAATTGATATAGCCTGAATTAGCAGACTGGATGATCGTCTCATTTCGCAGGGCAACTCCCATATAAGTATTATTGACGGCAAGAGAGCCTGTTTTTACCTCATACGGTGTAATCTGCTCATTTTTCAAATAAATCACAACGCTGGCAATGATATAGATAAAAATGAAACCAAAAATAATCAATCCAAGATTGATATTCAGCGGTTTTCTGTATTTTGTTATTTTCTTATTTCTGTTATTTGCCAAAAAGAAACCTCCCTGCTTCTTTTTTTCATGAAATCATTTCCTCTATATTCTGTGAAGCTGTTGGTCACAATAATCATTGCATATATCTATGCAAAAAGGAGGTATTTATCATGGGAGCAAAATGGCTTGATTATACTTTGTTAACAATTGCAATCATAGGTGCCGTTAACTGGGGCCTAATCGGCTTCTTCCGTTTCGATCTGGTTGCATTGTTATTCGGCAGTATGTCCGTATTCAGCAGAATCGTATATGGTATCGTCGGTCTTGCAGGTCTGTATCTGATCGGTATGTTCGGCAGAATCAGAACGGATTCCGACAGCTGATAGCAATTCATTCTAAAAGCCTCGGTCGTATAATCAAGTACTTCCGAGGCTTTTATGTATAATACTATTTACAAAGAAACAATCACTTTTGATTTTAAGTCTTCGGGAAGCTCTGAACCATCAACGGAAATGCTGATGACAAAATCAACTGAGAATTGTTCGCTGATTTTTTCTAATTTTTTCAATACCGGTTCCGGTTTTCTGTCCTTGATAAAAGCCACATCCAAAAAACTATCCAAGTACATTTGCTCCAGGTCGTGATCCTGTGAGACAATACCGCAAATAAATCCTGTAAATTCATCTGCGTTTGTAATTGGATATTCTGATGCATTGATTAACCTTATTTTATTTTTTAACTCATACATATGTTTTGCATTTTTGTCGAGATAAACAATATTTCCGCCGGCTGTCTTTACAGTGGAATTTACTTTCTCGAGCAGATACTTCGTCTTTCCTTTACCCTTTTCGCCCACGATTAACTGTATCATTGTAATCTCCTCCTTTGATATTTTCGGCAACAAAGTACCGTCACCCATATGCATTATTATAGTCTATTTATATATAAAAAACAACCTTTAATTGCTTGGATATTTATTTGATTTCCTGCAATAAATCTGACATTTCGACATACAGGGCATCCCTGTCATTTGCCTGCAGCACAACTGAAATATAGGATTCTCCGGCACTGTTTTTAGATAACAAAATCAGACAGGAGCCTGCAGCATTGGTCGTACCGGTTTTGCCGCCGATGACGGTCACATTGGAAGGCGCTGAAACAGTTCCATTCAAAAACTGATTGGTCGTCGAGAAGCTTAATTTCTTCTCGTTTCCTTCTTGATCGTGGTAGACAGATTCATAACTGTCCATATGAATGATCTCTTTGAATTTCTCGTATTTCATTGCTTCATTAAAAATCAGGTACAGATCATAGGCCGTTGTATAATGCTTGTCGTCTGACAGACCATGTGGATTCATAAAGCTTGTATTGGTGGCTCCGAGCTTGATGGCTTCCTCATTCATCAATTGTGCAAATGCCTCTACACTGCCGGATATATGTTCTGCAATGACAACTCCGGCATCATTTCCGGAATACATCAATAAGCCATGCAGTGCCTGTTCAAGTGTCATGGTATCTCCCGGCTTAAAGCCGACCAACTGTGCCCCCGACTCGGTGATCAGCACATGCTCCGATGCGGTCAGCACATCGTCCAATTTTCCATATTTCATTGCAAGCAGTGCCGTCATAACTTTGGTCAAACTGGCAGGATACAGCTGTTTATGTACATTCTTTGCATACATTGTATCACTGCGGGATACATCAAATAATCCGGCAGCCGTTGCAAGTGACATATCCACACTGGTGCCCTCTGTAATATCAGAAGAAACAACACACAAATCAGATGCAAAAGAATCCGCAGTCGTTAACGCATCGCTTGTATCAAAACTGTACGCACTGACGGTGGTATCAATATCATATGGTATTTCAAATTTCTGACCCTTGCATCCGGTCAGCAGCAACATTCCGAATAATGAGATCAGAATGTATTTATTTGTACATCTCACGCCACTCCAAGTCTCCTCTATCCAATGATTTGATCAGCAATTCCGCAGATGCCAGATTGGTTGCCAGCGGAATATTATGTACGTCACATAATTTAACGACATTATTCACATCCGGCTCATGTGATTTCGGTGTTAGCGGGTCACGAAGAAATATCAGCAGATCAATCTGATTGTGCTCAATCTGAGCACCTAACTGCTGTTCTCCTCCCAAATGACCGGCCAGATATTTGTGTACGGTCAGATTGGTGACCTCTTCAATCAGCCTTCCTGTTGTTCCTGTTGCATACAATTCGTTTTTGCTGAGTATCCCCCGATACGCAATACAAAAATTCTGCATCAGCTTTTTCTTTGAATCGTGAGCGATTAGTCCGATGTTCATACATTCTCCTCCTTATATTTGAGCATGCATTTGATGCATATTCTTTCTTTTGATAATGATCAGGTTAAATATTTGGGTGTCTGCAGTCTGACATTGATCACAAAGCCCATTCCAATAAACAGGCTTACCAACGACGTCATTCCGTAACTGACGAAAGGAAGCGGAATTCCCGTATTGGGAAGCAGTCCTGTGGTAACACCGATGTTGATAAAACTCTGGATGCCTACAAGCGCCGCCATTCCGGAGGCAATCAGTTCACCCGCCAGATCCTTGCTCTTTCTGGCAACCATGACACACTCAATCGTAATCAGCGCCAATAAAATGATAATAGCACAGCAGCCGATAAAGCCAAGCTCCTCTCCTACAATCGCAAAAATAAAATCTGTCTGGGGCTCTGAAATGAAATTACCGTTTTTAACCGAGCCGACCACATTATTTGCAAGTCCCTTTCCATATAACTGACCGGAACCGATGGCGGTAATGGAGTTAACCTGCTGATAAGCAATGTCCGGATATTTTTCCGGATGCAGCCATGCAAGAATACGCTCCTGCTGATATTCATTAATCAGCTTTTGGTTGGGCTTCAGAACCATATTCATAAAGACTATGACAGCAGGAATCGCAACTACCAGCACAGCACCAACCACCTTATAACTCAGTCCGCCTACAAACAGTAATACACAGAACAGGACACAGGTCATGATGGTTGTGGACAGATCCGGCTGTTCATAAATGAAAAACAGAGGGGGGCCGAGCAGGATGAACATAATACCCAAAATTCCTACCGTGTTCAGGGTCTCCCTATGTTTCATAATAAACTGTGAATAGAATAAAATCAATATGATTTTCACTACCTCTGAGGGTTGAAACTGTATACCGAACAGTTCTACCCATCGGGTAGCGTTGTTTACGCTGACACCCCAAAAATGAACCATTGCTAACAGCGCGACTCCGACAACATACCAGATCCATGAAAATTTCAGTATAAATGTATAATCAATCAAGGAAACAACGATCATACATATAAAACCAAAGATCAGACCATAGATCTGGTTATCCTGTACGGATTCCTTGGCGCTTCCGATGACCATAATTCCAAGAATGGACACGGCAAGCATCAATGCAATTAATTTAAAGTCATATCTTCTGAAATCATATTTCTTAAACATGCTATCATATCCTCAGGTTTCTAATTGGAATATTTGCAAAAAGTGCAGGCCCGCCGGCTTCTCTGGAGCTGCTTCTGGTTCTTGTAATCTGCACATCCATTCCCTCTGTATCAATTTCTATGTATTTTGAGATCACTCTGATCATATCATTTTTTATCATTTCGATCATTTCCGTCGAACAGTCCACGCGGTCGGAAATCAACAGTAGCTTCAGACGATCCTTTGCCAGTTCACTTGATTTTTTCTTACGTAGAAATTGAAATAATCTCATCGCTTAGCCCCCTCATAGTTTTTTTTGAAGGTCAGGAACATTCTGTTCCAGAGGGATTTGTTATGGCTTAAATCTGTAAAGGATATATCTTCTCCCATGATTCGTCTGCAGATATTTGCAAAAATCTTTCCGGTCAGGGTACTGATGTCTGTCATCGGCTCTCCCTGGTTGGTGGCAATAACCACATTCTCATCATCCGGAACAGCTCCGATCAAAGGAATGGACAGAATATCTACCACATCCTCCACTGACATCATATCGCCTCGCTTGATCATATCCGGCCGCAGTCGGTTGACAATCAAATCAATTCGGTTGATTTCATTTGCCTCCAGCAATCCGATGATCCTGTCTGCATCCCGTATGGCCGAAACTTCCGGCGTTGTTACAATCAGTGCCCTGTCAGCACCTGCAATGGCATTCTTAAAGCCCTGTTCGATTCCCGCCGGACAATCCAGCAGAATATAGTCAAAGCTTTCCTTGAGCACCTTGACCAGCTTCTTCATCTGTTCAGGTGATACGGCATTTTTGTCTCTTGTCTGTGCGGATGGCATGAGATACAGTCCGGGATAACGTTTGTCCTTGATCAAAGCCTGCTTAATACGGCAGTTTCCTTCAATGACATCCACCAGATTATATACAATCCGGTTTTCAAGTCCCATGACAACATCCAGATTGCGCAGACCGATATCAGTGTCAATCAATGCTACCTTTTGGCCAAGACACGCAAGTCCTGCTCCTACATTTGCGGTAGTGGTTGTTTTTCCAACACCGCCTTTTCCTGACGTAACGACAATTACTTCACTCATTGGCTTATGCCCTCCATAATCTGTTCATGACATGTCCTCGTCATGATGTGATGAAATAGTTGTCCCCCGACGTCTGCAGAATCAATTAGAGCGGCAGATCATTCAGTAATTCTTTTGTAATTGCGTCAGATTTGATTTCACCGTCCTTTACATAGGCTATCTTTGGTATAGAACGGCTTTTCAGCCACTTGCTTCCTTTCTCTCCGGCAGTATCTGTATAGTCTCCGATGCGTATTTTGCTCGACTGCATGTCGAGTGCTACGACAAAGGTTTTATCATTTCCGTTGGCTCCGGCATATGCATGCCCATACAATGTGCCAAGTACAACAATGTTTCCGGCAGATATAACATTGGCTCCCGGATTGACATCTCCTAAGATAATGATGCTGGAGTCCGTTTCAAGAACCTGTCCTGCACGTAATGTCCCTTTATAGTACTGACCATCGGCATTGTTTTCATTATTGACCAGTTGCTTGGTCGCATGGATGAAGGATTTATTTTTTTCCTCATCGGTACCGATGATACATAACACCTGTATACTTGAATTGTCCGTAATGGCACTGACCAGCAGCGTTTCCTCTTCGGAATCCAGCTCTCTTCCTTCAAATGAAAGTACCATTTTGGCATCCTTGAAGAACTTGGCAGATTCTCTGAATTTTCTTGCCACCTCAAGGTAAATATCCTGAAATGGCATCTCCGGATCCAGCTTTACTGAAATTCCGTTTTGAAAACTTTTGATCATCACTGCATTTTTCAATTAAAACATCCCCTTTTTGATTACCCTTCGAGCAGCCGTTGTGTTAATCCTGAATAATTGTTCCGTCTGATTCGGTTGCTTCACCACTCAACAGTTCTTCTTTATCTTCCAGATTAAAATAATATTTTATGACATCGCGCGACAACTGTGCAGAATTGGCAGATGTGTAACCAAAGGCAATACGTGTCGTCACAACAATCTCAGGATTGTCATAAGGTGCATATCCTACAAACCATGCATGGTTTGCTCTTGTGATCTTCTCCTGTGCAGTTCCCGTCTTGCCGGCTACGGCAATCGGCATGTCGTTAAATGTAGCCGTATTTTCAACCACGGCACGCATACCGCGATGAACTGCTGACCAGGTGCTGTCCTGAATCATAACCTGATTTCTGACCGTCGGTGTATAATCCTTTAGTATATTTCCTTTCGAATCCGTCAGCTTGTCCAAAACAGAAAGCTGATAACAGGTTCCTCCGTTGGCTACTGTCGTCACATATCTGGCCATACCAATGGTTGTATAGTTGTTTGTACCCTGTCCGATGGCAGAGGATACCGGAAGTTCATCCGAAACCTTTGGCTCATTTTCAACAATCTCAATACCGGACTTTTCACTCAGACCAAACATATCTGCATATTTTGCCAGCTTTTCAAGTCCGAGTTCGGCATTATATTTACCTGCGGAATCGGTACTGAGCCTATACCCCACCTCATAGAAAAAGTAGTTGCAGGAGTGCTGGATGGCACCGACAATGTCAAGTGGTCCATGTGTTCCGTTTGGATAAATCCAACATCTCGGAGACGGCACAATGGTGTCAAAAACACCTTTACAGGTAATTGTTTCTCCTAAATTGACAGTGCCCTCCTCCAGTCCGCAGACTGCAGAAATCATCTTGAAGGTGGAACCGGGTGCACTCCTTTGCTGTGTTGCATAATCATACAGCGGAAGTGAAATATCGTTTCTCAATTGATTGTAATAGTCTGCATCAATGCTGTTTGCAAGCCGGTTATTATCATATCCGGGATAAGATACACAGGCAAGCACCTCACCGTTCACAGAGGTTACGACACAAGAGGCTGAACAGGGGTCTAATGCCAGCTGAGCAGGCGTGATCTCCAGCTTGGAAATCTTGTCAAGCATGAAGTTATAGGCTGTTATTCCACCACTCTCCAATGCATCCTTCTCATTCGTCGTACCATAAATGGCTTTCTGCTCAAACATGGTCATACAAATTTCTTTTCCGTAGATTTCATTATCCCGGAGCATATATTTATACAGCTTCTTTGAAAAACCGTTATCTTTTCTCAAATTTGTATCAATGTATGTGAGCAATTCATCATAGATCTGTGCCGAATCAGAATACTGTGTTTCTAACTGAAACTTGGAAATATCAATCCAGTTTTCAGCAATTGCATACTCCAGATATTCCTTCAGACTGATGGTCTCATCCTTCCATGCCAGATAAACATCATCTGTTTTGTTGATTTCCGAATCAACCAGCACTCCATTATTAGAGGAAGAAAGCATCGTCGTGATATAGCTTTCATATACCTGCATCTCGGTTGCAAGCTGCTTATACGGAGTTGCGGTTTCTGTCAGTTCGGTACGCAGCGCACTGAGCGCACGATCCTGCTTGTCGAGAAATCGAGAATAAATGAGTTTTTCATATTCTTTAGCATCTGATGCGCCAAAATGATCGATGTCAACAATGTTGTTGTTCAAAACAGAATAATATACGTCGTCGATCGGAATACGGATTTTTGAAGAGGTCACACCTTCCGTACTGACTTCTTTAACATTATCGATTTTATCGACAAGGATACCTGCAAGCTTCTGTTCTACCAGATTGTAAACAGCCTTCTGCAAATCCTTGTCTATGGTAAGATACAGATCATTTCCGGCAATCGGTTCTATTCTTTCTGAAGTCTCAATGACTCTGCCGAGATTATCTACATAGAGAACCTCCTTGCCCTTCCTGCCCTGCAGATCTGTTTCCATCACTTGCTCGACACCGGCCTTACCGACCATATCTGTCATCGTATAGCTCTCATTGACAAGAGACAGCTCTGCAAGCTCATCTGTAGATACATTTCCTGTATAGCCAAGAATATGTGAAAAATAGAGAGCATCATTATAGCGCCGCAAAGTGTCCTCGGAAATATCCAGTCCCTGCAAGGTATCCTGATTCTCAAGAATGGCAGCAACCGTCTTTTCACTCACATCTTTAGCAATCGTCGTAAACAGATATTTCTGATAACTGTTTGTACTGATGGCGTAGCGTATGGTAATGATCTGCAGTAATTCTTCGTTTGTCAGATCTTTTCCGACCACAAAGGAATTCCGGTCATCCGGATTCTCATATTCTCCGACCTCAAACTTTTTGGTTCCGCCCAAATACTCAATGACCTGACGTGGTGTCGCATTTCTCTCGTTATATTTCAAATCTGAAGTCTTTTTTCTGCCATAGACATCTGCGAGAAAACGAAGCAGCTGATTGCCTTCCACTGAAAACTCAAACTCACCGTATTTGTCAAGATAAATGTTGAATTCGTCAATGACCTTGTCACCGTTCTTTTCAATCATCTTGCAGGCACGGTAGATCGTATCATTAATTGCTGCATTCTTGCCTGTACCGGATTCATAGGTGTCTTCTATCGTTACGGAATAGGCCAACTCATTGTAGGCCAGCAATTCTCCGTTTCTGTCATAGATACAGCCTCTGGTACTCAGAAGTGTTCTTTCCTTTTTGATCTTCAGTTCGAAGTTATTGACATAAGATTCTCCGTTTACGATCTGCAGCACAAACAGGCGCTGCACCAACACGGTAAACATGATAATGAACAGAATGATCAATACAAACAGTCTGGAGAAGATAATATTCTTTAGAAAGTCTTTGATCTCACTAAACAAACTTACTTGCACTCCTTTTTTCTCTGATCTCCAGTTTCTCATTGACCCAGAGAATGATCTTGTAAAATACAAGGGTGACTAGTATCGTATAAACGATTTCAGGTAAAATAACATGTATAAAGTAAAAGGAAAAGTTAAATTTGGAACGCAGCAAAAACAGGAAAATATAAGCTGAAAAGCAATACAGCAGCTCACTGCCGGATATCAGTATCATCGGAAGCTTAATGTCTTCCGGATAGAACATCTGTCTGAAAAAGCCGTTCAAATATCCGATGACCATATAAATCAAAGCATAAAAGCCCAATATGTCTCCATAAAATACATCTATGATAAAGCCTGCAAAAAAGCCGATCATCAAGCCCTCTTTTTTACCACGCATAAACCCGAAGGAGGAGGTGATAATGACAAGTATATTCGGAACGATGCCTCCGAGGGAGATTCTTTGGAACAGTGTACATTGCAGCAAATATCCGATGATTACCATAAAAAAAACAATGATCTTTCGAAGCATCCGTACACCCTCCTTTTTTATTCTTCCACTGTCTGTTTCAAATTCAAAATGACAAGCACGGTATCCAGCCGCTTGAAATCAACTGTCGGTGTCAGATAGCCTGATTTTGTCAGATTATTCGGATCTTGATTGATTTCCGTAATATAGCCGATCGTCAGACCGGGCAAGTAGATATCACTGATTCTGGATGTAACAAGCTGATCTCCTTCAGCCACCATATCATCCTCATCCCGAAGCTGCTCGAATCTGATCATTCCGTCATTCATAGTTTCCAGATCACCCGTAACAATCAGTCTGTCAGAGGTAGAAAGCACCATAGCGCTTACATTGCTGCTGTCATCTATGATGGATTTTACGGTTGCCCAGTTCGGCCCGACCTCTACAACACGTCCTACCAGACCGCTTCCGGCCATTACGTTCATATTGACGGCAATGCCATCCTTGGTGCCTTTATCAATTAGAAATACACTGAACCAGTTTCCCGGATCCATTCCGATGACCCTTGCCCCAATTTTCTCATAATCGGCATATTGCTCATCCAGCAGATATAACTCCCGCAGCTTACTAAGCTCATATTTATCCTGCTGCAGCATACTGTTTTCAATTGTCAGCGAATCTACCTGTTCCTGCAGGGAAGCATTTTCCTTCACCAGCTCGTCCATCTTTTTGATATTGTCCCTGCGGCCGGTCAGGAATGTGCCAGCTTCACTGATCCCGTCCTGAAAAGGAATGATGATATATCCCGAAACAGCTTCCAAGGGCCCTGTTACCCAATCTGTTGTAAAGGTTAAAAGCATTAACGCGATACAGAGAATCGTCATGATCAGCAGCAGATACTTGCTTGGTATGGTAAATTTAGTTTTTCTGACCTTCACTCTTGCCATCTGTGAACCTCTCTATATCAATTTGACATTCCCATAATAGAATATGCCACGGATCTGAACTGCTCATCACAAATGACCTTGGCCAATCCGCTTGCAACACTCTCGCCTGCATTATCGGCGAGATTCACGCGCAGCCCCGTGCTTTTTGCAATCAACTCGTTCAGATGGTTGATCTGTGCCGAGCCGCCTGTCAGATAAATGCCCTTACGGTATATATCCGCACCAAGCTCCGGAGGCGTTCTTTCAAGGATGACCCTGATATTATCTACAATGGATTCAAAATGCTCTTTCATGGCCTTCTCTACCAAAGTGACCGGAATATTACGTTCCACCGGAAGCCCCGTTACAATATCTCTTCCGTATACAATGGCATCCTCTCCGGACTGTTCAAGCTCCTTGAGGGAAATCTTGACTTTTTCAGCGGTCTTGGTTCCGATCATCAGATTGTATTCTTTTCGGATCGTATTTCGGATGCTCTCATCGAACTTGAAGCCTCCAGTCTTGATCAAACGGCTTAATACAATGCCGCCCAAGGACAAAATCGAAATTTCCGTCGTATCAAAGCCAATATCGACAATCAATACACCCTGAGAATTTTTAACATCAATGCCGAGTCCCAATCCGTCGGCAATCGCCTTTTCCACAATCATGATCTTGCGTGCCTTGACATTTGCATCCTTGACCAGATCATAGAATGCACGCTTCTCTACTTCTGTAATATCTGTCGGTACCGAAATAAAATAATCTGCCGGATGCAGATTGCCCTCCGAGATATCCATCATAAAATTGTGAAGCAGCGTCTGCATATTCTGAATATCTGCAATCACACCGTTGTTAACAGGATAAGAAACCTGAATATTTGCCGGTGCCTTCTCATACATTTCAAAAGCGGGATTACCATAAGCAAACAGTATATTTCTGTTTTTTATGGCAATCATGTTCTTTTGATTCAAAATCATGCCGTCCATATTGTTATATATTTTAATATTGCTGGTACCCAAGTCGATACCGAATGCACTGGAAGCCACCTGTGACACCCTCCTTTAGAATAATCCGAGTTCCCTCATACTGATATATTTATTATCCCCAATGATAATATGGTCAATCAATTCCAAATCCATAATCTCTCCCGCCTCCTGCATACGCTGTGTCAGCTGAATGTCCTGTGTGCTTGGAGTTGGATCACCGCCCGGATGATTATGTAACAGCATAAAAAATACCGCGCCGTACTTCAGCGCTTCCCTGAATACTTCCCTTGTCGATACGAGCGTTCTGTTGGCAGTACCGATTGACAAAGTAAAGTCAGTGATTAATTTGTTGCTTCCGTTGAGCAGGATCACAAGTGCCTGCTCCTTTTCCAGATGCCGGAAGCTTTCCATATAATAATGGGCTACCGTACCCGGAGAATCCATAAACAGTGTACTGCGTGCGTTTGTCCTTGCAAACCGAATGGACAGCTCCGCTATGCTCTTGAGCTGAATGGCCTTTACTTTTCCGATTCCCGGTATCTGCATCAGTTCCTCAATTGACATATGATGCAGTCCCAAAATATTCTTTTCCGAATGTGCATGGGACAAAACATTTTGTGCAAGAACAACGGAAGTTTCATTTCTGGTGCCTGTCCGCAGAATGATTGCCAGCAGTTCTGCATCCGACAGTGCTGAGGCACCTGCCACCTCAAATCTTTCGTAAGGGCGCTCTCCGATTGGCAGCGCTTTTAACGGTACATGTACATCTTTTTGATTCATGTTTCCTCTTTCCGATTTGCATTCATCTAGAGGAAAGCCTGTAGAAGCCACATCTTGTTGCATTTACGTCCTCACACGGCACAACATATAGTTATATTACCACAATCTCCTCTTTCTGTACACCGTTAATGTCTTAATTTTATGTGAAATTATAAACCATTTATGATAATGTCCTTATATACCAAACGGGAAAATGTCCCAAG
>CAZABT010000082.1:0-13279 GCA_964483395.1 uncultured Lachnospiraceae bacterium
GAAGCTGCTTTAGCCTCCAAGGACGCTGAAATCAAACAGCTTCGTATAGAACTGGCTGCCCAAAAATAATATTTGCCATTCAAAAAGCAAGTGATAACCATTTTCGTTATCACTTGCTTTTTTATGATGCTATTGACTCTTTAATCAGTATTGATTCAATATTAATTAAGCTGCCTCTATTTGTTGTTTTTCAAGAAATCCGGAATTTTAATTGCCTTGGACTCAATCTTGCTTTCGATTGGAGCCTGTGGCCTCTGTATTCCCTGGAACTGATTCATTGGGGTCGGAATCGGCTGCTGTACCTGCTGCTGACGCTGTATCGGTTGTCCCATTCCTATTGGCTGTGGTCCACCCTGCATCATGCCTGCATTGCCCTGCTGCATCTGTGGCTGGCCCATTCCGATTGGCTGCTGCATACCCGATTGAGGCTGTCCCATACCTGCCTGTCCAGCTCCTCCCATCGGCTGCATATTATGAACCGGAGGCTGTGTGCCGAAGCCTGTCGCCATACCACCCTGACGCTGTGAATATGTATATCCTGTAGAGTATCTGTTCATTGCAGACTGTGCTGCTGAAACAGACTGCTGCATATCAAGTCCCGTTGCAATTACAGTAATCGTGCAGGCATCTGACATTCTGTCATCATACATCGCACCAAATATAATATTCGCAGTATCGCCTGAGAGATCCTGTACATAGCTGACTGCATCATTGGCATCCATCAACGTGATGTCACCGGATACATTGATGATTACATGTGAAGCACCTGATATCGTAGTCTCAAGCAAAGGACTTGCAACTGCCTGCTTCACCGCTTCCAAAGCCTTATCATCACCCTTGGCAAAACCAATACCAATATGTGCCACACCCTTATCCTGCATAACTGTCTGCACATCGGCAAAATCCAAATTAATCAAAGCCGGAACATTAATCAGATCCGTAATTCCCTGAACTGCCTGCTGCAATACCTCGTCTGCCTTCTTCAACGCTTCCGGCATCGTAGTTCTTCTGTCTACGATCTCCAACAGCTTATCATTCGGGATCACAATCAAAGTATCAACATTTTCCTTTAGTTTCTCTATACCGCTCACTGCATTGACCATACGTGTCTTTGCTTCAAATTTAAACGGCTTGGTCACTACACCAACCGTCAAAATGCCCATATCCTTAGCCACCTGTGCCACTACCGGTGCAGCGCCTGTTCCTGTTCCGCCGCCCATACCGCAAGTCACAAAGACCATATCCGCTCCCTTGATTGCACTCGTAATCTCTTCTATGCTCTCTTCGGCAGCCTTCTCACCGATTTCCGGCTTAGCTCCTGCTCCAAGTCCTTTTGTCAGCTTGTCCCCTATCTGCAGCAGTCTGGGAGATTTGCACAACTGCAAAGCCTGTTTATCCGTATTGATACCAATAAACTCTACCCCTGCAATATTCTCATCAATCATTCTATTTACCGCATTATTGCCTGCTCCGCCAACCCCTATAACAATAATTTTTGCAGCAGATTCAGCCTCGTTCGTTTTTATTTCAAGCAAGGTTACTTCCTCCTTCTTTTACCGACACCATATTTATTTCATACTCCTAAAATTATAAACACTCATATTTATACTATCATATAATTTTTTAGTCAAATTATCAACCTAAAATTTAAAAATTTCTTATATTTTTTGTATATTTTCCAACAATTCACCCAAAACTATTCTTTCTGGAATGTAAATGTCTCACTGTCACCGGAGTAATTTTCCATATGAAGTGTTCCCTTCAGTCCATTCAGCTTTGGAAGCAGATACTGTAATTTATTGATTTTTTCATCCAAATTTTCGCTTGTTCCCAAATAGACCTTTGCACTGTTAAAGTATAACGTAATATTGCCGCTTGTGTCAAAGTAAATTCTATCCGTTGATACTCCATATTTTGTCAACAGCTGTGTGATATTCAAAATCAGCTTAAATACCGTCTCATCTCCGACCGGCAGCTTTTCATGCAAAACCACATGATCGAATGTCAGGCCTGTCACAAACGGAATACCCGACATTTGCTCCGTAGAGCTCTCGACAATGATACCATCCTTGTCAAAGTATAAATACCGCCCCAAAAATTCCACATAACCTGCAATCGCCTTCTCATATACGTGTATGACCAACGTATCAGAGGATTTTAATTCCACCTCCATTTTCTCTATGAACGGAACATCCTCAATTGACTGATTCCTGTATTTAAAATAATAGTACAAGGTGCTGTTGCCGAATTTTCCATCCAGCACCATTGCCTCTATTTCCTCATCAGAATAATGCTCATTGCCCTCTACCTGAACATCCGTCACCGTATAATTTGTCTTTAGGACTGCCGCAAGCAGTCCAATGGCAACAAATACAATTGCCGAGATCAAAAAAACCTTCTGTATACGGGTCAGTCCAATCGGCGCGTAATCATTTGCCATCATTTTCACCCTGTTCATTGCTATATATACTTGATCACAGCCGAAAGTTCCTTCAGATCCTGAACAATATCTTCATATCCGCGTTTAATGAAATGTGCATGTTCAATCACCGTTGTACCCTGAGCCATCAGTCCGGCAATGATCAATGCTGCACCGCCTCTCAGTTCACTGGCTGTGATACAGGTTCCCTGCAGCCGCGGTACGCCTTCTATAACTGCTTCTCTGTTCTGTATTGTAATATGAGCGCCCATTTTTTGCAACTCACCGACAACCTTATATCGTTCCTCAAAGATTCTTTCACAGATTCTGCTTCTGCCTTCTGCAATCGTCAATGCAGCCATCAGCTGTGATTGCAGATCTTTCGGGAATCCCGGATATTCCATTGTTTCCAAATATGGAACCGCCTGTACTGCATGCTCGGCATCAATAACCATGCCCACACGGTCTGCATGTCTGATGCGGCTCACTACGGCTCCCATGCTCTTAATAATCTGAATCAGCGAACTCATCTGTTCCATCGGAGCCTCATACAGAATGGTACTGCCACGTGTTGCCACTGTTGCCAGCGAATAAGTGCCAGCCACGATTCTATCTGCCGGAATCTCATAGGTCGTCTGCTGCAGCCTCCGAACACCGGCAATTTCAATGACATCCGTTCCTCCGCCTGTGATTTTTGCACCCGAGCGTCTCAGGAAATCGCACAAAGTCACAATTTCCGGTTCTCTTGCCGCACCTCTGAGTCTTGTCTTTCCCTTAGCCGTCACCGCGGCTAAAATGATATTTTCTGTTGCGCCAACACTTGGAATCGGCAGACAGATATCAGTTCCTGTAAGGCCATCCGTGCAGGCCACCAGTGCCTTTTCGCAAGTTTCTATATGAACATTCATTTTTTCAAGAGAAGCTATATGCAGATCGATCGGTCTTTTTCCAATCGTACAGCCCCCCGGATACGGAACCCTGACGCTTCCGTTTCTTCCAAGAACCGCTCCAAGTAAGATAATAGAAGAACGCATCCTCCCCGCATACTTTTCCGAAATAACGGTTCCGCCGCACTCTCGTGCATCCACCACTAGGACATCCTCATCGTCCCAAAAGACCGCACACCCGATTTCTCGTAAAATATGAAGCATATTTAATATATCTAAAATCCGCGGGCAATGATATAATTTGGTAATGCCTCTAACAAGCACCGTAGCTGCCAATACCGGAAGTGCTGCATTCTTAGACCCTTGTATCTTAGTCTCCCCATATAGAGGTCTTCCCCCGCATACCATAATAGAATCCAAATTGTTCCCTCATATAAAAGCAACACTTATTCTATGTATATGCGCATATTCTCCAAATGTGTATATTATTTTTCCAGCTTGATGCTCCGCGAAACACTCAATACCATTCCAATCTCTATCAGCAGGAACACAACCGATGATCCTCCATAGCTGATAAAGGGCAGTGTAATACCGGTATTCGGTATTGAATTGGTCACTACCGCAATGTTTAATATCACCTGAATCGACATATGAGCCATCGTTCCTACCACAAGCAGCGCCCCGAACAGATCCTGTGCATTATTTGCAATGACCATAAACCTCCAGATCAGAAGCATAAACAAAATAATGATTGCAATGGCTCCAAACAGGCCCAATTCCTCACAAATAATCGAAAAAATCATATCGTTTTGTGCCTCCGGCAGAAAGCCCAGCTTCTGCATACTCTGCCCAAGCCCCTTTCCAAAGAGGCCGCCTGACCCGATTGCATACAATGCCTGTAATGTCTGAAACCCGCTCCCGCTGGAATAGGCCTCCGGATTCAGCCATGCCTTGATTCTTGAAAATCGGTATGACATTTCCTCCGGAATAATTCCTTTTGCAATGGCCAAAACCATAACCGCAGCAAAGAACAACACGCATACCGCGCCCACAACATATCCCTTGTAATTCGGGCTTGCCACAAAAAGCATCATCAATACAATTCCAAATATAATAATTGCAGAACTCAGGTTACTTGTGATAACCAATATCTCGCCCGAAATGGGAACTGCCCAAAACACTGTGAACAAAAAGCCTTTTTTTCCGCGTATCCGATTTCCCATTTTACAGACCAACGATGCAAAGAAAATAATCATGCCGACCTTTGCAACCTCAGCAGGCTGCAGCGACATACCGCCCAGGTTCAGCCATCGT
Source organism: uncultured Lachnospiraceae bacterium (assembly GCA_964483395.1). Taxonomy (GTDB): domain Bacteria; phylum Bacillota; class Clostridia; order Lachnospirales; family Lachnospiraceae; genus JAAYYM01. The sequence goes on from CAZABT010000082.1 coordinate 4,621, forward strand.
CTCGCACCATTTGCTGTATAGCCAAGCGGTGTCAATACCAATGCAATCATGACTGCTGACACAATATAGGCCAACATCGCAAATTTTTCCCATATATGGTAGTCAATAAATGCCACAATAATCATGACAATAATGCCGAGAATCGTTGCTTTGATCTGCTTTCGCAGATAAAATGCAGAGTCTCCGTCAAAATCCAGATTGGCCTCATAGGAACTTGTGCTATACAGCATGACCAGTCCAAAGCATATCAAAAAAATGACGATAAACAACAGTGTATAGTCAAAAAAGAATTCCTGCTTATTTCGTTGTCTTCTGACACCATCCCGTCTTCTTACCGCCATAGATTACACTCACTCCTTGAGTTGATTGACCAATTTCTTGAATATTCTGCCGCGTTCTTCATAATTTTTGAACATGCCCCAGCTTGCACATGCCGGTGACAGCAGCACCGCATCACCTTCTGTAGCCTTTTCCGCTATATAGGCCATGGCCGCCTCCAGACTGTCTTCAAACACGATCCGGCAGAAGCCGTGTGCTCTTGCACAGTCTGCAATTGCTTCTTTTGTTGCACCCAACAATATCAGTTCCTTGACCTTACCGTCAAAGGCTTCTATCCATTTGTCGTAGGTGGCTCCCTTATCATAACCGCCTCCTATGAGATAGGTCGGCTTTACCATTGCCTGAATACCCTTAATGGCCGCATCCACATTGGTGCCCTTTGAATCATTGTAATAATCGACTCCACCCTTGGTCGCCACGTATTCAATTCTATGTTCCACTGCCCTGAACACCTTCACGGCCGCTATGATTGTTTCCATTGGTACTCCGTATGCATCTGCCATTGCCATGGCGGCCATCATATTTTCATAGCTGTGTGTTCCAAGCAGCAATGTATCATGCACATTCAGCAATGCCCTTGTCTCACCGTTCACCGCCTGGTAGATTACATTCTCCTTCAAATAGAAACCGTCCGTCAGCTCTCTTGCAGAACTGAAATATACAACCTTTGCCTTCGTTTTTGTGCCAAACCCACGCGTGACCTCATCCTCATAATTCAGCACAACCGTTTCTGATGCCGTCTGATTCATGGCAATTCGTTCTTTGACCGCAATATAATTTGCAAGCGAGTGATGCCTGTCGATATGATCCGGCGTAATGTTCAGTATCGCACTCACTGCAGGCTTGAAAGCCTCAACCGTCTCAAGCTGAAAGCTGCTGATCTCCGCCACCGTCACTGAATCCGCTGTTGTCTGCATTGCTGCATCCGCATAGGAAGTGCCGATGTTGCCAACCACAAAGACTTTTCTATAATAAGCGCGCAGAATTTCTCCTGTCATTGATGTCGTCGTTGTTTTTCCATTGGTTCCCGTAATTGCAAGTACATGCCCCTGTTCAAAAGCAAATGCAAGCTCGATCTCGCCCCACACTGGAATTCCTCTGGAAGAGAATTTCTGTACAAATGCACTGTCAACAGGAACTCCCGGACTGAGTACCAGTCGCTCCACCCTTGCCTCTACCTCCTCTGGAAGAGTCCCGATATACACAGGTACCGCCTGCTCTGTCTGAAGTTCCGCCGTGATTTTAACCGGATCCAGTTTTTCGTTTGCATCAAACAGGATTGGTTCTGCCTTTGCCGCCAATAACAGCTTAACAGCTCCGCGTCCGCTGATTCCGGTGCCAATGACTAACACCGTCTGTTTTTCTAATTCGTTATTCATATGATTCCTCTGTTCTTTATATTCATTTATCTGATTCATAATGCCATTAATCCAATCAGACACAAAATTGCTGTCACAATAGAAAAGACTGCCACCACTCTGGTCTCAGACCAACCGCACAGTTCAAAATGATGATGGATTGGCGCCATTTTAAAAATTCGTTTTCCTCCTGAGATTTTGAAGTAGCTCACCTGAAGCATAACAGATACTACCTCCAGAAGATAAATAAATGCCACCAGCAGAAGGAATAACGGCATCTGCAGAATATATGCCGTTGCTGCGACAAAACCGCCAAGAGCCAGGGAACCTGTGTCACCCATAAATACACTGGCCGGGTATACATTGAATAACAGGAAGCCCAGCAATGCTCCGACAACAGCAAGTGTGATGGGTTCAATTCCGCTTTGCATTCCAATCGCCACAACTGAGAAAAAGGTTGCAATCAGCACCGTCACGCTGGAAGCCAGACCGTCCAGTCCATCCGTAAAATTTGCTCCGTTCACCGTCCCCAGTACCACAATAAACAGCAGGGGAACATTCAATATTCCGAAGTCGATATACCGATCCTGAAGAAACGGTATCTTCATTGCCAGACTGATTTGTGCCACATTCACAATATAATAAGCAAATATCGCTGTCACAATGATCTGCAGCAACATTTTCTGCCATGCACGCAATCCCATGGAACGCTTTAGAACCACCTTGATATAATCATCCAAAAAGCCAATCAGTCCAAATCCAAGCGTCAGGAACAGTACCGGAACCATCTTAGGATACTTCCCGATGTATAACAGTGAGGTAATGACCACAGCGCTTAAAATGATCACTCCACCCATAGTGGGAGTCCCTGTTTTCTTCAAATGTGTCTGTGGACCATCATCACGTACTGTCTGACCCACCTTGAGTTTCCGCAGATAAGGAATCACAAAGGGTCCCAGTATAACGCTGATTGCAAATGCAATGATGACAGGAATAAAAATTGTATTGTTCATCTTTTCACCTCATATATACTTCTTTCGTGGCCTGAGCCAGCCTAGGATAGTATAAGTCTTTTGGCCTAAATTATCAACTTTTTTATTGCTCCGCTGCTGTCGGCTCCTCCGGTTGTTTTTCTATCTGCAGATAAGGGAGTATATTCTCGAACAGTTCCCTGACCAGTGGTGCTGCTATCGTTCCTCCATAATAAATTCCTTGTGGATTGTTAATGATCAGCAAGACCAGAATCTGAGGATCATCTGTCGGTGCGAATCCCACAAAGGAGGATATGTATTTACCGCTTCCGCGCGGCAATGTTTGACTCGTAGCGGTTTTGCCTCCGATCTGATATCCCTCGACAGCTGCATTTCTTCCCGTCCCCTCAGACACAACTTTTTCCAATATGTACTGCATCTTTTCCGATGTTTCTTCAGAAATGATCTGTTTTCCCTTCGGATATGTAAAGCTGCGCCGAACCTTTTGTTCCTGTTCCACCACGCGCATGGCAAAATGCGGTGTAATACTTGTTCCGCCGTTTACGATGGAGCTGACCGTTGCCGCAAGCTGTATCGGTGTGATTTGAAAGGACTGACCAAAGGATACTGTCGCCAGCTCTACCAAACCGATATTCTCCTTTTGATGCATAATCGTATTGGCTTCACCCGGCAGGTCTATTCCCGTCTTATCCAGCAGTCCGAATTGTTTAAAATAATCATAAAAACGATCTGCCCCGACACGAAGTCCAACTGCAACAAACACTGGATTACAGGAATTCATTGTGGCATGCACGAAATCCTGCGAACCATGCCCTGCAATTTTATGACAGCGGATTCTTCTATCCTCCACAACCGTATAGCCAGGGCAGTGAAAGGTATCTTCCATCGCCAGAACACCGGCTTCAAATCCTGCTGAGGCAGTTATAATCTTAAAAGTAGAGCCCGGCTCATAGGTATCATTCATACAGCCGTTACGCCACATCTGATTCAACAGATCCTGCTTCTCCGCATCACTGATTCCAGCAGCATCGACATCCAACACATAGGGCTGATTCAGATTGAATTCCGGCACATTGACCATGGACAGTACCTCACCGTTTGAGGGATTCATGACTATGATGTTGACGCTGTCTGCCTGCTTCTGCTGCAACGCCTTCTCCGCAATCTGTTGTGCGTATTTTTGAATATTAATATCTATGCTGATCTGCAGATCATTTCCGTCTACAGGTTCTATTCTGCTTTCCCCCGCCTCCGGCAGTTCTACTCCGCGTGCATCGGTGACTGCAAGTATTTTTCCATTCTTGCCTTTCAGATACTCCTCATATATAACCTCAAGTCCTATAATACCCTGATTGTCACCGCCGGTAAAGCCAAGCACCTTAGATGCACAGTCCTCATAAGGATAGTAACGTTTATAATCCTCGTCAACCTTCACTCCTGCCAGATTACACAGTCTGATACGGTCTCCCGTCTCTTTATCAACATTTGCCTTAACTCGTTCAATGGAAGAAACCTTTTCTACACGTTTTCTGACTGTTTCCTCCGGAAGTTCCAGCAGGCGTGCAAGCGTTGCTGTCACTTCATCCGGATTCTTGATTTGACTGTGAATCACAGATACTGTACAGACTGTCCGATTTGTCGCCAGCACCTCACCGTTCCGATCTAATATCCTACCGCGTGCTGCTTTGATGTCACGCTCTCTTTCATGTAGTTCCTTTGCACCGCTCGTATAATAATCAGATTGATATATCATTAAATAAGCCAGACGTGCCATCAAAAAAATAAGCAATAAAATACAAGCACTCGCATAAAATACAATTTTTTTTCTATGGGCTGTTTTATTCCTTAACATACAATACCTCATAAGAGCTGTTATAATAATCTATTATCGCCCTTACAAGGTTATGTATATCATTCACAATCTGACTTCATTACAGGCCTCCGAGGTGCCGTCTGTCGTTGTTTCATCCGTTGCTGCTCCATCTGTTGTTCCATCGGTGTTTCCGTCTGTCGCTGTTCCATCGGCAGTTCCATTGGTTGTTCCATCGGTAGTTCCGTCTGTCGTTGTCCCGTCTGTTGTTCCATCGGTTGCTGTTCCGTCGGTTGCTGTTCCATCGGTTGCTGTTCCATCGGTAGTTGTTCCGTCGGTGGTTCCATCAGCCGGTGTTTCCTCGGTTCCGGATGCGCCTGCTGAAAAGTTCTGCTGGGACTCCTCCAGTTCTGCCTGCTCTTCCTCAGTGAGTGATTCTGTCTGATAGATCTTCATATACGGCAGAACCTCCGTCAAAATATCTCTGGTCAATAGAGTTGCATATCTCGCACTTGCCTGATATGCAACATTCGGTTCATCGATCACGACATAAATTGCAAGCTGTGGATCTTCTGCCGGTGCAAAGCCCATAAAAGAAACCACATAATTTCCTGTATTTCTCGGATACTTTTCTGCTGTTCCGGTCTTTCCTCCAATCAGATAACCTGCCGGGCGTGCGCTGTGTCCGGTACCGTTCACGACTACGCTGACGCACATTTCTCTGATCTTATCCGAAGTCTCCGCTGATATCGTCTGCTTCAGTACACGCGGTTCCTTAACTTCTACCGCTGCGCCATCGGCGGTCAAAATTTCGCTGACCATATGCGGCTGATAATATTCTCCTCCATTGATCAGAGAACAGAATCCGGTAATCATCTGTATCATCGTTGCGTTAAAGCCTTGTCCAAAGGAACCAATTGCAAGGTCGGCAGCTGTCATCTTGGCCTCATCAAATACAACCGTTGTCGTCAATGTTTCGCCGGTCAGATCAATGTTTGTCTTCAATCCAAAGTTGAACAGCCTGTTATATTTCATAAAGGTAGAACGTCCAAGCTTTGTTCCTATCTTCATTAATGCAACGTTACAGGAATGCTCCAGTGCTCCTGTCAAAGTCAATGTACTGATGCCGGGATGATTGTTACAGTGAATCTCATGTCCGCCCACTTCAAGCACACCATTACATTCATAGCTTTCATTTCCTGTCAGTTCACCCGTTTCGAGACCGGCTGCGATTGTAAATGGCTTTGCTGTTGACCCCGGTTCATAGGTATCAGAAATGCAAAAATTTTTCCACAGGGCAGCAAGAGCCTCCATCTGTGCAGCTTCCAGTTCCTTTGCTTTCCTTTCGCTCTCTGTCAACTCAGCCGACTGTTCCGCAGCAGGGATTTCTCCATCTGTCGGCGCATCTGTCAGTCCATCCTGTGGCTGCTCTTCTGCCTGATCCTGTTCAGTCGCCTGTGCCGATCCGTTTTCTTCTGTATCCTGTGATTCTCCGGCATCTGTTGAATTCTGCGCTGTCTCTGCCCCTGCATTATCTTTTGCTGCGTCCGTACCATTCTCGCTTTCTTCCTCGTCCTCTTCCGGAAGCTGGACGCGTGACAAATCTCTCGGATTGTTCAGGTCATATACCGGATAGCTGGCCATAGCAAGCACTTCCCCATTATTGGGATTCATAATAATCACACCTGTATTCGCACTTCCGTTGCCTTCTCTGTATTCGTCCTTATGCTCTTCATTGAATGCCAAAATATGTTTTTCCACAATACTCTGTATATTAACATCCAACGTTGTAACCAGAGTCTGTCCATCTTCTGCGGGTTTAATGGTTCTCTCCAGATTCTCGTCATCATTCAAATAGCCGTATTCTCTTCCGTTTGTACCGTTCAGCCTATCATTATAGTATTCCTCAAGCCCGTAGGTTCCCAGGTTGTCTCCCTGTACAAAGCCTATCACATCGCATGCCAACGTATCATATGGGTATCTCCGCTGATAGTCATTCTCCAGCCAGATTCCCTTGACATCCGGGTATTCTGTTGTGTTTGCCAAGATTTCCATTAAAGAACTAATCGTATCGTAAGACTGTTTTTTTGCAACAATACGGTATTGTGAGGTCGGATTTGCTACCATATAGCTTCTGAGTTCTTCTTCTGTATATTCAAATTTTGCCCCCGACTGAAACAGTGTACGAAGAGACGTTTCCAGATATTTTCCTTCTTCTGCGGTCATAGCCTTTGTATCAATGACTATGTTATAAACCTTTTCACTTACGGCAATCTTTGTTCCCTTACGATCAACAATATCACCACGTTTTGCTGGCAGTGCAATACTGTCATATTTTTGCTGGGAAAGCACCTGCTTCTTATACTTGTCACCATCCTCTTTGCTGATCTTCATGAGGCGGACATTTAACGCAGCAAAAGCCGCCAGCACTAAAACAAACAGCACTACCAGCTTCTTTTGCATCTTTATGGAAAATTTCTTTTGTTGTTCCTCGCTGCGACCCTTCCGTTTCAACTGAATGATCTCCTACTCATCTATATCAATATACTGCCGCACATAGTCGCCGTCTTCGCTTGTATATGTGACAATCTGATCTTCCTTGGCGTACTGCATACCAAGTTCGTCCATCGCCTGCTTTTTGATGGCCTCAATTCCTACAGAGCCCTTAATTCTGCTTTCCGTCTCATCATTTTCCGTCTTGAGTTCATTGTATCTGCTCTCCAAAATAGAAATGCTTTTGACTCTGCTTGTTATATCGGACTGTAACTGCAAATACTGAATGCAAAAATAACCGGTCACGATCATTGCCATTGTCAGAAACAGAATATAGCCCGGATTCATATGCGCAGCCTTATCTCTGTTTTTTCTGGCAGTGTTGCTCAGTCTCTTGGTGGTTCTGACTTCTTCTCCAATTGGTGTATAAATCGGCTGAACTTTTCTGACAGTGTTTCCGTCCACATAGGTGTCTCTTCTGTATGAAGTTTGTCTTCCTTGACGCTTTGTTGCCATGCTGCAACCTCCCTCAATTTCATAGCTTCATGCAAGAGAACCTTTACTCGCTGCGTTCAAATACTCTCAGCTTTGCGCTCTTGGATCTGCTGTTTTCTTCCATTTCCAAACTGCTTGGAAGAATTGGCTTTCTTGTGATAACATGTCCTTTTGATACATTTCCGCACACGCAAACCGGAAAATCCGGCGGACATGTACACGGATTTTCATTTTTTCTGAAAATCGTTTTTACTATCCTGTCTTCAAGTGAATGAAATGTGATAATACAGATTCGCCCGTTTGGATTCAGCAGCTCGATCATGTCGTCCAACGTATCTCTCAATACATCCAGTTCATGATTCAATTCTATGCGAAGTGCCTGAAAAGTTTTCTTGGCAGGATGTCCCATGGTCTTTTGTATCTTCATCGGTATTGCCGCTTTGATGATCTCCACAAGTTCACCCGTTGTTGTGATTTCATGTTCTGCTCTTGCCCTGACGATATGCTTTGCGATATTCTTAGCGAATTGATCCTCTCCATAGTCCCTGATGATTCGAAACAATTCCATTTCGCTGTAGCCGTTCACGATATCCTGTGCCGTCATTTCGTTTCTTCTGTCCATCCTCATGTCGAGCGGTGCATCTTCCTTATAGCTGAAGCCCCTCTCCACGGTGTCTATCTGGTAAGAGGAAACGCCCAAATCCAACACGATTCCATCTACCTTCTCAATTCCAATCTGTCGTAATTCTTCCCTGATGTTGCAGTAATTACTTCTGATGTAGGTAATATTCCTTGTCTCGTTAAAACTCTTCAGACGACTGCCTGCGGCTGTGAGAGCCGCGTCGTCTTGATCTATCCCTATGAATCTCCCCAGATTCGATAGCCTTTGCAAGACCTCGTAAGCATGTCCACCACCGCCTAATGTCCCATCGACATAGGTCCCTTCGGGGCGAATGCATAAATGTTCGATCGTCTCGCCTAACAATACTGATTTGTGCTCAAAACTCATAGTCGATACCTCTTTCCCCAAATCGGTCTTTCCTATATACCAAGCCCCAAATCAGCCATTCTTTCAGCGATGCCGTCCATATCCTCGTAAACTGCCTCGCCTAAGTAACGTTCCTTGCTCCATACTTCTATCCTGCTTCCGACGCCGGCAAGCACGGTATCCT
>CAZABT010000083.1:0-13235 GCA_964483395.1 uncultured Lachnospiraceae bacterium
CAAAAAAGTAACAAAATCGTAACATTTAGCAAAATCATGGCTGTTCTGCTTCATTTTCCCAGATAATCTTACACTTGGCCAGACTCTCAAGCCAGGTCTTCCCGTTTTTGCGTACCACTGACAAGTCATTGACCAGCACAGAATGATAGTTCGGATATACATCCTCCGGAGTTCCCTGTCGTCTGAAGCTTCCGGCAGAACTGATGACATAATAATGCCCGTCCACTTCACCCAGATACATCATAATATGTCCCGGGAAATAGAGGATAGAACCCGCCGGTGTCAGCTTCAGCAGTTCCTGCTTTCTCTCATCGCTCAAGCCTGCAACATTTAGAGTCTTACATTTGGTTGAGGCCTGACCACTGGAGTTGCGGGCAAGGTTGATTCCGAAGCAGCGATATAGTTCCATCATATACTGAGAACAGTCTCTTGCATTGTACATACCTGCCCAGCCGTAACGGTCTCCATCCGCTTTGAATGCCAGCGTCAAAAGATTCCTTCTGGTATATGGCAGATAGCCTATATGGACGTCCTGTGATTTCTGAATATATGCATACTCATACTGTAAATATCCGTCGGCAGCTTTTGTCGGCAGCTTGATGATATAATTATCCACCGCATACCTGCCCTCTGCTGATTTTGGAAATTCCTCCGGCTTGGCGAGCAGATATCTGCTGCCCATTGACAGCTCATATTCTGACACAGCCGGATTCACCGGATCATATTCCAGTCGCAGCTTATCGCCCGTCACCACCAGGAAGTCCTCCTGTGGCTGTGCCTCCAGCCATTCCTTCTGGCTTCTGCACAATGCAACGTCTTCCTTGTGCATCCAGCCTCCGCAATAGCGTGTCAACACATAATACCAGTTTCCACTTTTGCTCGTCTGCATCACAAGAACCGGCTCATTAATCATAACAGAGCTATTCTGCATTTCATCAAAGAAAGTAAACTCCGGTGCATCGGCAAGTATATCATCTGACGGCAAAGTACGTATCGCTGTCCTTTTGGTAGAAATCCCGTACTGTACCTGATTTTCCTGCTGAATGGAATCTACATTTCTCTCTGCAAGCAGCACATCCCAATAGTCCTGCTCCAGCAGCGTTCCATTCAAATAACGTTCACCTTTCGGCTGTCCCAGTTCCTCAACAATTGTTTTCAGATCCGTTCCTGATATGATGTTTGAACAGCCCACCTGAGAAAACTGTGCAAATACTCCCTTCTTATTTCCGTTAAATGCCACAATTTCTTCCTGCGACATAATGACCTGATCCGGATTGACCACCTTTTGAATCCAGAATTCCGGCTCCAGCATTTCCATTGTCACTTCAGGAATCCGGATCAGATATTGCTCTGCCTCTTTTCTCTGTTCCGCTTCGACAGCTTCTGTTTCTGTTTGCTGCTCCACGCTTAACAGTCTATGGATATCATACATCTCATTCACCGCATAATTTTTTTTCAGAAACTGCTCTGTCTGATACTGCTTCAGACGCACGGCAACATTCTCCTGCAAGTTCCGATAAAAGAACTGATAATCATAGAGATGATAGATTCCGCTGTCAAACAGATTCAACACAGGCGGATACTCCTCCGGTGTGATTCCCGTCACCTTCAGGGTTCCTCTCTTTTCATCCAAATATGCCCCGCACAATCCCGGTATCTCTTTCGTAACTGCTCCTGAATAATCGGTAAAGCAAGCGCCCTTATTAAGGGAAGCCTCTGCCTCTGTAGAATCAGTCTTCCAATTCAGCGGATTGATTCCAAGGGTTGTATTCGGCACCAATATAGAATAATTTGCTTCCGGTGCTTCGCTGTTAAAGGAAATGATGCAGCCGGTATCTGCCTCTGCCTCTGCCATCTTCAGATGTGGATACTGCTTCAGATCCTCCTCTGTTACAGCTCCCCCGATCACATAGGCTGCCACAAGTCGATTCTGATAACCGTTGTCCGCAAAATATTCCTCCAGCAGACGCAAAACCATATCTGCTCCCTGAGAAAAGCCAGCCAAAACGATTGGTCTGCCATCATTGTAATTCTTCATATAGTATTCAAACGCAAGTCTGATATCCTGATATGCACTTGCAAGATACTGCTCCCGTTCTTCTGCTGTCAGCTGATAGGCTGAGAGAGATGCCTGTCTGTAATAGGGCGCATACATATTGCAGGACATATCATAAATCCCACGCTCCATATTCAATGCTCCATAGAAATTGGCCTTAGTCTCTTCATCAGTCATTTCCATGTTATAGTGTGTTTCATCACCAAAATAAACCGTTGGACAGATCAGAAAGCAGTCGGCTTCATACTGCTTCTGCTCCTCTTTACCCTCTGTCTGAGCTTGTGACGGCTCCTCTGAGGTTTGAGTCTCCAGCTCCGGAAGGTAAGCCCAATTGGCTGTATCTGCATAATTGATCCCTTTTTCCTGATTACAGGAGCTTGAAAACAGAACTCCCGTCAGTACCAGTGTTACCAGTAGAAATTTCTGAATCTTCTGTCGCATATTCGTCATCCTCTCATCCTTTGTAATGTAAAGTCACTTCAATCTTTGTATACGAATGACCACACATTTTGTCTCATATTTATCTTTGAAAAATTCCGAAATAGAGCAATACCATAATTCCAAGCACAATTCTGTACCATCCAAACACTTTAAAGTCATGCTTCTTAATATAACCCATCAAAAATCTGATGACCACCAGTGAAACCACAAAAGAAACGATCAGGCCGATCAGCAGGATGATCAGCTCCTGACTCGTATAATGAAAGCCAAAATCTACAATCTCCATCAGTCCTGCCCCAAACATCACGGGAACGCCTAAGAAAAAAGTAAATTCCGCAGCAATCGGACGTGCAATGCCGATCAGAATCCCGCCGAGAATCGTTGCCCCACTGCGGCTCGTACCCGGAAAGACCGCTGCCAGCACTTGAAACAGGCCGATGATCAAAGCAGAGCGATATGTAATATCTGCAATCGAATGAACCTTTGGACTTAGCTTATGATTACGATTCTCAATGATAATGAACGCCACACCAAAGACAATCAATGCCCCGGCAATCACTTCATATCGATAGAAGTGCGCTTTGACAAATTCGCCGATCGTAAGCTTTACGAGGACTGCCGGAATGCAGGCAAAGGCAATCTTGAACCACATAGAGAAGGTATCCTTCCTGATGAAATACTTCTCTCCCTTCGCAAACGGCCATAACTGATTCCAATACAAGATCACTACGGCCATAATAGCGCCCAACTGGATCACCACCTCAAACATCTCAAAAAAAGCATCACTGACATTTAAGGTTACAAATTCATTTAATAAGATCAAATGTCCTGTACTGCTGATGGGCAGCCATTCTGTAATACCTTCAACAATTCCAAACAACAACGCCTTTAAATACTCGATCATTTATCTTCCTCTCATTCTGCGATTCCATCTTAATATCACTATTATATGCTGATGAGAATACTTTTACAATAAAATCATCTTTTGTTTTACCTTTGGAATGGCTGCCGGGGACATAATTGCAAGCTTGCCAAATGCACTTGCTCTGTACATGCCGCTCACCTCCGCCCTGTATCGTTCTATTTTGACTTTTTTCCTTAAACAAACGGAAACATCCTTTACAGCTGGAAAACAGCCTATAAAGGATGTCAAAAGAAGGTCAGGCCTCCACTTCCGTTTCTCTTTGTTTTGCCTTTTTGATGTATTTTGTCCATTTAATATAGCCATAGGTCGTATTGGTGAAATATCCGGCCTTCAAAACCAACAGTACAAACTGTCCTGACAGGATGTTGATGATCGTTTCCAGTATCGCACTCAGATACCACGCCAGCCATTGCTCTCGATACCGAAACAGAATGAACAGACCGTTTGCAATGCCCACTGCACTGACACAGGCATCCAAATATGCCACTATGACTTCTAAAGTACGATTTCCTCCGAACAGATCCGTACGGATATCCAGGCTTGTCAAAAAATAACCGACTCCGACTGTCCATACAATAATTCCTATGATAACAGCTGCCTCTCCCCATCCGCTGAGCTTACGTACCTGCGTCAATTCCTTTTCCTGCTGATCCGGATGCTTGTTCCAGTTGATGAAACTGATAATATCAACCGGCAGCCAAAAGAACAACGTTGTTGCCATCGTTGCAAACCGGGAAGCCAAAATCACCAGTATTGCAATTTCTGTGATCTCCACAAATACAGAAACAATAAAATTCCACTTGCTCTGTTTGGAAATCAGCAGTTCACATAAAATATTGAGAAAAGTATCTGCCAGATACAGCGTCATGATGAGCTTGCCGTTAACGCCGTTGATATCCTCCTCCGGAAAAATAAAGGCAAATACAAATGCTAAAATCAAAATACTGAAAAACCATACCTTTTCATAGGTAGAAAAATAACTCCATAATCCTTTTAACCGCTGTTTTATCAACTGCATGACGACTGCCTCCCTATAATGTATTCCTTAATGTCCACGTCATACCTTAACATATTGCCACTGCCGTGACAAGAATTACTTTCTCTACTGTCATCACTACTGTCATCACGTCTACTGCCATCACACGCAATCACGATGTTCGATGTTTTTTCCTGAAATGTCCTCTGATTTTCAGGATAACCAGTACCATGACAACGATCAATAGGGCCACAATACAATACAGCACAATGGCTACCCGATTCGGATTTTTGAGCAGTTCTACCGGGTTTTTTGAATCCACCATCACCTTACGCCCCTGCAGCTGCGCATACTCTGCAGGCACCTCCGGCAGTCCGCTCGCCCCCGGCGCAAAGGATTCCAGGTAAGTGGCAAGTGTATTCCACTCCTTTAACTCCTCTCCAGTCTCAGAATGATAGATAATATAATCCTCATAATCCGTAATCACCTCACCCTGCTCATTCTTGGGTGCGACTGTCAGGATTCCTTTGGATTTTGCCTGTATGCTTCCAACCATCTGTGCACAATAAAGTGGAGTCACAACATAATAAAGCCTGTCCGGATCTACATCTTCCAGACCTCCGTCCCGCTTTATAACGGATACATCCGTCACACGGTTCAAAATCAGTCTGTTTGGATTATAAGTCCAGCAAACACCGCTCGGAAACAGTTGTGCCATTCCACCATCAGAAATCGACACATCAATTTCCGCCATCGTTTTTAATTCCTCTCCGTTCAGCCAAATGCCAACCATCGGATAGCCCGCCAGTGCATCTGGCCCTGAGCCCAAAGAACATACATCATAGACATCCTGAATTTTCACATTTCCGACCGGGATCCGTTCACGAATCATTCCTTCTGCAACGATTGCCACATCCACTGGTGTGCCATTTTCACCCTCTGCCTGCTCTACGGCATAGCGGTATGCATCGCTGATCAGATTGGCAAGCGGCTCCTCTTCGAGGCCCTTCACCTCAAGTTCGGCGTTGGGTATAAACTCAATTGAATTGTGTGCTATGACCTGGTCATAGGTATAGCCAAATCTGCTCAGATAATCCCTGTTGATATCTTCCTGATAGGCTGTCAGCCTTTCGGTCGCCTGTTCATCCGGCACAATTTCACCTGTCAGCGGATGCAGTGTATAGCCTGTCATTTCATACCGTCCGTCTTCCGTCTTTCTGAGATCCAGTTCGCCCAGATAATGTGCATAGCTGCCACAGGATACGATATAAGTCGAACCATGGACAATCGGCTCCTCTAAAATAGTATGTGTATGCGCACTGACAATGACATCGATTTCCGGCACTGCCTTTGCTAACAGCTCGTCCTCAGACTCTTTCGGATCAGCCCATGTTCCGGAATGAGACAGACATAGGATGATATCTGCGTTTTCATCCTGCAGTTTCTGCACCATGTTCTTGGCAGACTGAATCTAGTCTTCAAACAGCAGTCCGCTCTTTGGTGCATCCTCTGCGGAGTTCTTGCCAAAGATACCAAATATGCCGATCCTGATACCATTCCGTTCTACAATGGTATACTCAGATGCTCCGTATGCATCCCATGCCTTTTTCAGTTCCAGATTATCCTCTGATGTATTTCTTGACCAGTCGAGATTGGACAGAAGAAGCTTCGGCAGCACAAAATCCCCTTCCTGCTGCTCCCTGCCAATTGCAGCATAGAGCATCTTAGTCAAACCACTCTCACGGTAATCAAATTCGTGATTACCAAGAGTCACCGCATCATATCCGATTTCTCCCAGCATGACCAGTTCCACTGCCTCCTTGGAAAACAATGTCTGGTACAGGGTTCCCATGGAAAAATCGCCTCCATCGACAAGAACGCATGTATCATTTGCCTCCCATCGTTCCTGAATCAATGTCTTCATTCTGGCCAGACCATACTTTTCTCCTGTTCCATCATCCTTTGGTGTAAAAAAAGAATGAATGTCATGTGAAAAAAGAATTGTCATCTCCTGCTCTGCCTCTGCCGCCGACACCTCAGTTCCCTGCAGCAGGACTGACATAAACAGCAGAAACAGCATCGAAATCATAACCCGAATCACTCTGTCAGCGCATTTTTTCCGTATATGCATTTTACTCATCACTCTACCTCCACCGGCAATACGCCTTTAGGTTCAAACGTTCCGAATGCCGCTCCTACGACTGCCGGAATATTGGGTCCATACTTTTCAGTTATGACTCCGCTTTCAGCATCTTCCTTCGTCATTGCCTTATAACCGTACGCAACCAACACCGGCTCCTCCGGATAATTGGCGGCATCATAGGGCATGCCGAGACTCAGTACACACATATCCTTCTGTTTTCCCACAGCCTTAACATATTCACAGACCTCCTGCGGAATCACATTCTGCCAGTGCATCACATCATTTTTTGTAGAACCATACATTTCCGATGCAAGCAATATATAATCTGCAGCTGCTATTTTTTGACGAAGCGTATCACTCAGTTCCGATTCCTTCTCATAAATGTAAAAATCTAAATGAAAATCCTGTATCCTCTGCTCCTCGGACAAGCGATTGACTGCATACTGTACACTATAGCTTTCATTCTCAAACGGAAGGATGCACAGTACCGTCTCCTCCGCAGCGGGTGTAAATGCCTTGAACAGCTTCTCGTGAACGACCGTAATCGCAGCTTCTGCAATAGTTCTCTCTGTTTCACGATGCTCCCGACTGCCAACGAGCTGTTCTGCCTGCTCTGCTGTATAGAATTTTTCTGTCGATTTTGCCAGAATCCCTCGCTTCTCCTTTAGCTTCAGTATACGCAGCACTGCAGCATCAAGCTTAGACTCTGACAGTTCTCCCGACTGAATGGCTTCCTCGACTGCAGAATAAATTTTCCGAAGCTTCGATGCGTCCTCCGCACAAGAAAGCTTTGTCGGGTTACACATCAAATCCACGCCCGCATTCATGGCCATGATAATGGCATCCGTTTCCCCGAAATGATCCTTGATTGCCTGCATGTCCATTGCATCTGTGGAAACAACTCCGTCATATCCCATCTCATCGCGCAGAATACCGGTCACAATTTTTTCCGACAAGGTTGCCGGAAGATAGACTTGCGAACCGTCAAGTACAGAGGTCACCTGCGTGTCGTCCAGATTCGGATATTGGATATGTGCTGTCATGATCATATCTATTTTCGCATTCACTGCCGCCTGAAACGGAACCTTCTCACAAGCCTCCCATTCTGTCCGTGTTTTTTCCACAAGGGCAAGACCGGTATGTGTATCAGTTGCAGTATTTCCATGTCCCGGAAAGTGTTTTGCACACGCTGCTGTTCCCTGTGCGTTCAATCCCTCCTGCATCTTCACTACAAACCCTGCCACCTTCTCAGGATTTTCTCCAAAAGAGCGAAGATTGATAATCGGATTATCCGGGTTGTCATTCACATCCGCATCCGGTGCAAATGTTGCATCAATTCCAAGCGCCTTGAGTTCCTCTCCAATCACGGAACCATTTTCATAAGCATACTCCGGATTGCCGGTTGCTCCGATTGCCATATTTCCCGGCATACAGGTTCCCTGACCGAGTCTTGTGACCACGCCGCCCTCCTGATCGATTCCGATCAGCAGCGGCACGTCGCCAGACGCAGCTGCTGCCCTCTGCAGATCATAGGTCAGCTTGACCGTCTGCTCTGTACTCTTCGTATTTTCCCCAAACAGTATGACATTTCCAATGTGATAATCGCGGATGATCTGTGCAATCTCCTCATTCATGACAGTCAAGTCATCCGCCTCTGCCATATCAGCTGTCTTCCAGGAACGGAAATTGACCAACAGCATCTGTCCGATCTTTTCCTCCAGAGACATTTTTGCCAACAGTTCCTCCGGAGAACTCACTTCGGATTGAACCAATTCAGTCTCCGTCTCTACCGCATTATTCCCGGTGTCCTTCTGCCGTGGCGCATTTGACCCCAAAAGGATTCCCACCGCACAAAAAACAACCAGCGCAGCCAATAATGTCCATCCGTATTTGCCTTTCAGCCATTGCTTTTTCATATCTGCCTGCCCCTTGTCATTGTTCTAAAACTCCTTTGTCACAGCCAGACTCTTTGCTGCCTCCAGCCTGCGGCTCTCCACCTTATCAAGCAGCTGTTCTTCCTCTACAAGCTGCAGTGCATCGGTCGGGCAGGTTCTGACACAGGCCGGGCCACCCGGTACATTGGCGCACAAATCACATTTATTTGCTATGATCTTTTCGCTTCCGTCCGACTGCTTTTCACTCTTTGTCGTCACCATCTCTATGGCACCGAACGGGCATGCCTCCATACAGCTCTTGCAGCCGATACAGTTCTTTGTATCCAAATATACGCTGTGATCCCTGATCGTGATGCATTCCTTCGGGCACGCTGCCATACAGGCAGGATCTTCACAATGCTTGCATTGTACCGGAACAGAAAGCTTCTTCGTTTTGACCATATGCAGTCTGGGATTAAAATCATATCCATCAGGATCAATCTCAAATATTCTCCTGCCCTCATGTGCTATCACACAGCTGATCATACAGGTTCTGCACCCAATGCACAGATCCGGATTTCCTTTTACAAACTGATTCATTGTGCATCCACCTCCTTCTCGGATATATCAATCCCCATCTCCATACGGATGGCTTTATAATTTGCCGTGACACATTTTTCCGCCCATTCCTGATCGTCAATCTTATCTACGCGGCAGGCACAATATTTATATTCCGGTGTACGACTCTGCAGATCAAGCTGTCCGATGGTCAGCTCATTGCAGGCTCCGATCCACCATTGATAAGTCATATAAATAGAGCCCTTCTTCACACGCTCTGTTGGCATGCATCTGGTCATACACTCTCCTCGCTTGGAGGTTACCCAGACAAGCTCACCTTTCTTGAGATTCTTTTCCTCACAATCTGCCGGATTCATCTCCACCCAGCCGGGCTCATCCTCCAGATTGCGCAGGGTACGGCAGTTACCGGTCATCGTGCGGACAGAATAATGTCCGACCTCACGTACCGTTGAAAGTGACAGCGGATAGGCATCCTCTTCCTGTTCATATACCTCGACATAATCCACACCAATGAAAATACCCTTGCCGTCAGGATGTGCAAATTTTCCACCCTTATGCAGATAGGGAGTTCCCTTATCACTCATGTCCTTGCTGTAGCAGGGCCACTGCACTCCACCGTATTTCTCCATCTTTTCATAGGTTGCTCCGGTAAACTTCGGACACAGATCGATCATTTCATTCCAAACTTCCTCTGTTGAATCATAATGCATCGGATAACCCATCGCAGTTGATACGAGACAGATAATCTCACAGTCTGTCTTCACATCGCCCGAAGGCTCAATACACTTCCTGATACGCTGAAAGCCACGATCACAGGAGGTATAGACCCCATCTGCCTCACCCCATGCAGTAGAAGGGAGCAGTGCATCTGCATATGCAGAGGTTCTACAGTAAAAGCAGTCCTGTACGATCAGAAAATCGATCTTGGACAGAGTCGCTCTGATTTCTGCGGCATGCGGATCTGACTGTACGGGATCCTCGCCGAAAATGTAATAGGCGTGTAATTGCTTCTTGGGATCCTTCTCCTCCAGAACAAATTCCGGCACTCTGGTCAAATGAATACCCGCCTGATTGGAAAGCTTTGCATTCCATGCCTTTTCAAATTTCTCTTGATTTGCAGGATCGGTAACCGACTGATAACCCGGATATTGGTTCGGCAAAACGCCCATATCACAGGCTCCCTGCACGTTATTCTGTCCACGGACGGGCCCGACACCTGTACTGGGCCGGCCAAAGTTACCGGTCATCATTGCAAGATTACAGCAGCTCTCCACAACACTGACACCCTGCCTGAACTGTGTGATTCCCATCCCCCACAGAATGACAGAATGACGTGAGCCTGCATACATACGTGCCGCATCTCGAATGGCATCTGCCGTAACCCCACAGATCTCTGCAGAATATTCCGGTGTATATTTTTCCATGACCTTCTTATAATCCTCAAAGCCCTTGGTATTCATTTCTATAAAATCCGGATCGATCAGATGCTCTTCTATGATGACATGGGCAATCGCATTGGTCAGTGCCAGATTTGTGCCGCCCTTCAACTGTAGATGGATGTCTGCAATTCTGGCAGTTTCGGTGATACGAGGGTCAATACAGATGATCTTGCAGCCCTTCTGCTTTGCCTTTACAATCCTTCTTGCCACGATAGGATGTGAGGTCGCCGCATTGTAACCAATGTTGAAAATCACTTCTGCATCCTCTATTTCAGGAACCCCGAGAGACATTGCTCCCTCTCCGATAGAGGCCTGACAGCCTGCTACGGAAGCTGCATGGCAGACACGTGCACAGTGATCAATGTTGTTCGTACCGACGCCTGCACGAATGAATTTCTGCATCAGATAAGCCGCCTCATTTCCGGGGCCTCTTGCCGATGCCGTACCCATGATGGCATCCGGCCCGTATTTTTCCTTGATGCGCGTCAGGTTATCCGCCACAAAACGGATGGCCTCGTCCCACTCTACCTCTTCCAAAGGACTCTGCTTTCCATTCTTACGAATCATAGGCTTTCTGATACGCTTCGTCAAAATCTGCGGATCATTCAGATAATCCCATCCATAGAAGCCCTTCAGGCAGAGCTTCCCTTCATTGGTTCTTCCGTCAAGTGCCTTGGCCTCTAATATCTGATTCTTCTCTGTATCTACTACCATTCCGATCTGGCAGCCACTCGCGCAGTATGCACAGGTGGTTTGTACTTCTTTGATTGCCATATTGCTAGCCCTCCTTATGATAAGTCGTATGTAACAGGTGATGTGCCTTTTCGCTGTTTGGTTTCTCCAGAAAATCTTCATACAGCTTTTGGATGCTTGGATTCTCATGGGATTTACGTACCGGAAGTTCTTCGTCATGCTGCAAAAGTGCCGCTCTGCGGTTTGCATAGGCTTCAGGCCTGTCCGCATCCAGTAGCAGCTTTGGCTGTCCACCGCCGCTGACGCAGCCCTCCGGGCAGGTCATGACCTCAATAAAATGCAGATCACATGTCCCCTTTGCTACCTTCTCCAGCAAATCAATTATATCCGTCAGTCCCGTTACGATACCGATCTTCAAAGTTAACTCTCCGACCTGTACCTTTCCCGTCCGAAAGCCCTTGGTTCCCCTGGCCTCCGTCACCTCAACAGACGGTATCTTCTCTCCGGTGATCAGTTCGTAACCGGTACGGATTGCCGCCTCCATAACGCCGCCTGTCACGCCGAAAATGGCTCCGGCTCCCGTATAGGCTCCAAGTGTCTGATCAAACTCCTCTTCCTGCAGTGTATCAAACGCGATCCCATTTTCCTTCATCAGCCATACAAGCTCTCTGGTTGTCATGACGACATCCACATCTCTGTATCCGCTGTCCTGCATCTCTGGACGATTACATTCAAATTGCTTGCTGGTACACGGCATCACTGAAACACTGTAGATGTCGGACGGATTTAATCCATTGATTGCAGCTCCGTAGGTCTTCTCAATCACGCCCTGCATCTGCTGCGGACTTTTGCAGCTTGACAAATGGTCTGTCAGCTCCGGATAAGTACGTTCTATGAACTGAACCCATGCCGGACAGCAGGAAGTAAACATCGGAAGCACTCCGCCCTCGGTCACTCTTTTGATCAGCTCCGTGCCTTCTTCCATAATGGTAAGGTCAGCAGCAAAATCAGTATCATAAACGTAATCAAATCCAATTTTCCTAAGTGCCGCCGCAAGCTTGCCCGGTGCCAGCGTTCCAAGCGGCATTCCGAAATCCTCTGCAACCGCAACCCGGACTGCCGGTGCACACTGTACCATCGTTTTTTTCTCCGGATCGGCAAGTGCCTCTTTGATCTCTTTCAGATGGCATACATTATAAGCAGCAAAAAGCGGTTCCCGTACTGAAGCCGGAATTCCGCGTTCTTCCTTGATGACCTCATACAGCGGAAGTTCATGATCTACCAAAGAAACATAAGACTTGCATGTCTGTACGCACTGCCCACACTTGATGCACATCATCTCATTGATCTTTTGAGGCTTTCCCGGCTCTCCCTCTATTGCATATGCCGGACAGTTTTTGACACATTCCTGACAGCCTGTACATAGTCGTTCATCAATCTGTATTACTTTCATTCTGCTGTCCCTCCTATCCTTTTATGCCGCTTAAAATTCTGGCAGCCTTGAGTCTCTTGTTATCTGTCTCTTCCTTCAGTTCCACAATACGAAGTGCCTCATGAGGACAGGCGCGAACGCAGGCAGGTCCTGCCTTAGAATCAATACAAAGATCACATTTCAAGGCCATCTTTCTGTTCTCGTCACTGTCAGGCTGCTTTTCAATAATTCCGTTTTTAATGGAAGGCATGATCTCAATGGCTCCGAACGGACATGCCATCACACAATCCTTACAGCCTGTACATTTGGTCTGATTAATGATGATCTGGTTGCTCCGGCGCTCAATCGCATGCAGCGTACACGCCTGCATACAGGGGGCATCCTCACAATGTCTGCACTGGATCGGCGTACAGATATCCTCTCCTCTGGTCAGAAACAGCCTTGGCAGAATTGGCGTACACACAGTTCCTACCGTTTGACCGACATGGTTGTCCTTTCTGTTGTGCTCCGTAAAGCAGGCCACCTCACATGCCCTGCAGCCAACACATTTTTCCGGATCTGCTGCCACAAATTTTTGTAACTCTTTCTCCATGCTTCATCCTCCTCGTATCTATCATTTCATTTAGGCGTTTGCGAAACGCCACAAGCCCTGATTTTACAGGCTTTTTTACTGTTTG
>CAZABT010000084.1:0-12938 GCA_964483395.1 uncultured Lachnospiraceae bacterium
AGATAGACTCTAATGTAGAGTTACAATCTGTGGGGATGGTGACAGCATAGTGATTATCAAAAAATTTCAGGGAAAAACAGAGATAGAGGCCATTGAAGCTGCCAAGAAGGAAATGGGGCAGAATGTTGTGGTTATGAATGTCAAAAATGTAAAGAAGAAGGGGCTTGCAAAGCTGCTTTTCTTTCAGCCTAATCTGGTGGAAGCCACAGTAGCACTGGAGGAAGAAAGTGAAAGACCGGTAGCAAAAAAGATAGAGCCGAGAGAGTATTCTGCCGATATTATAAAAGAAGAGCCTCAATTAGAACGCAGAGCCGCCGACAGCGGACGCAGCGAGAAGGTCATAGAGGAAAAGCTGGAGAGCCTGCATTCCTTGATTGAGCAGCAGCTCAGCAAGGAGAGCGAGGAGGAAGAGGAACACAAGGAAGAAGCGGACGATAAAAAAGTGGTGTTCCTGAAGCTGATTTATAATACCCTGATTGATAACGAGGTAGATGAGAAATACGCCAATCAGTTGTTGAGTGAGATTGACAAGATCAATAAACCGAATGCAACGATTGACTTCATTTTAGCCAATATCTATCAGAAGATGATTTTGAAATTCGGACAGCCGAAGACAATTACACCGGCAGAGGAAAATCCGAAGGTGGTTTTCTTCGTGGGTCCTACAGGGGTTGGAAAGACTACGACCATTGCTAAAATCGCATCCAAGTTCAGCGTGAATGACAAGATGAAGATTGCACTGCTGACTACAGATACCTATCGTATTGCAGCAGCAGAGCAGCTTCGCACCTATGCTAATATTTTAGATGTTCCGTTCAGAGTCATCTATTCGACGGAGGAGATAGAGGCTGCCATTGAGGACTTCAAGACATATGACTATATTTTGGTCGATACGGCAGGCCATTCCCATCATAATGAGACACAAAAGAATAATATGAACCATTACATCCATTCGGTTAAGGATCATGTTGAAAAAGAGGTTTATCTTGTGCTGAGTGCGACAACAAAGTATCGTGATCTGGTCAGTATAGCCGATACATATACTGAGATGACGGATTATAAGCTGATCTTCACAAAACTGGATGAGACAACGACACTTGGTAATTTGCTGAACCTGAAATTGCATACCGGAGCCGATCTGTCTTATGTGACGTGCGGACAGAATGTACCGGATGATATGGAACAGTTCAATCCGCAGTCAACCGTGAAGCAGCTGCTGGGAGGCAAATAATATATGGATCAGGCAGAACAGTTAAGAAACATCATAAAAAAGAGCGCACAAGCGCCGCGTCCGACGGCAAGGGTCATTACGGTGACAAGCGGTAAGGGCGGCGTCGGCAAGTCAAATGTGTCCATTAATTTGGCAGTACAGCTACGCAAGCTTGGGCAAAGAGTCATTATTTTCGATGCTGATTTCGGACTTGCCAATATAGAGGTGATGTTTGGAGCAATTCCCAAGCACAATTTGAGCGATTTGATCTATCAGGGCAAGAACATCAAGGAGATCATTACAATGGGCCCGATGGAGATAGGCTTTATTTCGGGAGGCTCAGGAATCGCAGGATTGTCTAATCTTGGACGGGAGTACATTAATTATCTGGTACAGAATCTTGCAGAACTGGATGTGCTTGCAGATGTGATCATCATTGATACAGGCGCCGGGATTTCCGATTCAGTGCTGGAGTTTTTAGTGGCAAGCGGTGAGGTGCTGCTTGTGACAACGCCGGAGCCAACCTCCATCACAGACTCCTATTCTCTGCTGAAAGCATTGAACAGGCATGTAAGGTTTAATAAGGAACTGACGCAAATCAAGGTTGTTGCCAATAAGGTGGATAATCTGGAAGAAGGAAGACAGCTCTATACGAAGCTGAATGCTGTGGTCAGCAGGTATCTGAAAATACCGATTGAATTCATTGGAGTGATACCGCAGGATATGCAGCTGCAAAAGGCAGTGATGCAGCAGACCCCGATTTCGATTCAAAATCCAAACGCCAAGTCATCCTTAGCGTTTGCAGATCTGGCAGAGACTCTGATGAATAAAGAAGCAGAGCCGGTGTTTCGGAAGCACGGCATGGCGGGGTTCTTTGCGAATATAGTGACAGGTAAGAAATTTTTATAATAAAGAATGCGAGGGATGTAGAAGATGCTATCAAAATATGTGACGCTGGGGGATAAACTGGAATTGGAGACTGTTGAGCGGCATTTGGAGGATCAGGATGCTGCAGTCAAAGCCAGAAAGACATACAAAAGTCAAGTATATGATATGGTATCCGAGGATCAAATCAAGATAGCGATGCCGATGGAGCAGGGAAAGGTGATTCTGCTTCCTGTAGACGGAGAATATAACATCTGCTTTTATACCAAAACAGGTTTATATCAATGCCTTGCGAGAGTGATCGACAGATATAAGAGCAACAATGTATTTATCCTTTTGATGGAACTGACAACGGATCTTAGAAAATATCAGAGAAGAGAGTATTATCGTTTGAACTGTGTGCTGGATATGCGCTGCAGGCAGTTAGATGAGAAAGAACTTCCGAAGATTATGGAAAAGGTACAGTTTATCGATACGGATATTACGCTGAATAATGGCATTATTGTAGATATCAGCGGGGGCGGTGCACGTTTCATTTCTGCCGTTCAGTATCCGAACCAAAGTCTGATTTTGTTTGTGTTCAGCCTGTTTGTGAATGGAGAAATGATAGAGTATCAGTTGATCGGGCAGGTGCTGCTCAGCGAGGAACTCGAAAACAGGAAGGATGAATACGAGCACAGAATACAATTTACCAATATCATGAATGATGACCGTGAAGGAATCATCAGATATATTTTTGAAGAAGAACGCAAGAAAAGAAGAAGAGAAAAGGGCACGTTATGAAGAAAAAAATATTACTAATTGACGACTCTGCACTCATGAGAAGGGTGCTGTGTGATATAATTAATTCGGATAGCAGATTTGAAGTGGCAGATACGGCACATGACGGTGTGGAAGGTTTTAAACTGATTTGTGAAAAGAAATATGATGCCGTCGTATTAGATGTCTATATGCCAAGGATGACCGGATTGGAACTTCTGAAGGAAATGCAGAAGTGCAATGTATCGGCAAATGTGCTGGTTGCGAGTACGACAACGAAAGAAGGCGCACGGGAAACACTGCTGGCTCTGGAATATGGGGCACTTGATTTTATCCAAAAGCCGGAAAATGCGTTGGATACAAAGACGGACAAGTTTACAGGCAGATTCCTGACGCTGCTGGACATTGTGTCAAAGGCAAGAAATGCAACGGCAGTCAAGTCGAGAATACAGCAGACGCCGGACGCGGCGGAGCACAGGACACCGGTCAGGACTACACCAGTG
The DNA here is from genome assembly GCA_964483395.1 of uncultured Lachnospiraceae bacterium. Classification (GTDB taxonomy): domain Bacteria; phylum Bacillota; class Clostridia; order Lachnospirales; family Lachnospiraceae; genus JAAYYM01. The sequence goes on from CAZABT010000084.1 coordinate 3,358, forward strand.
AGAACATCCATGAGAGGCAGCAAGATCATTGCGATTGCATCCTCGACAGGAGGGCCGAAGGCTCTGCAGGATGTGGTTCCGAAGCTTCCGCTCAATATCGGAGCACCGGTTCTTCTGGTACAGCATATGCCAAAGGGCTTTACCAAATCTCTGGCTGAGCGATTGGACGAGTTGAGCGTACTGCCGGTTACGGAGGCAGTTGACGGTGAACAGCTGATGGCAGGTCATGTATATGTTGCTCAAGGCGGACAGCATTTGAAGGTGGTCGCAAAAAACGGCGGTCATTACATTAAGCTGACGGATGAGGCAACTAGAGAGGGTGTCAAGCCATGTGCGAACTATATGTATGAGTCACTGGCGGAAAGCAATTATGATGCGGTTGTGTGTGCGGTGCTGACAGGTATGGGAAGCGACGGAACCGTAGGAATTACAAATCTGAAATCCGGTAAGCAAATATATGTTGTAGCACAGGACGAATCTACCTGTGCGGTATACGGGATGCCAAAGAGCATCGTTACGGCAGGTCTGGCAGATGCTGTCGTGCCGATAGAACAGGTGGCTAACGAAATTATTAAGAACGTGGGGGTACACTGACTATGGATGTAAGCCAATATTTAGAGATTTTTCTTGACGAAACAAAAGAGCACTTACAGAGCTTGAGTGAGCAATTGATGATTTTGGAGAATGAGCCGGAAAATGCAGATACCATTAATGAAATTTTCCGTGCAGCGCATTCTTTAAAAGGTATGGCCGGAACAATGGGCTATAAGAGAATGCAGAAGCTGACACATAATATGGAGAACGTATTTTCAGAGGTCAGAAACGGAAAGCTGAAGGTCAGCGGTCATTTGATTGACATTTTATTTCAGGCCTTGGATGCGTTGGAGGAGTATAAGGATGCCATTCAGAATACTTCTGATGAAGGTACGAATGACAATACACCCATCATTGACGCATTGACAAAGATACTGGAAGGCGGCAGCGAGGAAGCGGCTCCGGCAAAAGCAGAAGCAGCTCCAGAAGCACAGAGCACGGAGAGTGCAGCAGCTGCGGCCGGCAGCGAAAGCATGAAGTGGAAAAATATCAAGCTGCAGGAATCAGAATTGCACTCGATTCAGGAAGCTATGGAGAAAGGTAAGAATGTCTTCGGACTGACTGTAATTGTACAGGAAACCTGCATCCTGAAGGCGGCACGTGCATTTCTTGTATTCAAAGCACTGGAGGAGCTGGGTACAATCGTAGTTTCCGATCCGTCAGCACAGGATATTGAGGACGAAAAATTCGACTTTGATTTCAGCATGTATTTTGTAACGGATGCAGCACAGGATAAGGTGATTGCAGCTATTAAGGGAGTGTCTGAAATCGAGGAAGGCATTGCTATGCCGATCAAGGCAGAGGAACTGGCTTCAGAGAGCCAGGATGCCGGTGAAGAACATGAAAGTACAGAAACGGCTGTTACAGTGAGCGCAGAAGCTGAAACAACTGCTGAAGAGACGCAGCAGACGGCTCCGGCTGCCGGAACCAAGAAACCGACCGTAGCAAAGCCTGTTGTAAATAGAACTGTCAGAGTTGATATTGAAAAGCTGGATGTACTCATGAATCTCGTGAGTGAGTTGATCATTGCAAAGAACAGTCTTGTTTCTTTCAGTGAAAGTGATGTATCCAATACGAATTTCAATGAACAGATTGAATATCTGGAGAGCGTAACGACCAATTTGCATGAATCCGTTATGAAGGTTCGAATGGTACCAATTGAGAGCGTTGTGAACAGATTCCCGAAGATGATCAGAGATCTTTCCAAGAAGCTGAATAAGAAGATGAATCTGTATATGTCAGGTGAGGATACTGAGCTTGACAGAACCGTTGTTGATGAGATCGGTGATCCGTTGATGCATCTGCTCCGCAATAGTGCAGATCATGGTTTGGAGACTGCTGAGGCTCGTGCTGCAAGAGGCAAAAACGAAGTCGGAACCATTCAACTGGATGCATACCAGGATGGTAATAATGTAGTCATTGAGGTGAAAGATGACGGTAACGGAATCGATGTTTCTGCTGTCCGCAAGAAAGCAATCGAAAGAGGAACCATTACCGCAGAACAGGCTGAGACGATGGGAGATAAGGACATTATCGATCTGTTGTTCCTGCCGAGCTTTTCAACTGCGAAGGTGGTATCTGATGTATCGGGCAGAGGTGTCGGACTTGATGTTGTAAAATCCAAGATTGAAGCATTGGGTGGTGATGTCAGTGTTAAAACGAAGCTTGGGGAGGGCTCTACCTTCTCCATCAGACTTCCGCTTACACTTGCAATCATTCAGGCTCTTATGGTGGTAGTCGGCGAAGAGAAGTATGCGATTTCTCTTGGCTCGATCCAGACCATAGAGGCACTGACGGAGGAAGAAGTAAAATATGTTCAGGCAAAAGAAGTCATCAATCTGCGTGGCAATGTCATCCCGTTGATCCGCCTGCGTTCTGTTTTGGATATTGAGCCGAAGCCGAAGGATGATGATACTCTTGTGGTAGTCATCGTGAAAAAGGGCGATTCCATGGCAGGTCTGGTTGTAGACGAACTGATCGGTCAGCAGGAAATCGTTATTAAATCACTTGGAAAATATATTAATTGTACGAGCAGAATGATCAGTGGTGCAACCATCCTGGGCGATGGCGAGGTTGCTCTGATTCTGGATGCAAATGCATTAATATAAGCGGGAGGTAGACGACAATGGATGAATTAAAGGTTGTTAGCGAAGCAACACAATATATTGTAATTAAAATTGGTGATGAGCAGTATGGAATTGATATCAAGTATATCGAGAACATCGTGCGTATGCAGAAAATTACCAGAGTTCCGAAGGTTCAGACCTATTTCAAGGGTGTAATCAATCTGCGAGGCGAGGTCGTTCCAGTAATGAGCCTGCGCTTAAAAATGGGACTGGAGGCAGATGTAACAACAAACACGACTCGTATTATCATTTTGAAGCTGGAGCAGAATGCCCCAATCGGTGTTATCGTGGATGAGGTCAAGGAGGTTGTGACTTTGGATGAGACCAATACCGACAGAGTGGCATATGATGCAAAGGATGATTCCGTGAATTACATCAACGGAATCGGAAAGTGCAACGGCGGCTTGATTTCCCTGCTTGATCTGAATGTCGTGGTTTCGGATAGAGAAACTGTATAGTAGTAAATTGAGAGGTATTGATTATGGCAAAACTGGACTTGAATCATGTAGACGGAATTTATTTTGATGTATTAAAAGAAATCGGAAATATTGGAGCCGGAAATGCAACAACTGCCTTAGCGCAGTTGTTGCAGACAAAAGTAGATATGAAGGTGCCTAAGGTTGCCTTGCTGGAGTTCTCGGAGGTTGGAGAAGCCATGGGCGGCGCTGAACAGATTATGGCTGGTATTTATCAGGCTGTAGAAGGGGATATCACAGGCAGTATCATGTTCCTGCTGGAAGAAAATTCTGCCAGACTTTTGGTTGCAAAGCTCATGGGAATGGAAGGGGTACACGAAGGAGAATTCAGTGAGATGGAGATTTCCGCACTGAAGGAAATCGGGAATATTATAACCGGTTCTTATTTGTCTTCTTTGTCAACACTGACAAATTTAAAGATCATATCCTCTATACCGGATATCAGCATTGATATGGCGGGGGCAATTCTGAGCGTCCCGGCAATCGAATTTGGAACGCTTGGAGATAAGATCTTGTTGATTCAGACAGCATTTTCTGATGATGTGAAGCTGGATGGATACTTCATACTGGTACCTGATCTGGAGTCTTATGATAAGATATTGAGTTCTCTGGGAATGTAGTTAAGACAGACTATCAATAATTTTAGGGCAGGAATAATTCATGGGTGAAATGATAAAAGTAGGAATGGCTGATTTGAAATTATGCAAAAGTCCGGATGGTATTACGACATTGGGACTGGGTTCATGCGTGGGAATCGCACTTCGTGATCCGATTAACAAGGTCGGTGGATTGGCGCATATCATGCTGCCTGACAGCACTAAGATTCAGAACAACAGCAGTATACCGAAATTCGCGGATACGGGAATTCAGGAACTGGTCAATCAAATGGTCAGGGCAGGAGCTGTACAAAGCCGTATTGTGGCGAAGATTGCCGGTGGTGCACAGATGTTTTCCTTTCAAAATAAGTCGGAGCTGGTGGCAATTGGTGCACGGAATGTGGAAGCAACCAAACTCAAGCTTCGGGAATTGCATATTCGTATTTTGGCAGAGGATACAGGGGACTGCTATGGCCGTACTGTTGAGTTCTATCCGGAGACGGGTGACTTTATCATTAAAGCAGTCGGAAAGTCCCAAAAGACGATATAGGCTGGAGGAATGAGATGAATACAAAAAGAATTCCTTCTATTATTATGTTGTTAGCAGGAGCGGTCACATGTGTTGTGACCTTTATCAATGGTTATGAAATAAAGGATACACTTGTAATCCTAATTTGGGTTCTGCTGCTTTTTTTAATCATTGGAATTGTTGTAAAAAAGATACTGGATTCTTTTCATATGCCGGATGAGGATGCTGTTGATGATGAAGGGGAAGTCATCAAGAAGAATGCAGAAGACGGAAATGAAGAAGCTGAAAATAAAAGTGAAGAAAACAGCAAGGGTGAGACGGAAGAAAAAAAAGGGGAATAGTCAATGGACGAGACTTCAAGAAAGAAGCTGTGGGCTGAGTATGCCAAGACAAAGTCGCCCGAAAGCAGGGAAAAGATCATATTGGAATATGCACCGCTTGTGAAAGTGGTTGCCGGCCGTCTCAGCATGTATTTGGGATATAATGTAGAGTATGACGATCTGGTGGGCTACGGTATCTTTGGACTGATAGATGCCATTGACAAGTTTGATCCGGGCAAAGCAGTGAAATTTGAAACCTATGCAAGCCTTCGTATTCGCGGAGCCATTCTGGATCAGATTCGGAAAATGGATTGGATACCGAGAACGATCAGGCAGAAACAGAAGCGAATCAATACGGCAGTTAAGGACATTGAGGAAAAGACAGGACGGAATGCGACTGACAGTGAAATCGCAGGCGAACTGGGAATCACAGAGGACGAATATCTGGAATGGCAGTGTCAGATGAAGGTAACCAATGTAATGTCCCTCAATGAATACATAGAGCAGGGGACTGATGTTCCACAGGACAGGAATGCACCTTCCAAGCAGTTTGAACAGCCGGAGGACGTTGTTGAGCAGGGAGAACTCAAGGCGATGTTAGCAGAGGCACTCGAACTGCTGACGGAGAAGGAACGGAAGGTCATCGTATTATATTATTATGAAGAACTGACATTGAAGGAAATCAGTAATATTCTAGAGGTGTCTGAATCAAGAATCTCGCAGCTCCACACGAAGGGCTTGCAGAAGATGAAGACGAAAATGGGTAAGTATATGGGAGTCCTGACAGAACTGTAGTGATGGGGAAACGGCAGTGTTACAAGGGGGTACTGGGGCATGAAAAACGGATATTTTCAATTGATTATGGATCATGGTATGACAGCGATCAGATTATTTCCTCCTGAGGATGGCGGAGAACCGATCAGGATTGATGAGCTGAAGGAATACTTAGCAAAAAAGGGTTATAACAGGTATGATCAAATCGTGCTGAACAGAGTGTATACAACACTCACAGAACCAACCGATATGATGATAGATGAAAAAGAAAATTATGCTGAGCAGGAGATGTTTGATTTGAAGGTTTCTCCTGACAAAATGACGGCAGTTGCAAGATTTTTTCCGCCTTCCAATAAGGGCGCACTGATGGATATGAATGAGATCGTCGTTGATCTTGGTCATAAAAAGATCGTTACGGGAATCAAAGATAAGACGATTGCCGCTTTTTTGGCGAACAGACGTTACTGTACGGATTATGTGATTGCTGAAGGAATTGCGCCAATACAGGGAACGGACGCATCCATTGAATATTTCTTTAATACCAATCCAAACGTAAAACCAAAGATGAATGAGGACGGAACGGTAAACTTTTTTGAGTTGAACATGATCAGCAAATGTAATGTAGGCGATGTACTTGCCAGACTGATCAAGGCCGAGCCCGGAGAAGCAGGACAGAACGTATATGGCGAGCGCATTCCGCAGCGCGATGTGAAAAAGCTGATTCTGAAATACGGAAGAAACATTGAGCAGACAGAAGATGGGACGGAGATCAGATCTCAGGTCAACGGGCATGTATCGCTTGTGGATGACAAGGTTTTTGTATCAGATGTATATGAAGTCAACGATGTAGATACCTCAACAGGAAATATTGAATATGCAGGCAATGTACTGGTGAGAGGAAATGTCAAGGCTGGTTTTTGTGTACAGGCGGAGGGTGACATTGAGGTAAAAGGTGTCGTAGAGGGTGCATTGCTTGAGGCCGGTGGAAACATCATCATTGCCAGAGGTGTAAATGGCATGAATAAGGGAGTGCTGACCGCAGCTGGGAATATTATTTCCAAATTTATTGAGAATGCGACAGCGTCTTCCGGGGGCTATATTCATACGGAGGCAATTCTGCATAGCAAGGTGTCTGCAAAGGGAGATGTTGAGGTGACAGGCAGAAAGGGCTTTATTACCGGAGGCATTGTACGCGCAGGAAATATGATCTCGGCTAAGATGATAGGATCTTCCATGGGGACAGATACGTTGATTGAGGTTGGGGTTGATCCTGTCATTAAGGAACGAGCCAATAATCTTCGAAAGACGATTGCCGATCTGAGAAAGAATATTAATACCATACAGCCGGTATTGAATGCAATGAGCCAGAAGCTGGCGGCGGGAGAAAAACTGCCGTATGAGCAGGCACAGTATGCACAGAAGCTTGTAGAGACCTGCAAACTGCAGAAGGAACAGCTTGCAGAATCAGAAAGTGAGTTGGAATCCATTGACAGCGTTATGGATACGGAGACGGCCGCACAGGTAAGAGTTGCAAATGAAGTCTATCCCGGAACGAAGATTACAATTTCCGATGTATCTTTGTATGTACATGATTCTTATAAGCATTGCAGATTCATCAAGTCTCAGGGAGATGTTAAAATGACCGGTCTATAAGAAAAGGAAGTGTTTCCATGATTAATCCGATCGAAGTGAATGGCATTATTTCAAGGGCACAGGATGTATCTATGATACGTCATAATGAAGAAAATAAAGGTATGGTTGATCAAAGTAATTTTCAAAACAAATTTGATCAAGAGGTTGAGCAGAACATCAGGACAGTACGTCAGTCCGATGATGCAGATCGTGCCGACACGCGTCATGATGCAAGAGACAAGGGCAAGAATGAGTATTATGGTGATGGCGGCAGGAAGAAGCAGAAGAAGGAACAGCAGGATGGCAAGATGGTGGTCAAGAGTCCGGGTGGCTTTGACGTCAAAATATGAGATAGGAGAACGATTGTTATGACAGCAATTGAAATAACGCTTCTAGTATTAGGAGCGATTATTTTTGCCGCAAGTTTCGTGGTGCCGGAATTGAAAAAGGAGCCTTCCAAGGAACAGCAGCGTATCAGTGAGGCTGAAATCAGGAAGGTGATCGAAAATGAGATGGAGCATGTACGTGAGCGTATAGATGGTGTGGTCGAGGAAACAATTGATTATACCATGGAAAAGACAGAGCGCTCTCTGGCCAAAATATCAAATGAGAAGATTATGGCTGTGAATGAGTATTCTGATACAGTGCTGGAAGAAATCAATAAGAATCATAAAGAGGTGATGTTTCTTTATGATATGCTGAATGATAAGCAGACTGATTTGAAGAATACGGTGCGTAAGGTCGAGGCAACAAAGGAAGAAGCAGTTGCAGCAGTAGAAGAAGCTACGACTGCCTCCACATTGGCAAGGCAGGAGTGGGCGTATCCGGAACCGGTACAGCAGGAGCCTGTCGTTTCAGAATTCGAGCCAATGATGCCGGAGCGTGTGGAAATGATATTGGAAGCACCAGAAGTCATACCAGAGGAAAGAATGCCGAAACCCATTTTCAATCGTTTTATGGAGGGAGCAGAAAGCGAGAAAATACTTTCGGTCAATGAAACGGTTCATGTAAAAAAGATTGTAAAGCCGGAGGCATCTAAACAGGCAGCGACTGTCAAAAAGGCATCGGCAAACCAGCAGGAGCCGACAGTAATCAGGCAGCAGAAGTCCGCTTCATCAGGCAGAACCGGAAATTCCAAAAATAATAATCAGAGAATACTGGAATTGCACAGAGAAGGCAAGTCTAATATTGACATAGCTAAGGAATTGGGACTCGGACTCGGAGAAGTGAAGCTGGTGCTGGATTTGTTTGAAGGGGTATAGAATATGAAATTGAAGTATTATATGCGGGGACTGGGAATCGGTATTTTAGTCACTGCGGTCATTATGGGCATAGCACTGAACGGAAAGCGTGAACTTACGGATGCCGAAATCAAAGAAAGGGCAAAGGCTCTTGGAATGGTGGAGGAAAGTGCGGTATTGCTTCCAAATGAAGAACATAAAGATGCACAGAGCACCGATGGAACGGATTCCAATGCAGGTTCAGAGAACATCGATATACAGGAGCAGAATGCACAGGAGGATCAGACGGCTGGGGAGAGAACAGCCGAGGATGCAGTGCGCAATCAAGCAGCAACTCAAATTGCATATACGGTTGCACAAAAGGTCAAGGCAGAACAGATGATACGCGAAGCCGAGGATGCAGCCGGAGTAGCAGGGAAAGGTGCGGCGGCCCAGACAGATGCAGCGGAGGAAAACTCAGCGGACGATATCGAAACAGGAGTTGAGACATCGACAGGAACGGAGGCACCGACGGGAACGGAGACGTCAACAGGAGCGGAGTCATCGACAGGAATTGAGACATCCACAGGAACGGAGACATCCACAGGAGAAGCGGCTGCGAAGGTGTCACAAAAAACAACAGTTGTAGTGGAGAGCGGAAACGGTTCCGATGTAGTCAGCAGAAAGCTGGCAGAGGCAGGCTTGGTAGACAGCGCGGCAGCTTTCGATGAGTATTTGTGCAATCGAAATTATGACAATAAGATTACGATCGGAAAGCATACGATTCCATCCGGCTCTACTTATGAAGAGATTGCCCGAATATTGATTTCGGCAGCGGAGTGAGAAAATAACCATAAAATAGCAATGTTATTTTTGAAAAGCCCTTGCATGGGGCTTTTTCCTATGATATAATTTTCTAGTTCTATGTAAACAGGGAGAAAACTCCCAAAACAAACAAGCACGTATGTGGATTTGCAGGACGGTGTCTGAATATTCGGATAGCCTGCTGAGCAGAAGCATACGGAAGCCAAAACCAAACGGAGGAAAGAAACATGAGCGTTATTTCAATGAAGCAGCTACTCGAAGCAGGTGTTCATTTTGGACATCAGACAAGAAGATGGAACCCTAAGATGGCTCCCTATATCTACACAGAGAGAAATGGTATTTATATCATTGACCTTCAGAAATCAGTAGGTATGGTTGACGATGCATACAATGCAATCTCAGACATCGCATCACAGGGCGGCACGATTTTGTTCGTAGGAACAAAGAAGCAGGCACAGGATGCAGTGAAGTCAGAAGCAGAGCGCTGTG
>CAZABT010000085.1:0-12706 GCA_964483395.1 uncultured Lachnospiraceae bacterium
GATGCGCGTGCAGAAATCGAGAGAGTGCTGGAAGAATCCAAAATTAAGATGGAACGTGCTGTTCGTGAACAGCAGATGAAGCTTGAGACCATTGATGTGACACTTCCGGCTAAGAGGGATGAATTAGGACATCGCCATCCGGATACAATTGCACTGGAAGAAGTGGAACGTATCTTTATCGGTATGGGGTATGAGGTCGTTGAGGGACCGGAGGTAGAGACAGACTACTATAACTTTGAGGCATTGAATATACCGGCAGATCATCCGGCAAAGGATGAGCAGGATACCTTTTACATCAGCGGTGATTTTCTGCTCCGCACCCAGACATCGGGAACACAGGTGCATGAAATGGAAAAAGGGAAGCTTCCGATCAGAATGATTGCACCCGGAAGGGTTTTCCGCTCAGATGAAGTAGATGCAACACATTCCCCGTCCTTCCATCAGGTGGAGGGGCTTGTCGTTGACAGACATATTACCTTTGCAGATCTGAAAGGAACGCTTGCAGAGTTTGCGAAAGAGTTGTTTGGTGAGGACACCAAGGTCAGATTCAGACCACATCATTTCAATTTCACTGAGCCCAGTGCAGAGGTTGATATTTCCTGCTTTAAGTGTGGTGGAAAGGGTTGTCGTTTCTGCAAAGGAACAGGCTGGATTGAAATACTCGGCTGCGGTATGGTTCATCCTAATGTGCTGCGCATGAGTCACATTGATCCGAATGAATACTCTGGATTTGCATTTGGTATGGGACTTGAGAGAGTTGCATTGTTAAAATATGAAATTGATGACATGCGTCTTTTATATGAAAATGATATTAGATTCTTGAAACAATTTTAAATCAGCGGAATAGAAAGGAGAGCCCCATGAATACATCAATATCATGGATTAAAGCATATGTACCGGAGTTGAACTGCACTGATCAGGAATATACGGATGTCATGACGCTGACCGGTACTAAGGTAGAAACCTTCGAGCGTTTAGATAAGAACCTCGAAAAGATATATGTCGGACAGATTGAGTCCATAGAGAAGCATCCTGATGCGGACAAATTAATCGTATGTCAGGTGAATCTTGGCAGTCAGAAGCTGCAAATCGTAACAGGAGCCAATAATGTAAAGGTTGGAGATAAGGTTCCGGTCGTCATTGACGGAGGCAAGGTTGCAGGAGGCCATGACGGCGGCCCGCTTCCGGAGGATGGGATCATCATTAAAAACGGTAAACTCAGAGGGGTAGAGTCATATGGAATGATGTGTTCCGTAGAGGAACTCGGAACTTCCCGCGAAATGTATCCTGAGGCACCGGAGGAGGGAATCTATATTTTCCCGGAGGACACAGAAATCGGAGCAGATGCTGTAGAGGCCATGGGTCTGCGAGACACAGTGTTTGAATACGAGATCACTTCAAACAGGGTAGATTGTTACAGTGTACTTGGAATTGCCAGAGAAGCGGCAGTGACTTTCGACAAGCCTTTTCATGCACCTAAGGTGGAAATCAAGGAAAACAGTGAAAAGGTAGAGGATTATATTTCTGTTGAAGTCAGGGACACAGACCTCTGTTCCAGATATTGCGCAAGAGTCTGTACCAATATCAAGATTGCGCCTTCTCCGAAGTGGATGCAGAGAAGACTGGCATCCAGCGGGATCAGACCGATCAATAATCTTGTGGATATTACGAATTACGTTATGCAGGAATATGGACAGCCAATGCACGCCTTCAATCTGGATACAATTGCAGGACATCAGATCATTGTACAGCGTGCAAAAGAGGGTGAGGAATTTCAGACACTGGATGAGCAGGTGAGAAAACTGGATTCCGAAATGCTGATGATTTGTGATGCTGAGAAGTCAATCGGTATCGCAGGTATTATGGGAGGCCAGAATTCCAAGATTACAGAGGATGTCAAAACGGTTGTGTTTGAGTCGGCAACCTTCAACGGAGCCAATATCAGAAAGTCTGCAAAACGACTTGGACTTCGTACAGATGCATCCGGAATTTTTGAAAAAGGACTGGATCCCAACAATGCTTTGCTTGCAATTAACAGAGCATGTCAGTTGATACAGGAGCTTGGCTGCGGTGATGTCGTAGGCGGTATTGTCGATGTGTGTGAACCGCTTGCACCCAAGAGAAGAATCACTCTGAATGCAAGAAGGGTCAATGATCTGCTTGGAACAGATATTACTGTACAGGAGATGCTTTCCATTTTGGAGAAGTTAGAACTGGTATATGATTCTGTCACAGGTGATCTTGTCATCCCGACCTTCCGTCAGGATCTTGAGGGAATCGCAGACATTGCGGAGGAGGTAGCCAGATTTTACGGATATGATAAGATTGGGTCTACTTTACCGAACGGTGAGGCAACAACAGGTAAGCTGCCTCTGAAACTGCGACTTGAGGAAAAAGCAAGGGACATTGCGGAATATTGTGGATTTTCACAGGGTATGAGTTATTCGTTTGAAAGTCCGAAGGTGTTTGACAAGCTTCTGATTCCGGCGAATGATACGATGCGTCAGGCAATTACAATTGCCAATCCGCTCGGTGAGGATTTCTCAATTATGAGAACAACCTCCTTAAACGGTATGCTGACGTCATTGGCAACTAATTATAACAGAAGAAATAAGAATGTGAAACTATATGAGCAGGGTAATATCTATCTGCCCAAAAGCCTGCCGCTGCAGGAACTTCCGGATGAAAGAATGCAGTTTACGCTTGGTTTTTACGGAGATGGAGATTTCTTTACGATGAAGGGTGTTGTCGAGGAATTCTTTGAAAGCATCGGAATGATGAAGAAGCCGGTTTATGATCCGAAGGCAGGAAAGCCGTTCCTGCATCCGGGACGTCAGGCAAGTATTCAATATGAGCATACGGTAGTCGGTTATCTTGGAGAGGTTCATCCGGAGGTATGTGACAACTACGACCTGAAGACAAAGGCTTATGTAGCGGTTCTTGATATGCCGTCTGTGGAGCCGTTTGCAACCTTTGACCGTAAGTATACCGGAATTGCAAAATATCCGTCTGTTAACCGTGATATTTCGATGGTGGTACCAAAGGAAATTTTGGTCGGACAGATAGAAGCAATCATTGCACAGCGCGGTGGTAAAATCTTAGAGAACTTTAAGCTGTTCGATATTTATGAGGGAGAGCAGATCAAGGCAGGCTTTAAGTCGATTGCTTATTCTATTACCTTCAGGGATAAAGAACGTACACTGGAGGATCAGGATGTCAATGCAGCGATGAAGAAAATCCTGAATGGTCTGGAAGGACTTGGAATCGAACTGAGACAGTAGTAAAATATAAGGTGGTTTACATGAAAACAAGTGATTTTGATTATGATTTACCACAGGAGCTGATTGCGCAGGACCCACTCACGGACAGAGCGGGTTCTCGTTTGCTTGTATTAGACAAGCAGACCGGTGCTTATGAGCATCATGTATTCAGAGAGATCAAGCAGTATCTGAAGCCGGGTGACTGCCTAGTGCTGAATAATACAAAGGTCATCCCCGCAAGGCTCCTTGGCATCAAAGAAGATACAGGAGCAAATGTGGAGGTGCTATTGCTCAAGAGAAAAGAAAATGATATTTGGGAAACACTTGTCAAGCCGGGGCGGAAAATGAGACCGGGTGCGAAGCTGTCTTTTGGCGACGGGCTCCTGAAGGCTGAGGTGCTGGAGGTTGTCGAAGAAGGCAACAGACTTGTGCGGTTTCAATATACCGGTATCTTTGAGGAGGTGCTGGACGCGCTTGGAGAAATGCCGCTGCCGCCTTATATAACTCACAAGCTGCAGGATAAGAACCGTTATCAGACGGTCTATGCCAAGTATGAAGGCTCTGCGGCGGCACCGACGGCAGGACTTCATTTTACTGAGGAACTGCTGCGGGAAATTGAGGATATGGGCGTCAGACTGGCTTATGTCACTTTACATGTGGGACTTGGAACCTTTAGACCCGTTAAGGTGGATGATGTTACGCAGCATCATATGCATACGGAATTTTATGTGGTTCCGCAGGAAACGGCAGATATTGTGAATAGAACAAAGAAAGAGGGACACCGTGTGATTTCTGTAGGGACGACCAGTTGCCGTACACTGGAGTCGGCAACGAATGAGCAGGGAATCCTGGAAGCCAAGAGCGGCGATACCGATATTTTCATCTATCCCGGTTATCGGTTTAAGATGATTGATGCACTGATTACGAATTTTCATTTGCCGGAATCCACGCTGCTTATGCTTGTGTCCGCACTGGCAGGCAAGGAGCATATCATGGCGGCATATGCAGAGGCAGTGCGGGAAAGATACCGTTTCTTTTCCTTTGGTGATGCGATGTTCATAGTCGACGATTCTTTGCATTGACAAGCAAGGAAAATGTATTATATTATGATATATAGAAGTAAGACATTTTGAATGTGAAAGGGGTACCCTATGAGTCAGGACAGAAGAAGAAACAGAAGACTGGATTTGGATGCAACATTGATTATGAAGAGACTTGATAATAACAAGCAGGACAAGGTACGTGTAGATGTTGTTGATCTGTCCAAGAGCGGTATCGGATTCAAGTGTCAGGAGGCATTGGAACTGAATTCAGTATATCAGGCTGAGCTGACGATCTGGACGAAGGAGGTCATTCATACATTTGTCAATATTACGCGTATTGATGACAGCAAGTCCGAGACAATATATGGGGCCACATTTGTAGGCATGCCTGAGGGTGATGCATGCAAGATTGGCATATATGAAATGTTTGATGATGCAGAGCATGGAAATCTGTAAGAAAACAGGATAGATTTGTATGTATGGTAAAATGCTTCTTTTTTGATCACCGGCAATTGTGGTTAAAGGAGGAGCATTTATTGAATCTGATGGGTATTCAGGGAGGAATCACCTGCCTTTGCTCTTGCCATAAGAGGGCAAACAGTGTATAATTCGGTAGAAAACAAATTCAAGATGATAATAGAAAAGCGAGGAAACAGACAATGAGTAAGAAAACGACAGTTTTAATGATTCTGGATGGTTACGGACTGAACAGCCATCATGACGGAAATGCAGTATATGAAGCAAATACACCGGTTATGGATGCACTGATGAAGGAGTATCCGTTTGTAGAAGGGCTGGCAAGCGGTATGGCAGTTGGGCTTCCGGAAGGACAGATGGGAAACTCAGAGGTTGGACATCTGAACATGGGTGCAGGCCGTATTGTATATCAGGAACTGACGAGAATCACAAAGGAAATTAAGGATGGAACTTTTTTTGAAAATAAGGCATTGCTGGATGCAGTGAATAACTGCAAGAAAAATGATTCGGCACTGCATATGTTCGGACTTGTATCGGACGGTGGAGTACACAGTCATAATACACATATTTACGGACTGCTGGAGCTGGCTAAACGAAACGGTCTGAAGAAGGTGTATGTACACTGCTTCCTTGACGGACGTGATACACCTCCGGCATCAGGCAAGGGCTATGTAGAGGAACTCGAAGCAAAGATGAAGGAGCTGGGTGTTGGTGAAGTAGCGACCGTAATGGGACGTTATTATGCAATGGACAGGGATAATAATTATGACAGAGTAGAAAAAGCATACAAGGCTTTGACGCAGGGCATCGGTGAAACAGCAGTTTCCGGTCCCGCAGGCATCCAGCAATCCTATGATGCAGAAAAAACAGATGAATTCGTTCTTCCGACAGTAGTGCTGAAGGATGGCCAGCCGGTTGCAAAAATCAGCGACAATGATTCTGTGATTTTCTTTAATTTCAGACCGGACCGTGCAAGAGAAATCACACATGCATTTTGTGATGATGAGTTTCAGGGCTTTGCAAGGGACAAGCGTTTAAAGCTGACCTATGTATGTTTTTCGGATTATGATCCGACAATCCCGAACAAAGAAGTTGCGTTTGCCAAAATCGCAGTTACCAATACTTTTGGAGAATGGCTTGCAGCGAACCATATGACGCAGGCAAGAATCGCAGAGACAGAAAAGTATGCACATGTAACATTTTTCTTTAACGGCGGTGTGGAAGCACCCAATCAAGGAGAGGACAGAATCCTTGTCAATTCGCCGAAGGAGGTTGCAACCTATGATCTGAAGCCGGAGATGAGTGCCTATGAGGTATGCGATAAGCTGGTAGGAGCCATCCAATCAGAAAAGTACGATGTTATTATCATCAACTTTGCAAATCCGGACATGGTAGGTCATACCGGTGTTGAAAGTGCGGCAATTAAGGCAGTGGAAGCAGTAGATGAATGTGTAGGCAAGGCAGTGGAGGCAATCAAAGCAGTGAATGGTGTCATGTTCATCTGTGCAGACCACGGAAATGCAGAACAGCTGGTAGATTATACGACCGGAGAGCCATTTACGGCACATACAACGAATCCGGTTCCGTTTATTCTTGTAAATTATGATCAGAAGTATACGCTGCGTGAGGGCGGCTGTCTGGCAGATATTGTTCCGACACTGATTCAGACAATGGGAATGGAGCAGCCAAAGGAGATGACAGGCAAGTCTTTATTGATGGAGAAATAAGATGACAAAGCAGGAATTCAGGGAACTGACAAAACAACAGCTGTTATATCTGGACGGAGCGACAGGCTCCAATCTAATCAAGCGGGGCATGCCTGCAGGCGTGTGCCCGGAGACATGGATATTAGAGCATCCGGAGGTTATGATTGGATTACAGAGAGAATATATGGAAGCAGGCACTCGTGTAGTGCTTGCTCCTACTTTTACAAGCAACCGTATCAAACTGGCAGAATATGGACTGGAGCAGGAGATTGAGCGCATCAATCATGAACTGGTCGGTTTGTCTAAAAGTGCGGCTGCAGAATTTCTGAAAAGCTGTCCGCAGGAACGGGTCTATGTTGCAGCAGATCTGTCTATGACAGGACAGCAGCTTGTACCTATGGGAAAGCTGGAACTGGAGACATTGATTGATGTATACAAGGAGCAGCTTGGCTATGTTGTGGCAGCCGGGGTTGATCTGATCATCATTGAGACGATGATGAGTCTGCAGGAATGCCGGGCGGGACTGATCGCCGCAAAAGAGGTATGCCCGGAGCTGCCGGTTTTAGTGACGATGACCTTTGAGGCAGACGGCAGGGCGCTTTATGGGACAGAGCCTGCAACAGCAGTTGCAGTTCTGCAAAGTCTGGGCGCAGATGCGGTTGGTGCAAACTGTTCTACCGGTCCCGATAAAATGGCAGAATGTATTCGTCAGATGAGTGATCTCGCTGTTATACCTATTATCGCAAAACCAAACGCCGGTATGCCGAAGCTGTCCCCGGAAGGAACAACATACTATGATATGCCAGCTGAGGAATATGCGAAGGGCATGCTGACTCTGATTGAGGCGGGTGCTACGATCTTAGGCGGTTGTTGCGGAACTTCACCTGCATATA
Source organism: uncultured Lachnospiraceae bacterium (assembly GCA_964483395.1). Taxonomy (GTDB): domain Bacteria; phylum Bacillota; class Clostridia; order Lachnospirales; family Lachnospiraceae; genus JAAYYM01. The sequence goes on from CAZABT010000085.1 coordinate 7,380, forward strand.
TCAAGGCATTATGTGATACGGTACAGAGCAATGCGGACATGCTGAAGCCTGCTCTTGGAAGCACCAGTCACCAATGCAAAGAAAAGAAACGTTATCTTGCGTCAGAACGAAGCGTGAAGACCTTTGAACTGGACAGTCCTTTTATGATCGTCGGCGAAAGAATCAATCCGACAGGGAAAAAGGTTCTGCAGGAACAACTGCAAAAAGGCTCCTTTGATATGGTCAATGATTTTGCGGCAGAGCAGGAGGAGCAGGGAGCATCATTTTTGGACATCAATATGGGAATGAGTGGTATTGATGAGAAACAAATGATGCTGAAAGCGATTGAGGAGGTCACACAGACAGTCAGTCTGCCGCTTGTGATCGATTCAAGCCATATTGATGTGATGGAGGAGGCACTGCGCAGATATCCGGGCCGTGCTCTGATCAATTCAATTTCTTTGGAAAAGGTGAAATATGATCATCTGTTGCCGATTGCAGCAAAGTATGGAGCAATGTTCATCCTGCTTCCGCTGTCTGATGAAGGACTGCCAAAGAATCTGCAGGAAAAGAAGCAGATCATACATACAATTTTGGAACGGGCATTGTCGCTGGGTCTGAAAAAGGAAGATATCATTGTTGACGGTCTGGTACAGACGGTCGGAGCAAACAGCCAGGCAGGACTGGAAACACTGGAGACTATCCGTTACTGTAAAGAAGAATTAGGCTTGCCGACAATTGTGGGCTTATCTAATATTTCATTTGGACTGCCGGAAAGAGCAAATGTGAACAGCAGTTTTCTGACGATGGCCATACAGGCAGGACTGACGATGGCAATTGCCAATCCGTCACAGAGAATGTTGGTGAGCAATGCTTTGGCGGCGGATCTGCTGCTGCATAAAGAAGGAGCGGATATCCGCTATATTGATTATATCAATGCGTTGAAAGAGCAATATCCAGATATGGCGGCTATGGGGACAATTGCATTTAAGAATCAGTCAGATGACGTCAAAAGTCGGGGAACAGTGCAGGAGAAACATCCTGTGCAAAAGGAATCAGAAGCGGCGGATGGTCATCTTCATACAGGGGATCAGATCTTTCAAAGTGTATTAAAAGGCAGACAAAAATCAATTGTTGAGATTACGCAGGCTGGCTTAGATGCAGGACTGGAGCCGGCAGATATTTTAAACCGGATCTTGATGCCGGCCATCAACGAGGTTGGTGATTTATTTGAGAAGGGAAAGTATTTTCTCCCACAGCTGATTGCAAGTGCTGAGACCATGCGGCAAGCCATTGAGTTTTTGGAACCGATGCTTGCGGCAGAGCAGCAGGGAAAAGAAATGCCCACGGTCGTAATTGCAACCGTAGCCGGTGATATTCATGATATTGGTAAGAATCTGGTTGCTTTGATGCTCAAGAATCATGGATTCCGAGTTGTGGATCTTGGAAAGGATGTATCCAAGGAAAAAATCATTGAGGCGGCAAAGGAGCATCATGCTGCATTGATCGCCTTGTCGGCACTGATGACTACAACCATGCAGGAGATGAGGCATGTTGTCACATATGCCAGAGAACAAGGCGTGGATGCGCAGATCATGATAGGCGGTGCAGTCATCACACAGGAATATGCGAATGAGATAGGAGCACAGGGATATTCTAAGGATGCGGCCGATGCAGTGAAGCTGGCACAGCGCCTGCTGGGTCTGCTATAGCAGTCGTAAAACACAAAGGAGACGGAGGGAATACGAATGGCAAGAGCAAAAAAAACAGAAGAGATCAAGACGAGTGATGAAGTAAAGGCAAATGAAGAAACAGGTGCAGTGATTGCAGAAGAAACAGGTGCAGCGATTGCAGAAGAAACAAAAGAAATCAAGGCACCCATTGAAGCAATGGCAGAAAAACTCGTGGATAAAAAAGCTGAGAAGAAGCTGTCCAAAAAAGAAATGGGAGAGGCAGAAGATCAGGCACAGCTTGACTCCTTAAAGGATACTGATCTCAAGGTGGTCGCAAAGCTGCTGCAGGATATCCGGGATGATAATGAGAAGCAGATGCGGTATGTTCGTACCCAGCTTCGTTTTACGCAGTTCTTTACGTTTTTCCTTGTGGTCATTATTACTTGCATGTCAATTGGAATCATCTCTTATGTACCAAAGATCAACGGACTTTTGTATGATGCCAATCTGATCATTGGGCAGACGAATGGATTAATGGTGCAGGCATCAGGTGTCTTGGAGAACCTTGATACGGTAACGGCAGAGCTTGCAAAGACAGATATTACGGGAATGATGGAGGATGTGGATTCTCTTGTGGTTTCCAGTGAAGAAAATATGGCGGCCGCTGTAGGAAAAATAGAGGCAATTGATATCGACAGTCTGAACAAAGCAATTAAGGATCTGCAGTCAGTCGTCAGCCCGCTTGCAAAGCTGTTCGGAAGAAGATAAGCATAGGAAGCATACTTAGATATCAGAATAGAAACAGGTCATCAAAGCAATTGATCGGAAAAGCAGGAGGAATAGGAACATGAATGGTGCGGATGCTATGGTAAAATGCTTGGAAAAAGAGGGAGTCAAAGCATTGTTTGGATATCCCGGTGTGGCAATATGCCCTTTTTTCAACAGCATTTTAAACTCTGAGATAGAAAGTATACTGGTGCGTACGGAGCAGAATGCAGGCCATGCTGCAAGCGGATATGCACGGGTGACAGGTGAAGTCGGCGTTTGCGTGGCAACTTCAGGCCCCGGTGCAACCAATCTGATTACCGGAATTGCAACAGCATTTGCGGACAGTATTCCGCTTGTGTGCATTACTGGTCAGGTTAAATCGTCTTTATTGGGAAGCGATGTATTTCAGGAGGCGGACATTACGGGAGCAGCAGAATCCTTTGTAAAGTACAGCTATCTGGTCAAAAATGCAGAGGATATTCCTCGTGTGTTCAAAGAGGCTTTTCATATTGCGTCAACAGGGCGTAAAGGGCCGGTTTTGATTGATGTTCCGATAGATATACAGAATGCTGCTGTTTCCAAGTTTAAATATCCGGAGGAAGTATCTCTGCGGACGTATAAACCAACCGTCAACGGAAATGCTGCTCAGATCAAGAAGGTCATTAAGGAACTGGAAAGAGCCGAAAGACCCATCATATGTGCAGGCGGTGGTGTGCTGCTCAGCGGTGCAGAACAGGAATTGCGTGAATTTGCCGAAAAATATGAGATACCCGTCGTATCGACGATGATGGGAATCGGTGCCATGCCGACGGAGCATCCGATGTATTATGGAATGGTCGGCAACAACGGAAAGCCTTATGCAAACCGTGCCATGAATGAATCGGATCTGCTGATTGTAGTCGGGGCAAGAGTTGCGGATAGAGCAATGTCACAGCCGGATTTGATCACAGAAAATAAGGTGATGGTGCATATTGATGTAGACCCTGCGGAGATAGGCAAAAATGTAGGACCAACGATTCCGCTGGTAGGAGATATCAGGCATATATTCCATGATATCGAGAGACAGGAATTTGTATGTGAGCATGATTTATGGGTCAATACGCTGAATCTGTATCGTGAAACAATGGTCATTAAAAGAAAGCCAAACAGAAATTATGTAGATCCGGAAAATTTTATAGGAGCGCTTTCCAGAGAACTGGATGAGGATGCAGTTTACGTGGCAGATGTCGGACAAAATCAGATTTGGTCATGTGCATATCATGTGGTGAAAAAGGGAAGATTTCTGACCTCCGGTGGTATGGGAACGATGGGATATTCCATACCGGCTGCTATGGGCGCAAAGAAGGCTTTGGGCGAAAAGCGACAGGTACTTGCCGTGTGCGGTGACGGTTCCTTCCAGATGTCCATGATGGAACTGGCAACGATACAGCAGCATCATATACCGATTAAGATTATTGTATTTAATAACCATTATCTTGGCATGGTACGCGAGTATCAGCATTATACCTACAGTGATCACTATTCGGTGGTAGATCTGACAGGCAGCCCGGATCTTGAAAAATTATCTGCAGCATATGACATTGAATATACAAGAATTGAAAATATGACGGAGATATCGGCAAAAATACGTGCCTTTTTAGATCAGCCCGGAACGGGTCTGATGGAGTGCATGATTGATCCGATGGATCTGGTGAAATAGGAGAGGAGCGGTGAGAACAGTATGAAAAGAATATATTCGGTTTTGGTTGAGAACAGATCGGGCGTTCTGTGTAAGGTCTCAGGCTTATTCTCAAGAAGATGCTTCAATATTGATTCCCTTGCAGTCGGAGAGACAGATGATCCTGCTGTTTCCTGCATTACAATCGTGTCTTCCGGTGACAAGCGGACGATAGAGCAGATTGAGAAGCAGTTGAATAAAAAAATCGATGTTATAAAGATCAAGACCTTTGATGAAAGTGCCAGCATCAGCAGGGAACTGATGATGGTTAAGGTAAAATATAATAAGACAAACCGCAAGGATATCATGGAAATCTGTGATATCTTAAAGGCTGATATTGTAGACATGTCAAAAAGTTATATGCTGATACAAATGTGTGACACGCCGGAAAGAACAGCGCTGTTAATCCAAATGCTGAAATCTGTCAGCATTGTGGAAATTGCAAGAACAGGAACACTTGCATTACCGAAATGCAGCGAGACGGAAGTATAGTATAACTTTGAGTTATACACAACATGAAAATGAAGCATACATTGACATTCCCACGGAATGTTGCTAGAATTAGATTTAATCGTTAAGCAGCAGTGAATGGGACTGAATCGTAAATGAAGGAGAAGCATCATGCAAAGAAAAGTATTTCAATTAATCGTTGATAATACATCAGGTGTACTGAGCCGTATATCAGGACTGTTCAGCCGCCGCGGCTATAATATCGAGAGTATTACAGCGGGTGTGACGGCAGATCCGAGATTTACGCGTATTACGATTGTTACAACAGGAGACGAGGATATTCTGGATCAGATTGAAAAGCAGGTTTCTAAACTGGTCGATGTCCGTAACATCAAGGAGCTTGTACCGGAAGAATCAGTATACAGAGAGCTGATCATGCTGAAGGTCAAGGCAGATGCAGACCAGAGACAGAGTATTATCGCACTCGCTGATATATTCCGTGCCAAGATTGTAGACGTGGCAATGGACTCGCTGATTATTGAGTTGACGGGAAATCAGGCTAAGATTGAAGCATTTATCAGTCTTTTAAACGGTCATCAGATACTTGAACTTGCCAGAACCGGAATTGCCGGTCTGTCCAGAGGCAGCGAAGGTGTTGTTAATTTTGATTAGTAGTGGTTCTCACTTTACTACCAATAAATTATATTTCATAGGAGGAAATAGAAATGGCAAATATTTAT
>CAZABT010000086.1:0-12590 GCA_964483395.1 uncultured Lachnospiraceae bacterium
GCGTTTCTGTTGAAGAAGAAGTTCTTGGTCTGGATGTAACAGAGCATGGTCTTGTCAGTGCATATGCAGATTTCTCTTCTACCATGGAAGAAATCTATGTCGACGAACCACTTGCTGCTGAGATTACAGGCAGCACACCGGTTGAAGAAGCAGTTCCCGTGCAGCTGAAATCCACACCTTCTGTTGCCAGCGATGATTCAGGTCTTAGATTTACAAAGGTTGAGATCGTATGTAAGCAGAACCGCTTTGATATATTAAAGACTGCCATGAGCAGCATTGGTATCACAGGCATGACCGTTACAAACGTGCTTGGATACGGCATACAGCAGGGAAAGCCGGAATTCTACCGTGGTGCTGAGGTTGAAAGCAATCTGCTTCCTAAGGTACAGATCGAGATGGTTGTATGCAAGGTTCCCGTTAAGACAGTCATTGAAACAGCTAAGAAAGTCCTTTACACAGGACACATCGGTGATGGCAAGATTTTCGTTTCCAACATCGAAAACGTAATTAAGGTTCGCACCGGCGAAGAGGGTTATGATGCTTTGCAGGATGTAGAATAAATGTACTTCCCTTATTTGGTACATGGCCCGGCACTCCTTGGAGTGCCGGGCCGCCCCGTGCCATGAACACGGATCAATGATTCAAAATTACAGTTTCTTCATTCTTTCAACAGCTTCTACTGTCTTCTCATAGGTATTAAACGCCGTCAGACGGAAATATCCCTCTCCGCTCGGACCAAATCCTGAACCGGGCGTGCCTACTACATTGGCTTTTTCCAACAGATAATCAAAGAATTCCCATGAACTCATTTTGTCAGGTGTCTTCATCCAGATATATGGTGCATTGACACCACCCGATACACTGAAGCCTGCAGATGACAAGCCATCCATAATGCATTTTGCATTTTTCATATAATATGCTACCTGCTCTTTGAGCTGTGCCTTGCCCTCCGGCGTATAAACTGCCTCTCCGGCTCTTTGAATAATATAAGGAGCACCGTTGTACTTCGTCCCGTGACGTCTTGCCCAAAGTGAATGCAGCATAACGTCTCCTGCCTTCAGATCCTTTGGAATAACGGTCGCGCCAAGTCGGGTTCCTGTAAATCCTGCGTTCTTTGAAAAAGATCTCAATTCAATCGCGCAGGTCCTTGCTCCCTCGCACTCAAATATCGTATGCGGCACATCCTCCTCTGAAATATATGCCTCATAAGCCGCATCATAGATGATAACGGCACCGACCCGATTCGCATAATCTACCCACTCCTGCAGCTGCGCTTTTGTAATCGTAGAGCCTGTCGGATTATTAGGAAAACAAAGATAAATCAGATCCGGTGTTTCCTGCGGCAGCTCCGGTGCGAAATTCGTAGCCTCTGTACACGGCATATAAATCACATCACTCCATGTCTCGCTTTTCTCGTCAAAGATGCCGGTTCTGCCCGCCATAACATTGGTATCTACATAGACCGGATAAACCGGATCACAGACCGCTATCTTATTATCCTTTGCAAATATCTCCTGAATATTACCGGAATCACACTTTGCTCCGTCTGAAATGAAAATCTCATCTGCTTCAATCTGACAGCCTCTTGCCTTATAATCATTGTCTGCCATTGCCTTACGCAAAAATTCATAGCCTAAATCAGGTGCATATCCGCGGAAAGTCTCAATATGCCCCATCTCATCCACAGCATCATGCAGAGACTTGATAATCGCCGGTACAAGCGGCTGGGTTACATCTCCGATGCCCATCTTGATAATTGGCGCATCCGGATTTGCCGCTGCAAAAGCACTTACCTTTTTTCCAATATTGGAAAACAAATAACTGCCACGTAATTTCAAATAATCTTCATTCACTTTAAACATATGATTCTCGCCCTCCTGCTTCAATCTATATAATCTCCGGTAAAAACTGTTGTTGCACTTCCGGTCATATAAACTCTGTTTTTGATTTTATCCCACTCAATCTGCAAATCTCCACCAAGCAGTTTAACAGTTACCGATGTGTCTGTCAAACCGTTCAAAATACAAGCCACCACTGTCGCACAGGAACCGGTTCCGCAGGCAAGCGTTTCGCCCGTACCTCGCTCCCATACTCGCATCTTTACTGTATTTCTGTTGAGTACCTCAACAAATTCCGTGTTGATACGGTTTGGAAATGCCGGATGACACTCAAATTTCGGCCCTGTCTCGGTCACCGGAAAATTTGCGACATCATCTACAAATATGACCGCATGAGGATTTCCCATAGAGACACAGGTCATCTGATACTGTCTGCCATCTACTTCAAGCGGTTCATCAATCGCTTTTTCGTTCTTAGAGATGACCGGTATCTTCTCAGCTATCGTTTCCGGCTCTCCCATATCAACTCTTACAGTATCGACTACCTTTCCACGATTACTCTGCTCTCCCGGCTTCGCATCCCTTAAATATAGTGTCAGGTACTTAATCTTTCCCGCAGAAATAATGCTGATTTCTGTTTGATTTATGATTTCGTTATCATAAACATACTTTGCAACGCAACGAATGCCGTTGCCGCACATTTCTGAGCGGGAGCCGTCAGCATTATACATCTCCATCTCACAATCGGCATCTGCCGACGGATTGATAAAAATAGCTCCATCTCCGCCTATTCCGAAATTCCGGTTGCTGACCCGCCTTGTCAGTTCACTTTTACCTTCTATCTTCTGTTCAAAGCAGTTGAAATACACATAGTCATTTCCCAATCCATGCATCTTCGTAAATTTCATGCTGTTCCCCCTCCCTGTCACTACTGCATCAACGTCAAAACCATATGTGCTGTCTCCACCATGTTCGTTCCGGTATCCATGCTGCACTTTTGAATATAGCGGTGTGCTTCATCCTCCGTCATGTTGTTTCTGTCCATCAACAGCTGCTTGGCCTCCGACAGTACCTGCTTATCCTCACCGTTTCTTCCCTTTGGCTTCAGGTTCAGCTTCTTGCGGCGGCGCGTGATGGTCTGGGATATCATGGATATGGTATTGATTAAATCATGTGCCTTAATAGGCATTGTAACACATACAATGTCGTTGTCCATACAATTTTGCAGCAGATGCTGAGACGCTACCAAAAGCATTTCAAAATGCTGCGGCAGATATTCATGCAGCTCAGAATACATCATATCGGTAAATTTATATCCGCACACGATGATGCCGTCATCCAGATCATCTGTATACTGCAATGCCTGTGCGCCTGAGGTACAGACAGCCAGCACATTGATACCACTGCGGACAAGAAAGTTTCGTATGTTCTGAGCATCTTCCATTTTTGGAAATACTACAATTACGTTTACCAAACACACATCACCCCCTGACTATTTTCATTCATCAAGACGTGATCAAAACTTATATAAGTATTCGTCAAGTTCCCATTGTGTGACCTTTGTACAGTAAGTATTCCACTCCTCGCGCTTCGCTTCGTCATACTTTTTATAAATATGCTCTCCAAGCACCTCTTTTACAAAAGTATCCGCTTCCATCTCTTGCAATGCTTCCATCAGGCTGGTCGGAAGCTCTTCGATCTGATTGCTGCGCAGTTCCTCGTTTGTCATCTCAAAAATATTTCCTTCTACCCCAGCCGGCGGCATGATCTGATTCTTGATGCCATCCATGCCTGCTGCCAGACAAAGTGCCAATGTCAAATATGGATTACAAGACGGATCAGGACTTCTGAGCTCGACTCTGGTTCCTGCTCCGCGGGATGCCGGAATGCGGATCAAGGGACTTCTGTTTTTACAGCTCCATGCAATATAGACCGGTGCTTCATATCCTGCCACAAGTCTTTTGTAGGAATTGACCAAAGGGTTGGTAATAGCGGCCATTCCCTTAATATGCTTCATAATACCGCCAATAAAATAATAGGCTTCCCTGCTGAGTCCAAGTTCACCGTCCGGATCGCAGAAGACATTTTTTCCATCCTTGGTCAGAGACATATTCGTATGCATTCCCGAACCACATATACCGGTTTTCGGCTTCGGCATGAATGTTGCATGCAGACCATGGCGCTTTGCAATTGTCTTCACAGCCAGCTTAAAGGTCATAATATTATCTGCCGTTCTTAATGCTTCATCATATTTAAAATCTATTTCGTGCTGGGCAGGTGCTACCTCATGATGAGATGCCTCAACCTCAAATCCCATATCCTCCAAAGTCAAGACCATGTCACGTCTTGCATTTTCTCCCAAATCTACCGGCCCAAGATCAAAATAGCTTGCCTTCTCGTGTGTAATCGTTGTCGGCAGACCGTTTTCATCTGAATGAAACAGGAAAAATTCGCATTCAGGTCCTACATCAAAGCTGTAACCCATCTCCTGTATTTTCTGAAGTTCTCTTCTCAATATATAACGCGGATCTCCCTCAAAAGGTGTTCCATCCGGATTGTATACATCACAGATCAGTCTTGCAACCTTGCCTTGCTGTGGTCTCCATGGGAAGATACAGAAAGTATCCAAATCCGGATACAAATACATATCAGATTCTTCAATTCTGACAAATCCCTCTATAGAGGAACCATCAAACATACATTTGTTGCTCAATGCCTTTTCCAGCTGACTGGATGTAATTGCTACATTTTTCAGATTCCCGAAAATATCGGTAAACTGCAGGCGGATAAATTCTATGTCCTCCTCTTCCACAATTCGCATAATGTCTTCTTTTGAATAATGATTCATAGTCTTTCTCCTTTTTTGGTTATCCCCGTATATTCCAAAAAAGCGCTCTCATAACAGCGATATGCTATATATCGCCTTGTGAGAACGCCATTGTTCCCACACATCATAACAATCCCCCGCCAAATTGTCAATGATGTTCTCAAAGCTTTGTTCTTTATTAATCCTGCCATGAATATGATATATAAAGAAAAACAGCTCGGAGGGACTTATTTTGAGTGCCAAAACAAAAATCATTGTCCTTCATTCCAAGGAATTGATCTATACGGGAATTTTCGTTGCGTTAGGAATCCTGTTGATCCTGCTTCTGATCTTCATGTTTCTACCCAAAAATGAAAACACCGTTCAAGAAGGGGCTTCCCATGAGACCAAAGCCATTGATTCCGAAGCAGTATCTACATATGTTCCCGGCGTCTATACCTCGTCAATTGTACTTAACAATGCAGTTTTAAATATCGAAGTTGCCGTGGACGAAAATAATATCAATGCCATCCGGCTGGTCAATCTCGATGATGCAGTCGCAACCATGTACCCTCTGATTGCACCTTCCTTCGACGATTTGATCACGCAGGTCTATGAACATCAGTCATTAGAAGGCATCACGTATGCAGATGACAATAAATACACCTCCATGGTACTGATCGAAGCAATCGATTCTGCACTGACACAGGCCAAAAGCACCGCACTCACTGAGTAGCACCCGGCAAAAAGACTATAACTGTTCCAGCTGCTCCTTCCAGATACGGCTCTCCGCATCTGACGGCATGCGCAGATCCCCGCGCGGAGACACTGCCACGGAACCAACCTTAGGACCATCCGGCAGGCAGGAGCGTTTGAACTGCTGGCTGAAAAAACGATAGTAGAAGGTACGCAGCCATTTTAAAATTGTTGCATCGTCATATTCACCTGCAAAAGCCAGCTGCGCTATACGATAAATCTTCTGCGGTTCGTACCCGAAACGAAGCATATAGTATAAGAAGAAGTCGTGGAGCTCATAAGGGCCCACGATGTCTTCTGTCTTTTGTGAAATCACGCCATCTGCCGGAGGAAGCAGTTCCGGACTGACCGGCGTATCCAGTATATCATACAGAACCGTCCTCAGACTCTTATCACTGCAGGTATCTGCATAAAAACGTACCAAATGACGTACCAGTGTCTTTGGTACACCGGCATTGACGCCATACATGGACATGTGGTCGCCATTATAGGTCGCCCAGCCAAGTGCCAGCTCAGACATATCACCTGTTCCGATGACCAGTCCTCCGACCTCATTGGCTATGTCCATCAGAATCTGCGTTCTTTCGCGTGCCTGCCCATTCTCATAGACGATATCTCTCGTATTGATATCATGAGAGATATCTTGGAAATGCTGTGTTACGGAAGCCTTAATATCAATTTCACGAAGTGTTGCCCCGAGCTTTTCTGCCAATACACATGCATTATGATAGGTTCTGTCTGTCGTTCCAAAGCAGGGCATTGTCACTGCACAAATCCCCTCATGACTGAGTCCCAGCATATCAAAGGTTCGGATCGTCACAAGCAATGCAAGCGTAGAATCCAGCCCTCCTGAAATTCCGATCACAGCCTGCTTACATCCGATGTGTTCATACCGCTTCTTTAAACCAAGGGATTGAATATTTAAAATTGCATTGCACCTTTCGCTGCGCTGCTTTTCATCCGATGGCACAAAGGGTCTGCTGTCAAACAGTCTCTCCAGCCTGCAGACTTCCTGACCGAATGCAATCTCCTCAATATGATAGCATTCTCTTCCCTCTGTCAAAAATGTATTAATTCTTCTGCGCTCACTGCGCAGTCTGAATATATCAAGATCTGCATAAAGTATCTGGTTGGTGAAGCACGGAGACTCTGCAAGCAAAACACCGTTTTCTGCAATCAGATTATGTCCGCTGAATAGCAGATCCTGTGTTGATTCCCCTTCACCCGCGCTCGCATAGATATATGCAGACAGCAAACGGGCAGACGCCGACTCTACCAACAATCTGCGGTATGCATCCTTGCCGACTGTCTCATTGCTGGCTGACAAATTCACGATTACCGTTGCGCCTCCCATTGCATGTTCCGTGCTGGGAGGGTTTGGCACCCACAAATCCTCACAGATCTCTGCTGCAATCGATAAACCCTCTATCTCCTTGCTCTCAAACAGGATGTCCGTCCCAAAGAGCACCTGTTTTCCATCAAATTCTATCCAATCAGCTTCTCTCGGTCCCGCCGTAAAATGTCTCGCCTCATAAAACTCTGAATAATTCGGAATATTGGCCTTCGGAATCAATGCACGCAGTTCTCCGTCAAAGAGCACTGCTGCCACATTATACAGCTTACCCGCATGCTCTAAAGGCAATCCGACAAACACAAGTGCATCCAGATCCGCTGTTGCAGTCACAATGCGCTTTAGTTCTTTCTTGGTCTCACTCAAAAGCAGATTCTGCAAAAATAAATCTCCGCAGGTATAGCCTGTCAGACACAGCTCCGGAAATACTATGATCTTGGCACCCTTTTGTGCTGCTTCTTCCATCAGACGGCAAATCTCTGTTCCGTTATACTTCGGATCAGCCACCTTGATCTTAGGTGTAACCGCCGCTGCCTTAATAAATCCGTTCTGCATAATCCTGCCCTCCAAACCTTCCTGTTCCGGTAAGCAATGCTTTGATTACCTTTGCTTTGCCTGTGTATAAATGCCCTTCAATTCGTCTATACTGAATTGATAAGCCGTATTACAAAAATGACATTTCACTTCTATTTCCTGACCATCCTCGATCATTTCCTGAATATCATGACGTCCGATACTGATGATTGCCTTTTCAACCCTTTTTTTATCACAATTGCAGTAAAATCGCGTTGGAATTCGATCCATGATCTCGACCTCACTGCCATCCAGCCCTCCTAACAGGTGCTCTAAGATCATTTCAGGAGTATTACCGGAATCCAACAGAGCCGTCACCGACTGTACCTCTGAAAGTCTCTGCTCCAGTGCCGTAATCACCGCATCAGCAGCAAACGGCATTAGCTGTATGATAAAGCCGCCCGCCTGTCTGACTGTGTTATCCCTCTCCATCAGCACCCCAAGGCCCACGGAGGACGGAACCTGCTCAGAGGTTGCAAAATAGTATGTCAAATCCTCGGCAATTTCACTTGTCTGCAGGACAGTCTGCCCATTATAAGGCTCTTTCATTCCCATATCCTTAATCACACTGAGTATTCCCTGTCCGACTGCTCCGGCAACGTCCAGCTTTCCCCTGTTGTTTGCCGGAAGCATCACCACCGGCTCATATGCATAGCCCTTCACATTTGCCTTAGAGTCCGCAGTCACTGTCATGCCCTTCATCGGACCGCTGCCGCTGATCTGCAATGTCAGCAAATCCTTCTCACCCTTCAGCATCGTCCCCATCATGGCTCCCGCCGTCAAAAATCTGCCTAATGCCGCAGTGACTACCGGACTTGTGTCATGCCGGCTTCTGGCTTCCTCTACAAGCTCTCTTGTCGTGGCAGCAAATGCCCTGATCTGGCCATTCGCGGCTGCCGCACGTATGATATAGTCCCCATTGTTTAACTGAATATCCTGTTTTTTCACTTTTCACACTCCTGTGCAATGATATAGATCCGTTCGCTGTCTGCTTTGGCCGGTTCCCGGGTAAAGGCATCATACACTGCTATCAGCTTCATGCCTGCCTGCTCCAGCAGCGTCTGTACTTCCTCAAACCGATAGGCACGCTGATAATGTGTCTCCTCATATCTTCGATACAGCTCTCCGCAAGCCTGTATCTCATCGGCCGCCGCAGGCTCACTGCCGTCCTTCTGCTCTCTGATGAACAAGGTCAGATCATACTCATTGATCCTGCTCTCCTCATCATAGAAGTTTTCCCAAATAAAGCTTCCCTGATCACGATTTTCCGCAAACACATTGTCTGCAAGTATTTCCTGATACTTGTGTTCCGTATTCAAATCAAAAATAAACAAACCACCGGGGTCCAGATAATTATTCACAAGCCTGAACACCTGCAATAAATCCTCTTCTCCGGTGATATAATTCATACTGTCGCAGATACTGATGACTGCTGCAACGGTCCCATATAATTCAAATTCGCGCATATCCTGCAGCAGATACAGTATATCCGCTCCCGATGCTGCTTTGCGTTCCATTGCGATTGAAAGCATCTCCTCGGCATTGTCCACGCCGATCATATCATATCCCTGACGTGCCATCAGCTCGGTAAATTTTCCCGTACCACAGCCCAGCTCCAGCAGGATACCCTCCGTAATACGGTGTTCGTGCAGCAGTCCGCAGACATACGCACACCAATCCTCATACGGAATATCATCCATAAACATATCATAAACGCTTGCGAACCCTGTATACGCCTCCATAAACTAACTCCTAAAGCAATGCCCCTATGGCTCCGAACAGTCCTGCACTTGCAAGACCCATGATGATTCCTGCCAGCAGCACTCCGCCAAGTACCGCAAAAACACTTGATTTAAAGTCCATATCCAAAATACTTGCCGCCAATGTTCCCGTCCATGCGCCTGTGCCCGGAAGCGGTATGCCGACAAAGATCAGCAGAGCTATAAACAATCCTTTACCGGCTGTAGACTGCAGCTTCTTTCCTCCCTTTTCTCCCTTTTCAAGGCAAAAAGTAAAGAACTTCCCGATGAATTTCTTATCTGCCCCCCATTCCAATACTTTGCGTGCAAACAGATAGATAAACGGAACCGGCACCATATTGGCAAGAACAGCTATAATATAGGTCGGCACAATCGGAAGTCCCAATCCGACACCAACCGGTATCGCTCCTCTCAGTTCAATCAACGGAACCATGGAGATAAACGCAACCCATAAATATTTTTTCAGCATAATTGTGTATTCCCTTTCTTTTCACTGTTTCTGTTTATTATATATTCCCGTAAAACCTCCAGCAGCCGATCCATCTGTTCATCCGTTCCGATGGAAATACGCAGATAATTGCTGATTCGCTCCGGCTTACTGAAATAGCGTACCAAAATATCATGCTCCCGCAGCATCTGAAATAATTCTGCAGCCGGAACCGTTCTGTGTGACACAAATACAAAGTTGGATCTGGAATCCCCCAATGTAAATCCCAATTCACGCAGCAGCGGCTTGATCCGTTCTCTGGTTTTTACAGTCCTGCCAACCACCTGCTTCATGTATTCCGTATCTGAAATTGCCGCAGCCCCAAGCTTAATCGCTGCTGTATTCATTGTATAAGAATTAAAAGAGAACTTAACATCATTCATATAGCGAATCAACTTAGGCTGTCCCATAGCAAAGCCAATGCGCAGTCCGGCCAAAGCCCATGCCTTGGAAAAGGTCTGTACCACCAGAAGATTTTCATATTTGTCAATCAGCGATATTGCTGATACAGCTCCGAAATCGACATATGCCTCATCCACGATCACAATTGAATCCGGATTATGACAAATAATATCCTCAATCACAGCCAGATCTGCTGCCTCACCGGTCGGTGCATTTGGATTTGCGATGATGACACCACCGTTCTCTGTCTTATAATCCTCCTTGCGAATCCGAAAATTCTCGTCCAGTGCCTTTGTTACATAAGGGATACGAAACAGATCTGCCCATACATCATAAAATGAATATGTAATATCCGGAAACAGAATCGGCTTTTTCCCATAGAAAAACGTTAAAAATGCAATTGCCAGCACATCATCCGAGCCGACCCCCGAAAATACCTGCTCCGGTTTCAGATGGCAGTATGCCGCCCATGCTTCGTTCAGCTCTGACACCTTAGGATCCGGATAAAGCCGGAGACGTTCCACATCAAACTCCCTGATTGCCTGCTCCACTTTGGGAGAAGGCGGATAGGGACATTCATTTGTATTCAATTTGATAATAGCAGGATTCTTCGTCTGTTCGCCCGGTACATAAGGCTCCACTCGACGTATATTATCTTCCCAACTCATATAATTTCTCCTTGAGATCCACAACACTTCATAGCCGTTTGAATCATTCTGTGATCAGCAAATGCCTATTTCCTGCGCAAGCTCCTTAAATTTAGGCAGAGAATTTACAATTGTCTCATAAGATACACAATATGCAATTCTCACAAATCCTGCACAGCCAAAGGAGGAGCCCGGCACAATCAGCAGATGATACTTCTTGGCCATTTCGCAAAATACCTTCTCATCCTCAATCGGAGACTTTACGAACAGATAAAAGGCTCCTTCAGGCTTGATGCACTCGAAGCCCAGCTCCTGCAGCCCGTTATAGATTGTCTCCCGGTTACGGTCATAATAAGCTACATCCGTCTTCTCATCCACACACTTGGCCACAACCAGCTGGAACATAGACGGTGCGTTGACATAGCCAAGGATACGATTTGCCACATTTGCGGCTCCCTGTACCATCTTGTAATCATCAATCTCACTCGGAATAACGAGATAGCCAATACGTTCTCCCGGCAATGATAAAGATTTGCTGAAGGAATAGCCTACAATTGTATTTTTGTAATACTTCGTCAGATATGGAACAAATGCTCCATCATATACAAGCTCTCTGTACGGTTCATCGGAGATCAGATAGATTTCCGTACCGAACTCAGCCTGCTTCTTTTCCAGCACAGCGGCCAGCTTCTGAATGGTAGCCTCAGAATATACGACACCTGTCGGATTATTCGGTGTATTGATTAAAACTGCTTTCGTCTTTTGGGTAATTGCCTTTTCAAATTCATCCAGATTCGGCTGAAAAGTAGTTGTATCCGGCTCAATGGCAATCAGCTTTCCGTCGTAATTGCGTACATAGCTTCTGTATTCTCCGAAATAAGGGGCAAAGGTAATAACCTCATCCTCCGGGTTCAGCAGTGCTCTGAAAATAACATTCAGTCCTCCTGCCGCACCGACCGTCATAATGATATTCTCTGCCGCAAAATGTGTGTCAAATCTGCGATTCAATGATGCACAGATCGCTTCACGGGCATCCTCAAAACCTGCATTGCTCATATAAGCATGCAGTCTCTGCGAATCCTCATCCACCAGTTCTTTGATGGTCTTTGCAACCGCTGCCGGAGGCGCCACATTGGGATTGCCAAGACTAAAGTCATAAACATTCTCCGCGCCGTAAATTGCTGCCATCTTCTGTCCCTCTTCAAACATCGCACGAATGACAGAACTGTTTTTTACCAAATCAACCATTTTTTCTGAAATCATATAGTTTGCCTCTTTTCACTCTCTATTCTTCTGCTGTGGCTGAAGGAACCACTGCGTTCTGCACATGAACCGATGAATTTCCGGTACCCATAAATACTTCTGCAATCGGAGAATCTGCAGGCAGGATCAACGTCTTGCTTCCGCTGCCCTTCATACTTGCCTTTGCTGCATCCAGGGATCGCACAAAGCTGTAAAACTCACTCTTGCTGGCATCATTATATGCATCGGAAAGGATATTCATGTATTCTGCCTCACCTTCCGCAATCAGCTGCTCAGCCTTTGCCTCTGCTTCAGACAATTTGATAGATACCTCTTTGTCTGTTGTATTCTGAATAATCTTTGCCTCAGATTGTCCTTCTGCAATATACTGTGCTGCAATATTCTCACGCTCTGAAATCATACGGGTATAGACCGCCTGCTTATTATCGTCCGGCAAATCCAGCTTCTTGACCTCCACTGCCATGATCTCAATTCCGTACTGGTCATAAATCGTTCCAATATGCTCCATGATCTCTTCTGTCAGAGATTTGATCTCTATAACCTCTTCTTTCTGCTCCAGAATCAGGTCATTAGAGCCTGCCACAACCTCATCTTCCTGCACTGTGACTGTCATCTTACCATCACGACTCTTGATGACTTCATCCTGCTTCATACTGGAAATGGTATTTTTCATGGCATTGTATACCCATGTATCAATACGAT
This sequence comes from uncultured Lachnospiraceae bacterium, assembly GCA_964483395.1. Taxonomy (GTDB): domain Bacteria; phylum Bacillota; class Clostridia; order Lachnospirales; family Lachnospiraceae; genus JAAYYM01. The sequence goes on from CAZABT010000086.1 coordinate 12,586, forward strand.
TTTCT
>CAZABT010000087.1:0-12166 GCA_964483395.1 uncultured Lachnospiraceae bacterium
AAAGTGACAGATGAGCGATTATTGTCATTAACAGGTGGAATTGTACAAGGAATGTCGGGCTCACCCATTATCCAAAACGGGAAAATTATTGGTGCGGTTACCCATGTATTTGTACAGGATGCGACAAAAGGCTTTGGGATTTTTATAGAAACAATGCTGAATGAATAGGATTATGCTGAAAAGGGGGAGAAAGTGCGGATTATCACACTTGTAGAAAAATGATGAGTTTTATATACTGATAAAGTATTGGCCATGCAAATAATAGAATGAAGGAGAAATATAGAGATGGAAAAGCTAAATGTTGCGATATTTGATGATAATCGGCGGATGCTGGAGCTGGTCAGTGATGTACTGAAAAGCGAAAATGATGTGGAAGTAGTGGGGAGTGCCTCCAGCGGAGATGAAGCGCTGAACATCATCAAACGAAAGGAACCGGATGTCGTTCTGCTGGATCTGATTATGCCGAAGCTGGATGGAATGGAGATCATGAGCCGTGTTAAAAAGGACTTTTCCATAAAAAAGCAGCCGGATTTTATCATACTGTCGGCGGTTGGAGATGAGCAGATTACAGAGGATGCCTTTCAGATCGGAGCTAAGTATTTTATTATGAAACCGTTTGATCCTGAGGTCATCAAAAATAGAATCCTGATGATGAAGAAAGGACGTTCCCGTAAGCAGCTTGAAATGACAGGAACACGGGAAATCGTCCCGGAAGCCAATGCACAGTTACAGCATTTGGAGAGTGATGTGACGAACATGATACATGAAATCGGTGTCCCCGCACATATCAAGGGGTATCAGTATCTGCGTGATGCAATTATGATGTCGGTCAATGATATTGAAATGCTCGGCTCGATTACAAAAATTCTATATCCGACCATTGCAAAGAAATATCAGACAACCCCTAGTCGTGTCGAGCGTGCCATCCGTCATGCAATCGAGGTTGCATGGAGCCGCGGCAAAATGGATACGATTGATGCATTGTTTGGTTATACGATCAATATGGGGAAAGGGAAACCCACCAATTCAGAATTCATTGCGATGATTGCAGATAAAATCAGGATAGAGTACAAAATGAACAGATAAGACTTTTCAGAAAAGTCAGGATGATGTATAATCAAAACATATTAACCTGTAGCGGGAGGATTATACATGAAAAAAGTACTGTTTGTGGCATCAGAGAGCGTACCGTTTATAAAAACCGGCGGATTGGCAGATGTAGTAGGGTCTCTTCCAAAGTGTTTTGATAAGCGGTATTTTGACGTCCGGGTCATGATGCCGAAATATATGAGCATTTCACAGGAATTCAAGGATCAGATGGAATATGTGACACATTTCTATATAGATCTTGCCTGGCGTTCACAATATGTGGGTGTTCTTAAAATGGAGTATGAAGGGATTACTTTTTACTTTATAGATAACGAATATTATTTTTCGGGACCAAAGCCTTACGGTGATATATATGCGGATATTGAAAAATTTTCTTTCTTTTCCAAAGCAGCGCTTGCAGCACTTCCGGCAATCGGCTTCCAGCCGGACATTGTACATTGCCATGACTGGCAGACAGGATTGATACCGGTATTTATGAAGGAAAGATTTCATGAGGGCGAGTTTTTTGCCAATATGAAGTCTGTTATGACGATACATAATCTGAAGTTTCAGGGCACATGGGATGTCAAGACCATTAAGGACATGACCGGTTTGCCGGAATATTTCTTTACACCGGATAAGCTCGAGGCATATAAGGATGCCAATCTGCTGAAGGGCGGACTGGTTTTTGCAGATGCCATTACGACTGTCAGCAATACCTATGCTGAGGAGATTAAGATGCCCTTTTACGGAGAAGGACTGGATGGTCTGATGCGTGCGAGAGCAAATGATCTGCGCGGAATCCTGAATGGAATAGATTACGAGGAATACAATCCGGAAACAGATTCCTGCATTGAATTTCCTTATAATGCAGTGGATTTTCGCAAGGAAAAAATCAAGAATAAGCGTGCGCTGCAGGCGGAACTGGGGCTGGAACAGAATGATAAGAAGTTCATGATCGGAATGGTCAGCCGATTGACAGATCAGAAGGGTTTCGATTTAATAGCATATGTTATGGATGAACTGTGCAGAGATGACGTACAGATTGTCATCCTCGGAACCGGTGAGGATCGCTATGAGAACATGTTCAGGCATTTTGACTGGAAGTATGGAACAAAGGTTTCTGCTAACATCTATTATTCAGAAGCCTTGTCCCACAAGATTTATGCATCTGTGGATGCTTTCCTGATGCCCTCACTGTTTGAACCCTGCGGGCTGAGCCAACTGATGGCCTTACGATATGGCACAATTCCCATCGTGCGCGAGACAGGCGGACTCAAGGATACCGTCCAGCCCTACAACGAGTACGAAAGCACCGGAACCGGCTTCAGTTTCATGAATTACAATGCCCATGAAATGCTCCGCACAATCCGTTATGCCCACAGTATATATTTAAACAAAAAAAGAGAATGGAACAAAATGATAGACCGCGCGATGGCTGCCGACTTTTCCTGGCACGCCTCCGCCAAAAAGTATCAGGAGCTTTATGACTGGCTAGTAGGCTAAAGCCATGCAAAAAAGAAATCGGAAGCTGTATGCAAGTTTCTTTGCTAAGCAGCTTCCGATTTCTTTATCTCAAACTTCCACCAGTCCCTCAATCTCTCCATCAACCACCAACGAATAATTCGTATAATACACCACAAATCCCGGCTTTCCACCGCTCGGTTTCTTTACATTTTTCTTCTGTGTATAATCAATTTCCACCTTTTCCTGTCCGCGTCCCTTAGAATAGAACGCCGCCAGTCGTCCGGCTTCCTCAAATGCACGATCCGGTAATTCCGTGTCACCGTTTACTTTTAAAATAACATGTGATCCCGGAATACCCTTTGCGTGAAACCACCAGTCATTTCCGGAAGCAAATTTAAATGTCAACTCCTCATTTTGATAATTGTTCTTTCCTACATAGATGTCATAGCTGTCACTGCTGATATAGTGAAAGGGCTTGCTGGTCACTTTTTCTTTTTTTGCGCCTGCTTTTCCATGCCGCTTGATATAGCCGCTTTCCGTTAATTCTTCCTTGATCTGTACCAGATCAGATTCCAACAGTGCAATATCCATAGAAGTCAAAATAGATTCCAAATGTGTAATCTCATCCTGTGTTTCCTTGATCAGAGTGGTCAGTGCTTCGTCTGTTCGTTTCAGCTTATTATATTTATCAAAATATTTTTTCGCGTTTTCACTCGGAGTCAGTGTTGGGTCAAGCGGAACGGAAAGCATTTCGTTTGTATAATAGTTTAATGCTTCAAATGACTTACAGTTCGGCTCAAGATTGTATCCATAAGTGTTGATCAATTCGCCGTATACTTTGTATTTGTCTTTCTTTTCCGTATCACGCAGCTGCTTTAGCTGCAGATCATATTTCTTAGTATTGCGTTCCAGTGCAGTTTGGGCAATCTTTCGCAGATCAACGGATTTCTGACGAATACGTGTAATTACATTTTTGGTAGAATAAAAGGTTTCCAGCACCTTGGAAATAGAAACTTCTTCCAGACATTGGCAGTCTGCGTATTGCTGCAGGAGCACAGAAGCAAATTCTATGGGAATATTATTTTCGTATACGATATTGGGATGGAAGCTGCATGCTTTTACATCTTCCATCAGCCAGAGCAAATGGTTGCCGACATGAGTCAGTGTGTCCTCATCATAGGAATTTGCAGGCTGTGCCGAATCAACTGAGGCACGAAAACAGATTTCTTCTGCAATCACAGGCGAGATGCCTGTGTAAGAAGAATAAACTGCCTTGGCAAGCGGCATGGGTTTTTGACTTACTACAGCAGTAAAGGAAGCAGCATCCGTCAGCAGCAGCGGATCGCTTTTATCCTGTGTTTCAGGAATGAAGTAATCACGTCCGGGCAGCACCTCACGCACGGAACTGACAGCACCAGAAATATGCTTAATACTATCGATGATCATATTTTTATCATCCAAAAAGATGATATTGCTGTGTTTTCCCATGATTTCAATAACGAGTGTTTTCTTACAAAGGTCTCCAAGCTCATTCAGATGCTCAATCTCAAAACGGACAATACGTTCCAGACCGGGCTGGGTAATGGAAAGGATACGGCCATTCTGAATATGTTTTCGCAGCAGCATACAAAAATTAGGCGCAGTCATGGGACTGGGCTTATTTGTTTCAGTCAGGTATAAAAATGGAAGAGAAGCACCGGCAGAAATCAATAAACGCTGCTGACCTCCGTTGTTTTTTATGGTAAGCAGCAGTTCATCATTTTCAGGCTGTGCTATTTTATAAATTCTGCCATCTGATAGTGCTTGATTTAATTCATATACCAGATTGGCAATTGTGATTCCGTCCAAAGCCATAGTGTTGTCCTCGTTTCTAACTTATTCTGTTTCAAAGTATAACACAGCCGAGGAATTGTTACAATCGGCGGGTGAATTCGCCTTGACGCAAAAGTTTTATTGCACTATAATATAATGAAGTACGCAACCGGGGTTGTGACATGAAGGAGAACGACGATGATTAAGAGCATGACAGGATTCGGACGCTGTGAGGTATCCGATACCAGCCGTAAGTTCACTGTAGAAATGAAGGCTGTCAATCACAGATATCTTGACGTGAATCTCAAGATGCCGAAGAAGTTCAGCTTCTTCGAATCTTCTATCAGAAATACACTGAAAAACTATATTCAACGCGGAAAAGTAGATATTTTCATCACATATGAGGATTTTACCGAGAATAATATTTCCGTTAAGTACAATCAGGACGTTGCAAAAGAATATATGAAATACCTTGCGCAGATGGCGGAGGAGTTCTCACTGGAGAGCGACATACGTGTATCTACGTTATCCAGATATCCTGAGGTTTTATCCATGGAGGAACTGGATATTAATGAGGAAGAAATCTGGAAGAGCCTTGAAAAAGCGGTTAAGGGAGCAGCTGAGGCATTTGTGGAGACGAGAATTACTGAGGGTGAAAATCTGAAGAATGATCTGATCGGCAAACTGGATGGCATGCTGGAGCAGGTGGATTATATTTCTGAACGTTCACCAGAGATTCTGAAGGCATATCATACGAAGCTGGAGGATAAGGTTAAGGAGCTTCTCGGAGATGCACAGCTAGATGAAAACAGGATATTGACAGAGGTTACACTCTTTGCGGACAAGATTTGTGTGGATGAAGAAATCGTCAGACTGCGCAGTCACATTGAGCATACTAAGGCTACTCTGCAAGAGGGTGGCAGTGTCGGACGTAAGCTTGACTTCATTGCACAGGAGATGAACAGGGAAGCAAATACGATTCTTTCCAAATCAAATGATCTGGATACTTCAAACAAAGCGATTGATCTGAAGACCGAGATTGAGAAGGTCAGAGAGCAAATCCAAAATATTGAGTAAAAGTGAGGGAATGGAATGAATCACAGGGGAATCCTTTTAGTGGTATCAGGTTTTGCCGGTTCCGGTAAGGGGACATTGATGAAGGAACTGATGAGAAGATATGACAATTATGCTTTTTCCGTATCGGCAACGACCAGACAGCCGCGGCCGGGAGAGGTGCATGGCAGGGAATATTTTTTCATGGATAAGAATCAGTTTGAACAGATGATTGCAAAGGATGAATTGTTGGAGCATGCCTGCTATGTCGGAAATTATTACGGAACACCAAAGTTTTATGTAGAGGAGCAGCTTGCTGCGGGCAAGGATGTTATTTTAGAGATTGAGACACAGGGAGCATTGATCATCAAGGAAAAATATCCGGACTCCTTATTGCTGTTTGTGATGCCGCCGAGTGTGACGGAATTGCATAGAAGACTTGTTGAAAGAGGAACCGAGACACCGGAGGTCATTACCTCTCGAATGCAGCGGGGAATGCAGGAAGCGGAGGATATCGAGAAATACGATTTTCTGGTGGTAAATGACCAGATTGATGCATGCGTAGAGCGGCTGCACGGAACGATTGTCAGTGCGCATTATGCCACAAAGAGAAATCAGGAAACCATAGAAACCATAAAACAAGAATTCAAGGAATTCTTTGAATAGAGCGATCAGATCGACTCGGGAAAGGAGAATGGATTATGTTACATCCGTCTTATACAGATTTAATGAAAGTAGTAAACAGTGAGGTAGAAGAAGGAGAACATCCGGTAGTCAACAGCAGATATTCCATCGTGCTGGCAACTTCAAAAAGAGCCAGACAGATTATTGACGGCTCTCGCACGCTGGTTCCTTCAAAAGGAAAGAAGCCTCTTTCTGTAGCAATTGAAGAGGTCAATACAGGTAAAGTTAAGGTAGTTGGCGATTCAGAGGATTTATTGTAAGAATGAAGATTATTTTTATCTCATTAGGATGTGATAAGAATCTGGTGGATTCAGAGGTTATGCTGGGACTCCTGCGTGACCGGGGCTATGAATTTACAGATGATGAAGCAGAAGCAGACGTGATTGTCATTAATACGTGCTGCTTTATTCATGATGCCAAGGAAGAAAGCATCCAGACGATTCTCGATATGGCGGAATATAAGAAACCGGAGGTCGGGCACTGTCGGGCACTGATCGTGACCGGGTGTCTTGCACAGAGATACAGGGCAGAAATAGAGAAAGAACTTCCGGAAGTGGATGCCATTGTCGGAACGACAGCGTATGATCAGATTGTGGAGGCTATGGAAGCAGTGCTGGGTGGTATGGACGGCGATCGATTTGCTTCCGAGGAGGCACTTCCCCTGCCGGATACCAAGCGTATACTGACAACGGGCGGATATTATGCATATTTGAAAATCGCGGAGGGCTGTGACAAGCATTGTACCTATTGTGTTATTCCGCAGCTCAGAGGGCATTTCAGAAGTGTTCCGATGGAGCGTCTTGTGACGGAAGCGAGAGAGCTTGCGGATGCGGGTGTACGCGAATTGATTTTGATTGCACAGGAAACAACACTTTACGGCAAGGATATATATGGAAAGAAATCGCTGCCGGAGCTGTTGAGAAGGCTGGCAGAAATCGAGAATATCAAATGGCTTCGCATCATGTACTGTTATCCGGAAGAAATTGAAGACGAACTGATACAGGTCATCAAGGAAGAATCGAAGGTGTGTCATTATCTTGATTTGCCGATTCAGCATGCTGCCGATCATATCCTGACTCGTATGGGACGTCGGACGAACAATGCACAGCTGCGGGATACGATTGGAAGGTTAAGAAAAGCTATTCCGGATATTTGTCTGCGAACGACTTTGATTACCGGTTTTCCGGGAGAAACGCAGGAAGAACATGAACAGTTGATGGATTTTGTGGATGAGATGGAATTTGAGCGATTAGGCGTGTTCACTTATTCACCGGAGGAAAATACTCCAGCAGCAGATATGCCGGAGCAGATCAGCGAAGAATGTAAAAAAGAACGTCAGGCAGAGCTTATGGAGCTGCAGCAGGAAATTGCTTTTGACCATGCAGACAATATGGTCGGACAAGAGATAGAGGCATTTATAGAAGGCAAGGTAGTAGAGGAAAATGCATATGTTGCACGTACCTATATGGATGCACCAAATGTAGACGGCTATTTGTTTATCAATACAGATCAGGAACTTATGAGTGGGGATTTTGTCCGTGTCCGTATTACGGGAGCTCATGAATATGATTTGATCGGAGAACTCATTTAGAACCTAATTGTTAAGGAGGAGTATTATGAATTTACCGAATAAGCTGACATTGCTCAGAGTATGCATGATTCCTTTTTTTGTAGTATTTATGCTTGCGGACATTACGGGAGGCGCGGATAAGTGGATTGCACTTGCTATTTTTATCTTGGCAAGCATGACGGATTGGCTGGACGGTTATCTTGCGAGAAAGTATCATCTTGTGACGAACTTCGGTAAGTTCATGGATCCTCTTGCGGATAAGCTGCTCGTATGCTCTGCTATGATTTGCCTGGTAGAAATGGACAGACTGGCGGCCTGGATGGTAATTATCATCATTAGCAGAGAGTTTATTATCAGCGGCTTCAGGCTGATTGCTTCCGATAATGGTGTGGTGATTGCGGCCAGCTATTGGGGAAAATTTAAGACGGTATTTCAAATGCTGATGATTATTCTTTTGATTGCAGATATCCAAAGTAGTGCAGTACAGGTGGTAACTGCCGTATTTGTATGGATTGCGCTGATACTGACGGTTGTATCACTGATTGATTATTTAGTTAAGAACAAAGGTGTTTTAAGCGCAAAAGAGGAGTGAAAGCATGGTTGTAGAATTAATATCTGTCGGAACAGAGATATTGCTTGGTAATATTGTCAATACAAATGCAGCTTATCTGGCAGAGCAGTGTGCATATCTTGGTTTATCATGCTACTATCAGACTACGGTCGGCGATAATGAAGAACGCTTAACGGAGACTCTGACAACGGCATTGAAGCGGTCAGATATCATTATCCTGTCGGGCGGACTTGGACCGACTGGGGACGATCTGACCAAAGAGGTTGCAGCGAAGGTACTTGGGAAAACAATGTACATGGATGAGGAATCCAAGGAAAGTATCAAACACTTTTTTGAAAAGCGCGGACTGCCATTGACAGATAATAACTGGAAGCAGGCTATGATTCCTGAGGGCGCGATTATATTACACAATGACAATGGTACGGCTCCCGGTGTAATCATGGAACAGGATGGAAAGACAGTCATCTTACTGCCCGGCCCGCCGAATGAACTGGTTCCGATGTTTCAGAAGGATGTATCCGAATATCTGAATCAGAAGACACCTGATACGATCTGCTCCCAGGTGGTCAAGATTTGCGGAATGGGAGAAAGTCAGGTTGAGGAAATGGTTAAGGATCTGATGGAGACTGCAAATCCGACCTTGGCACCCTATGCTAAAACCGGTGAGGTGCATCTGCGTGTAACGGCAATGGCGGAGAATGAAAAGGAAGCTAAAAAGCTGACGAAGCCGGTTGTCAAGGAGTTGAAGAGCAGGATTGGCTCCTACATTTATACAACCAATCCGGATGTGACATTGGAAGCTGCTGTTGTAGACCTGTTGGAGAAAAATCATTTAACTTTTTGTACGGCAGAATCCTGTACGGGCGGAATGCTTGCTGCAAGACTGATTAATGTACCCGGTGTGTCTGAGGTTTTCAAGGAAGGAATGATCACGTATTCCAATAAGGCAAAGAGAAATCGTCTTGGCGTGAAAAAAGGGACACTTTCCAAGTATGGGGCAGTCAGTGAGCAGACTGCGAAGGAAATGGCAAAGGGCGGTACCTTTTTTACGAAGTCTGATGTATGTATTGCTGTAACAGGCATTGCAGGACCAGACGGAGGGACTGAGGAAAAGCCGGTAGGACTTGTATATATTGCATGTAACGTATGCGGCAAGGTAACAACAAAGGAATATCATTTCAGCGGCAACAGGGCAAAGATACGTGAAAATACGGTATCTGCAGCATTGACGTTGATGCGGCTTTGTATTCTTGAGTATTTCAGTGAGATTACATTTGGAAAAAAGGATAAATAAATCGGAAAGCTTTTCAAAGGTAAACAGCACAGGCGTCTATTGATTATTATAGACATCTGTGCTATTATTTTGCCTGTGGGTAGTAATTCTGAAGAATGTCCGGCATGTCGGCCTGTTTTCAATTTTTAAAATGAATAGAATGTATGAAGGTGGGCTTTTTATTGGACAGCATATATGATTTAATGGTGTTTGAAAGGAAACATAAATAAGTGGTTGACAAAACCGAACAAACGTTTTATTATAATGAAAGAACAAATGTTCTTGATGAGAAGGAGAATTCACATGGAAAAAGACGATAAAATGAAAGCATTGGACGCGGCGCTTGCACAGATTGAAAAGCAGTTTGGAAAGGGCTCAGTCATGAAATTAGGAGATTCAGGTGCAAATATGAATGTAGAGACGACTCCTACGGGATCATTAAGTCTTGATGTTGCACTTGGATTGGGCGGTATTCCCAAGGGCAGAGTGATTGAAATTTATGGACCTGAGTCCAGTGGTAAGACAACAGTTACGTTGCATATGATTGCCGAAGTTCAAAAGAGAGGCGGCATTGCAGGATTCATTGATGCAGAGCATGCACTTGATCCGGTATATGCCAAGAACATAGGTGTAGATATAGATAATCTGTATATTTCACAGCCGGATAATGGTGAGCAGGCAATGGAGATTACTGAGACCATGGTGCGTTCCGGAGCTGTGGATATCGTTGTAGTGGACTCCGTAGCCGCTTTGGTTCCCAAAGCAGAAATAGATGGAGATATGGGCGACAGTCATATGGGACTACAGGCAAGACTAATGTCGCAGGCACTCAGAAAACTGACAGGCGTCATGAGCAAATCAAATTGTACAGTCATTTTTATCAATCAGCTGCGTGAAAAAATTGGTGTTATGTTCGGAAATCCAGAGACAACAACGGGTGGCCGCGCCTTGAAATTCTATGCTTCCGTACGTATGGATGTCAGAAGGATTGAGTCCTTAAAGCAGGGCGGAGAAGTCATTGGTAACCGTACGCGCGTGAAGATTGTGAAGAATAAGATTGCACCTCCGTTCAAAGAGGCGGAGTTTGATATTATGTTTGGAGAAGGCATATCTACTGTTGGAGATATTGTCGATTTGGCCGCAGAGGTGGATATCGTTAATAAAAGCGGTGCATGGTATGCATACAATGGACAGAAGATTGGCCAGGGCCGTGAGAATACAAAGCAGTATCTCAAGGATAATCCGGAGATTTGTGCTGAAATAGAAGCGAAGGTACGTGAACATTTTGGATTGGACGGAGCAGGACGACAGGCAGAGAAGGATGCTCAAAAGACCAACTCCAAGGGAACTGCGACAAAAGAAACAGCAGCCAAGGAAACTGCTGCGGAAGGAAAGAAAACCTCCAAACCTACGGAATAGTATATATAGTATATACAGAAACGTATAGGAATCAGATGCGATGGAATCAGTGATTACGGCAATTGAAGAATATAATAAGAGTAAATATAAGATCTATATTAATGATGAGTTCGCCTTTGTATTATATAAGGGCGAACTACGTCGTTATGGAATCAAAAAAGATATGATTTTTACGGCTGAACTGCGTCAGGAATTGATCGGAAACGTACTGACCAAGAGAGCAAAACTCAGAGCCATGCATTTACTTGAGAAGAATGACAGGACAGAAGCTGACGTAAGGCGCAAGCTGCGTGATAATCTTTATCCACAGGAGGCAATCGAGGAAGCAATTGCCTATGTAAAAAGTTATCACTACATTGATGATGCGCGCTATACAGCAAATTATATTCGTTATAAAAGCGCTACATCAGGACGAAGCGAAATCAAGCGTACACTGCTGCAGCGTGGCATTAGCAAGGATGTGATTGAAGCACAGCTATCAGAATCAGAGTTCGATGAAACAGATTTGATTATGAAATTGATGCAAAAACGTTGTAAAGAGCCAAAGCATGTGGAATATGCGGAAAAGCAGAAGGTATTTGCATATTTATATCGCAAGGGTTTTTCCATGGAAAAAATTGAAAAAGCATGGGAACAATACATTTTACTTGACATAACTTAGAAAACAGTATAAAATTTAACTGTTGTAAAATCGCAAGTTAGGATGTGCTATTGTAATTCATTACATACATTCTATATTGATAAAGTACAATGAAAATTAAATAAGGAGGTGCTCCTGTGCCAATCAGTGTAATTATCGCTGTGGTGGCTACGTTGATCGTGGTTGCGCCTGTTACCTATCTTGTAACATCCAATGCACGCAAGAAGGCTGATGAAATGAAAATCGGCAATGCAGAGCAGAAAGCAAGAGAGATAATAGACGAGGCATTGAAGACAGCAGAGACTAAGAAGCGTGAAGGTCTTTTGGAGGTTAAGGAAGAGTCCATTCGTACCAAGAATGAACTTGAGAGAGAATCCAAAGAACGCAGAAAAGAACTGCAGCGTCTGGAAAGCCGTGTGCAACAGAAGGAAGAGAGCGTTGATAAAAAGCTTGATACCATCGAAAAACGTGAGGCTGCAAGTACAGCAAAGGAAGAGGCCTTGGCAAAACAAAAGGAAGAAGTAGCCAAGCTCAATGAACAAAGAGTACAGGAACTAGAAAGAATCTCAGGTTTGACCTCCGAACAAG
>CAZABT010000088.1:0-12046 GCA_964483395.1 uncultured Lachnospiraceae bacterium
TTAAAAATGTACAGCGTACTTCCAGAAAGAAGATTCCGTTTGGTATCTGTCAGGTCGGAAAGTCTTTCCGCAATGAGATTACACCGGGGAACTTCATTTTCCGTGTGCGTGAGTTTGAGCAGATGGAAATGGAATTTTTCTGTGAGCCGGATACGGATTTGGAATGGTTTGCATATTGGAAGCAGTATTGTATTGATTTCCTGAAGTCACTTGGTATGAAGGAAGAGGAGATGAGAGTCAGAGACCACGATGCAGAGGAATTATCCTTCTACTCTAAGGCGACCTCGGATATCGAATTCCTGTTCCCGTTTGGCTGGGGTGAGCTTTGGGGCATTGCTGACAGAACAGATTATGATCTGACACAGCATCAGAATGTATCAGGCGAGGATCTGACCTATTTTGATGATGAAAAACGCGAAAAATATATACCGTATGTCATTGAGCCGTCACTTGGCGTTGAAAGAATGTTTCTTGCATTCTTATGCGGTGCTTATGATGAAGAAGAGATTGGTGAAGGGGATGTTAGAACTGTCCTGCATTTCCATCCGGCACTGGCTCCAATCAAGATTGGTGTTCTTCCATTATCCAAGAAGCTGAACGAGGGCGCAGAGAAGATTTTTGCAGAGCTCAGCAAGAAGTACAATTGTGAATTTGATGACCGCGGAAATATCGGCAAGAGATACAGAAGACAGGATGAAATTGGTACCCCGTTCTGTATTACCTATGACTTTGAATCGGAAACGGATGGTATGGTGACAGTCAGAGAGCGTGATTCCATGGCACAGGAGAGAATCAGGATTGAAGAACTGAACACATATTTCGAGGATAAATTTACATTTTAGGCGGCAGGAAGGTGAACATATTTGCATATCAACTGAATATGTTTATGCAAAAAAATGCTAATTATACAAAAAAAGTGCTAGACATGCAAAATTCTTTATGATATAATTTTTGTGCGTGAATGGAAGACAATGAAACACGATTGTCGGCGTCACAAATACAACTCAAAAAAGGAAATTGTATGATTCGACTTAATATTCGATTGCGAGCAAAGGAGCGAACAAGGAATATCAATATTGCAGAAAAGGCCAAATTACCCAAGGGGGGAAATTTGGCTTTTTTATATTTAGGGGGCTGTGGTGAGAAAAAAATGGCATTGCAGTACCTAAACCTATAATTCAAATTACAGGGAGGAAGATGAAAATGACAAAATGGGTGTACTTATTTAAGGAAGGAAGCGCAGAAATGCGTAATCTGCTTGGCGGAAAAGGTTCCAATCTGGCTGAGATGACGAATCTCGGTCTGCCGATTCCACAGGGCTTTACCGTAACAACAGAGGCGTGTACGGATTACTATAACAGCGGAAAGACAATCAACGACGAGATCAAGGGACAGATTTTTGAAGCACTTGCAAAGCTCGAAGAGCAGCAGGGAAAGAAGTTTGGCGACACGGAGAATCCTTTGCTGGTATCGGTACGTTCAGGCGCACGTGCTTCAATGCCGGGTATGATGGATACGATCTTAAATCTTGGACTGAATGATATTGCGGTTGAGGGATTTGCGAAAAAAACAGGCAATCCGAGATTTGCATATGATTCCTACAGAAGATTCATCCAGATGTTCTCGGACGTTGTTATGGAAATGAGCAAGACCTTTTTTGAAGGTATTTTGGATGAGATCAAGCAATCCAAGGGTGTTCATTTTGACACGGATCTGACAGCAGAAGATTTGAAGGAAGTAATTGCAAAATATAAGGCTGTTTACAAAGAGAAGATGGGTGAAGAATTCCCACAGGACCCAAAGGTTCAATTGATGGAGGCTGTGAAGGCTGTATTCCGTTCTTGGGATAATCCGAGAGCCATCGTATACAGAAGAATGAATGATATTCCGGGCGACTGGGGTACAGCAGTCAGCGTACAGGCAATGGTATTTGGTAATACAGGCAATCTATCCGGTACAGGTGTAGCGTTTACCAGAAATCCGTCTACAGGTGCAAAGGGAATTTTCGGCGAGTATCTGATCAATGCACAGGGTGAGGATGTTGTAGCGGGTATCAGAACTCCGCAGCCGATTACAAGGCTGGAAGAGGATATGCCGAATGCTTACAAGCAGTTCATGGAAATTGCGGGAAGACTGGAAGATCATTACCGTGATATGCAGGATATGGAGTTTACGATCGAGGATGAGAAGCTGTTCTTCTTACAGACACGTAATGGAAAGAGAACTGCACCGGCGGCTCTGCAGATTGCTTGTGATCTGGTAGATGAGGGCAAGATTACACCGGAGGAAGCTGTGATGCGAATCGAAGCAAAGTCGCTCGATCAATTGCTGCATCCGACTTTCGTGGCGCAGGCTTTAAAGGATGGAAAACTGCTCGGACAGGCGCTTCCGGCATCACCGGGTGCTGCAGCGGGACGTGTTTATTTTACGGCAGATGAAGCAAAGGCTCATCATGAAGCAGGAGAAAGAGTTGTGCTTGTAAGACTTGAGACTTCTCCAGAGGACATCGAAGGTATGCATGCAGCGGAGGGTATTCTGACAGTCAGAGGCGGTATGACTTCTCATGCAGCAGTTGTAGCACGTGGTATGGGAACAGCCTGTGTATCCGGCTGTGGAGAGATACAGATTGATGAGGCAGCAAAGGTATTCAAGCTTGGCGGGGAAACAATCGTTGAGGGAGATTATATATCACTGGATGGTTCAACCGGTAAAATTTATCTGGGAGATATTCAGACAGAGGAAGCTAAGATCGGAGGCAATTTCGGCCGTATCATGGGCTGGGCAGATCAATATAGAAAATTACAGGTCAGAACCAATGCAGACACACCGGCAGATGCAAGAAATGCAGTGAAGCTGGGCGCAGAGGGAATCGGTCTGTGCCGTACGGAGCATATGTTCTTTGAACCGGAACGTATTCCGAAGATCAGACAGATGATTCTGTCTACAACCGTGGAAGAACGTACAGATGCTTTGATTGGTCTGATTCCTTACCAAAAGGAGGACTTCAAGGGCATTTATGAGGCAATGGAGGGAAGGCCGGTTACCATCCGTTTCTTAGATCCGCCTTTGCATGAGTTTGTTCCGACGGAAGAAAAGGATATTGAAGAGTTGGCAAAGCGCATGAACCTGACCGTACAGCAGGTCAAAGAAACCTGTGATGCACTGCATGAGTTCAATCCGATGATGGGACATCGCGGATGTCGTCTGGCGGTGACCTATCCTGAAATTGCCAAAATGCAGACCAGAGCCGTGATGGAGGCTGCAATTGAGGTGAAGGCGGAAAAGGGATATGACATTGAACCGGAAATCATGATTCCGCTCGTAGGAGACAAAAAGGAATTAAAATTCGTCAAGGATGCGGTTGTAGAGATTGCAGAACTTGTTAAGAAAGAGAAAAATTCTGATATCGTATACCATGTGGGTACAATGATCGAAATCCCAAGAGCAGCATTGCTTGCAAATGAGATTGCCGAAGAAGCAGAGTTCTTCTCCTTTGGTACGAACGACCTTACTCAGATGACCTTTGGTTTTTCACGTGATGATGCAGGAAAATTCCTGGATTCTTACTATAAATCAAAGATTTATGAGTCAGATCCGTTTGCAAGGCTGGATCAGAATGGTGTCGGACAGCTTGTGGAGATGGCAGCAAAGAAGGGACGTGCAACAAGACCTGATCTGCATTTGGGCATCTGCGGAGAGCATGGCGGTGATCCTGCTTCTATTGAATTCTGCAACAAGGTGGGGCTGGATTATGTATCCTGTTCACCGTTCAGAGTACCAATCGCAAGACTTGCAGCAGCGCAGGCGGCACTGAAAAAATAGGAGAGATGTTTTTACGGATGGATTGATTTACAACAGAATTATCATAAGCGTATCATTCGAGGCAAACTGGTGATACGCTTATTTTTTTGGTGGCTGTTTTGCTTGCAGAGGTGTGGACTCTTGCTTTAAAAGAGTTTCGGCATACTGAATCAGATTCTGACGCTGCGTTTCATCCAGACGCAGCAATACATCAGTGAATTGTTCTATGGAAACAGATTCAGTGAAATTTTCATCGGGTGATATTTTTTTTGACAGTTCATCGAGTTGTTTATTCATAATGACTCCTGTTTGCAAAATACTACAAGGATTTATTGTAAATATCATACCAACATTGAATAATTTTGTAAACAGTGAGAATTTACAAAAAATGTGGTGAAATCTAAGCAATTTTTTTACGTGTTCGATGTAGGAATTTTCATGACACTATGCTAAACTATAAAAGCATGAAATGATCTTATTAACATAATGTGGAGGAAATTATGAAAAAAACAAAAATTGTATGTACATTAGGTCCTGCAAGCAGGCAGGAGGATGTGCTCAAACAGATGATAGAGAAAGGAATGAATGTTGCCCGGCTGAATTTTTCTCATGGAACACATGAATATCACAAGGAAACCATAGATATGATTAAAAAGGTAAGAGAAGAACTTGGTGTTCCGCTTGCTATCATGTTGGATACCAAGGGACCGGAAATCAGGACGGGCGATTTTGAGCAGGAAAGAGTGGAACTAAGAGCCGGAGAGGAATTTACTCTGACTACACGTGAACTGTTGGGCACAGAAACAATCGTATCAATTACCTATAAAGAGCTGCCGCACGATCTTGAGCCCGGAAACACGGTTTTGATAGATGACGGAAGTATTGAACTGCGTGTAAAGGAATGTACGGACACGGATATTGTATGTGAGGTCATTCATGGAGGAGCAGTCAGCAACCACAAGGGTATCAATGTTCCCTGCGTACATCTGAACATGCCCTATATGAGTTCCATAGACAAGGAGGATGTTAGATTCGGAGTGGAGCAGGATGTTGATTTTATAGCAGCTTCCTTTGTCCGCTGTGAGGCAGATATTGTTGAACTGAGAAAATTTGTAGATTATTATGGCGGGCAGAACATTAAATTGATTTCAAAGATCGAAAATGTTGAGGGCATCAACCATTTCGATGCAATTCTCAGTCATTCCGATGGAATTATGGTAGCCAGAGGAGATATGGGTGTAGAGGTGGAGTATGAACGTCTGCCGGGCTTACAAAAACGGTTTATAGACAAATGCTATAAGGCAGGAAAAATGGTTATTACAGCCACTCAGATGTTGGAATCCATGATTGAGCATCCGCATCCGACGAGAGCGGAGATTACCGATGTTGCCAATGCGGTGTTTGATGGAACAAGTGCTGTGATGCTGTCAGGAGAAACAGCAATGGGTAAATACCCTGTATTGACGGTCGAGGTCATGGCGAAGATTGCAAGACAGGCTGAAAGAGATTATTTTGATATCAAGAAGGAAAACAATGTGCGCTATGTAATGGATCAAAATGACATTACGAATGCAGTATGTGATGCAGCGTGTACAACGGCGAAGGATATTGGAGCGAAAGCAATCATAGCCGTGACAAAGTATGGACAGACGGCCAGACGTATGTCAAAATTCAGACCACAGGAGCCAATTGTAGCAGCAACACCGGAGACAAAGACATTTCACCAGCTGGCTCTGTCCTGGGGTGTATATCCTGTTCTGGCACGTTATCAGCAGACGCAGGAGGAATTGTTTGACCATGCGATTGCCTGCGCAAAACGGATCGATGTCGTAGAGACAGGGGATACAGTGGTGATAGCAGCAGGTGTGCCACTGGATACACCGGGCGGCACAAATTTAATCCGGGTAGAAACAGTCAGCTATGTATAGAACCCGATCAATTTAACTTCAAAACTATAAAAGGAAAAAGGATGCCGTTCAACTGCTGCGGCATCCCTTTTCTTGGAGATAAAGGAGAAAAAATCTATATGAAGGGAAATTGTTGTTTGTCGAAGCTAATCGGTCAAACACACCCTGTAGTAAGTATGCGCATATTGTCCGAACGTGTTCGCCGTTAACTTCATTTGATATTTAAGAGTATAACGATTAAATGTGACAAAATCGTGTACGGATTCTAAAACAAAAATAAAGTTCAAATAAAAAATAAATAGGGGTAATAGAAACAAATAGGAATAAAGAAAATAAATAAAAACATATGTTGACACACGACATATGTCGTGATACGATATACACGATAAAAAAAGAAAAACAAAGAGGAGAAACAAAACAATGGAAGAATTAATTGAACCAAAACAGACAAATCGAGTACAAAAAGGCTGGATCAAGGCAATTCTATATACGCTTGGTCTTCTTGCTTTGACATTTGCTATTCAGATCATCATCGGCATCGGTGCGGCTGCAATACTGATTGTACAGACCTTGCTTGAGAATGGCAGCAATATGGAGCAGTTTATGGAAAATTATCAAGCAGAGGTCATGGAAAGCGGAATCATCAACAGCGCAGCCGCGATAGCTTCTTTGATCACGGCTGTTCTATACGGACTGTGGTACAAATTAAAGTATGCAAAGCATTACAGCAGAGAACAGCTCAAATGCACGCTCAGCACAACATTTGCCGCTCGCAGGCTTGGATTTATTCTGCTGCTGGCAATTACCTGTTACATTTTGGCGCTGAATATTATGCTGGTCATTGAATACATCAGTGCTGATACAATGAATTCTTATATGGAGATGGCAAAGGTCGTTTTTGAGGATGGTCCACTGACATTCATTATGGCAGTGCTGTTTGCCCCGATCGGAGAGGAGTGCCTGCTGCGTGGAGTGATACAGCGTAAGCTGGAAAGGTATTTTCCGATGCTTGCAGTCTTGGTGATCGGCTCCGTCAGCTTCGGGATCCTGCATGGGAACATCGTGCAAGGATTGTATGTACTGCCGTTAGGCATGGCGGCAGGATATCTGTCTTATCGATATCAATCAGTTTTGCCTGCAATTTTGATTCATATGATTTATAACTTTATTCCAAATGTCTTTTCACTCGTTCCGGATGCAATCGCAGAGCAGAACTGGATATGGCATATTGCGGCAGTGATATTGGTGGGCTGTGTTATTTTGCTGTGGAAGCCGGTGAACGAAGAGGTGAGGACAGATGCTGTTGAAAACTGAACCATTGACAGAAAGTTATTTCTATATATTATTATGTCTGTATCATAATCCCATGCATGGGTATGGGATTATGCAGGAGACCCAGCGGCTTTCAAACGGACGTGTGAAAATCGGTTCTGGCACGATGTACGGAGCAGTCAGTAACATGTTGAAAAAGAACTGGATCAATGAAATCAAGTGTATGCAGTCAGATGAAAAAAATAAGAGACTCTATGAACTGACAGAGACAGGAAAAGACATTCTTGAAAGTGAGATCAAAAGACTGCATGAGCTGACAGACAGTGCAGACCGGGTGACAGGCAGACGGGAGCAGGAGGGGTAGAAATGGGAAAGCAGACAAAAACGTCCTTTGCGGCATATGCGGCATGGAATGTAGAAATAGAAGAACTCACACTGAACAATCAATCGGAGCATGGCTGGCAGCTGCAAAGGGGTGGGTGCTTTCATACCGTTTATAAGGCAGATGACAGCGTTCGTTATATCCATAAGATTGATTACAACCCGGATACGAATAAAGAATCCGAGGAAAAGGCACGGTATATCGAACTGTTTGCACAACAGGGCTGGGAATATGTCAATTCTACCTATAACGGTTGGCACTATTTCAGAAAAATGTATGATGAGACACTTCCTATTGGAGAATATGAAATTTATACAGATTCCGTATCTTACGGAAATATGTTGAAAAGGTGGATCAGACTGGGCAGACTGCTGCAGGTTTTGGAACTGATCATAGGCATACAGAACCTGATCATAGGCATCAGTGCAGGCAGCGAATCTAATGTGTTCATGGCAGTCCTGCTGTTGATGATCGTGATTTGGATTCAGAATGGAATCCTCAAGATGAAAGCAAAGTTTTTGTAACATCTTGGAGAAAGCGATTTCTTTTCAGGAGGATTCATGATATAATGTCGACAGACATAGAAATATACATGTATGATGCAAAGGGCATGGCAAAAACAGCTATGTCCTTGTTCTGCATTCAGAACCAATTCAGAAAGCCGAGGATAAAAAGATGACAATACAGAAAAACAGATTGAAAAGACTGTTTTGTACACTGCTGTGTGCTGTATGTTTTGCAGCGATGCTGCCCTGTACAGTATTTGCCGCAGGAGAAACACAGACGGTGCGTGTCGGCTTTTTCGCCTTTGACGGCTATCATATGCAGGACGAGAAAGGCAACCGTTCCGGATATGGATATGACATTTTACAGTGTATAGCAGGCTATGCAGGGCTGCGGTATGAGTATGTGGGCTATGAAAAAAACTGGAGCGAGATGCAGGATATGCTGGAGCAGGGTGAGATCGATCTGCTGACAAGTGCACAGAAAACGCCCGAACGTGAAGCAAGATTTGATTTTTCCAAGAACAGCATTGGCATATCTTCTGCAATTTTGACCGCAAAAGCCGGAGATGCAACCTATATGACGGAGGATTATAATACCTGGAATGGGATGCGAGTCGGTATGATTCGGGGAAACAGTCGTAATGACCGTTTTGCGGAGTTCGCAGAGGAACACGGCTTTGCCTATACGGTTGTTTATTATGAAAATACGGATAAAATGATGGCTGACCTGCAGGCAGGCGGCAGCATTGATACGGTGCTGACCAGCAATCTGCGTCATATTGAAAATGAATGGATACTGGCGCAGTTTGCGTCTTCTCCGTTTTATATCATGGTGCAAAAGGGCAATACTGCACTGTTGGATAAGATAGATGATGCCATAGCTCAGATGGACAGCTATGAGCCGGAATTTCGGACAAGACTGATGAACGAATATTATGCAGCGGACAGCGGAAATGACATTGCGTACAGCACGGAAGAACGTGCATTCATTGCGGCCAATGCGGATACAGTGTTCACGGCTGTGCTCAATCCTGACCGTATGCCCTATTCTTATAGGCGGGAAGGTCGGTATGCGGGTGTTTTATACGACATTGCGGAGGAAATTATCAAACGAAGCGGACTGAATATTCAGTTTGTTGAGGCAGAAAACCGTGCGGATTACTGGCAGATTGTAAATGAAGGTGCTGCGGATATTCGTTTTGACGCAGATTATAATTACAATCAAGCGGAACAAACAGGCTACTGGCTGACTCCAGCTTATCTGGAGGTTCCGATTGCACGGCTGTTTCGCAATGATACGACCGCATTCCGCAGTGCAGCAGTATTGGCAGAAAGCGATGTTTCCAAGAACTATTCGATGGTATTGGGGGGACAGGGTATCACGCTCACAGGTTATCATTCGGTATCCGAAGCAGTGAATGCCGTTCTTTCGGGCAAGCAGGACATGGCGTTGCTGCCTATCAACACTGCTGCTATGGCGGTGCGAAATGATGTGACGAACCAGCTTGCATCGGAGGAATTGTACGGATATCATACCGCTTATTCTGTGGCAGTCAGTTCTGAGAAAAGCACCATTTTGTATTCCATTATGAAAAAAGCTGCGACCAGCATCAGCGTTTCGGACATCAACACTATTTTACAGAGCTATGCCGATGATTTGGAAAAGCCCTTTTCATTGATTGGATATATGTATGACTATCCGCTTCACGTGGTGTTGTTTGTCGCAGCAATCTTACTGGTGATGTTTCTGATACTGTATCTCTGTCAGCTATCCGGAAAGCGGAAGCGGGCAGAGATACAGGTTGAACAGGAGAAGCGGCGCAATGATTTACTGAATGTTGCGCTTGCGGCTGCTGAGAGGGCTGATGCTGCCAAAAGCCAGTTCCTTTCACGTGTTTCACACGAAATGCGCACACCGCTGAATGCCATTATCGGATTTATTGAACTGAGTAAAGATGCGGATGCAAAAACCATTTCTGCCAACCTTGCCAATTCTGATGTGGCGGCAAAGCAGCTTTTATCTGTTATTAATGATGTTTTGGATGTGTCCTCCATTGATGCGGGAAAACTGAAAATAGCACACAGTCCATTTCATTTCAAGCATCTTATTTCTGCCATAACCAATATTTATGAACTACAGTGCCGACAGAAAAACATAAATTATGAAACAAAGCTGCTCACAGCTGTGGATGACTGGCTCATCGGTGATGAATTGCGCACCAATCAGATTTTGATGAATCTGCTTGGCAATGCGGTGAAATTTACAGAGCATGGAAGCATCAGCTTGACCATCAGCCAAACGGATATGGAGGAGCATAAGGCTGTCATATGCTTTATCATTTCTGATACCGGCTGCGGCATGAGCACGGAGATGCAGGAACGGCTGTTTAAGCCGTTTGAGCAGGAGAGTGCAGATACTGCACGAAGATATGGAGGCAGTGGTCTTGGGCTGTCGATCGTGAAGAGTCTTGTATCCATGATGGACGGCAGTATCCGTGTGGAAAGCGAAGCAGGGCGTGGAACCACCTTTACGGTAGACATTCCGTATAATAAGAATCAGACGGCGGCAAGGCTTCCCATGATTGAAAATATAGAACATTTAAGGATACTGGCGGTAGATGATGAGGCTACAGAACGAGAATACATCGGTCTGGTACTGAAGCGGATCGGCGTACGCTATACCTGTGTGGAAAATGGGCAGTCCGCGCTTGAGGAGCTTTTTGAGGGCAAGAAGGCGAATGATGCATATAGTATCTGTATCCTTGACTGGCAGATGCCGGAGCAGGATGGTGTGGAAATCACAAAAATGATTCGAAAGAATTATGGAAAGGATGTATTGGTGATCGTTGTTTCTGCTCATGATTATCAGCAGACAGAGGAGAGTGCAAAGAATGCCGGTGCAGACATGTTCCTATCCAAACCGCTGTTCCAGTCTTCACTCTTTGATCTCTTCCTTTCTTTGACCAACGGCAGAATCGTCAGAGACGAACCCGCAGAGCCTGCATGGGATTTTTCAGGAAAACGTGTTCTGCTGGCAGAGGATAACGAACTTAATCGTATCATTGTGGAGGCATTTCTTGATAAAATAGATATTCTCTGTGAAAGCACGGAAAATGGACATCTTGCAGTTGAAAAGTTTCTTGCTTCTGAGCCAGGGTATTATGATGCCATTCTCATGGACATTCAAATGCCGGTCATGGACGGCTTTGCGGCTACGAGAGCAATACGGGAATCCTCTCATCCGGAAGCAAGGACCATTCAGATCATTGCACAGACGGCAGATGCCTTCAATGAGGATATTACAAAAGCTCTCTCAGCAGGGATGAATGCGCATGTGGCAAAGCCAATCAAGCTGGATATGCTTGCGCGTGCACTTGCAAGAGCATTTGAACATTCTGAGCACAGCAAAGATTTAGGGCTGGAAAACAGAAGGCGAACGTGATAAAATAAATAAAGTTGACACGCATCAGAAGTGTGATGCGTGTTATTTTGTTCAACAAGGATCATCACAAGGAGGATACCATAATGAAAAATATCATGATTCCGGAAGGATATAAGAGTAACGGAACGATTAAGGAAACGGAAATTGCAATTAAGGATGTCAAGGACTATTTTGAAAGAGCGCTGTCTAAGGAACTGAATCTGACCAGAGTATCGGCTCCTCTTTTTGTCAAGCCGGAGTCGGGACTCAATGATAATCTGAACGGTGTAGAACGTCCGGTTACTTTTGGAATCAAGGAGCAGAACGATGCAAAGGCGGAAATCGTACATTCTCTCGCAAAATGGAAAAGGATGGCACTGCAGAAATACGGATTCGTGCACGGTGAGGGGCTTTATACAGATATGAGCGCAATCAGACGCGATGAGGATACGGACAACATACATTCTATTTATGTAGATCAATGGGACTGGGAGCGCATCATCGAGCAAGAGGAGCGGACAACGGAAACACTGAAGAAAATTGTACGCAAGGTCTATGAGGCACTGAAAAATACAGAAGTGTTCATCAATGCCAGATATCCGGAAATTAAGAAGGTACTGCCGGAAAATATAACGTTTGTGACAACTCAGGAGCTTGAGGATAAATATCCTGAGCTGACGGCCAAGGAGCGTGAGCATGAGGCAGCGAAGGAATACGGCGCAGTCTTTATCATGCAGATCGGTGATAAGCTGGCATC
>CAZABT010000089.1:0-11871 GCA_964483395.1 uncultured Lachnospiraceae bacterium
ATTTTAAGCTGGTGAAGGAAATCGGAATGAAGGAGACCGGAATTTTGGTCAGCTGCTCCGATTATCATATTTTCTATAAGCTGAAGATGAACCGCAGACAGGCGATGGATCATTATCTGAGCATCATTAAGGACTGCCTGGAGGAAGGAATCAGCCCCCGCTGTCATTTGGAGGATATTACAAGAGCAGACATATACGGTTATGTCATTCCGTTTTGTCTGGAATTGATGCGGCTGATGGATGAATATAAGATACCAATCAAGATACGTGCCTGTGATACGATGGGATATGGAGTCAACTATCCGGGAGCTGTGATTCCACGTTCCGTACAGGGAATCATATACGGCTTACATAAGCATGCGGGCGTTCCGGCACACCTGATGGAGTGGCATGGACATAATGATTTCTATAAGGCAGTTGCCAATTCAACGACAGCATGGCTCTATGGCTGCGCAGGTGTCAATACCTCTCTGTTCGGCATTGGAGAAAGAACCGGAAACACTCCGCTGGAGGCAATGGTATTTGAATATGCACAGTTAAAGGGTGATTTGAACGGTATGAATACAAGGGTCATTACAGAGATGGCTGAGTATTACGAGAAGGAAATCGGCTACAAGGTTCCTTCAAGAACACCGTTTGTCGGGGAGAATTTCAATGTAACCAGAGCGGGTATTCATGCAGACGGACTATTGAAAAACGAAGAAATCTATAATATCTTTGATACGGATAAATTCCTGAACAGACCGGTATTGTGCGCAGTGTCCAACACCTCAGGACTGGCGGGCATCGCACATTGGATCAATACCTATTACAAACTGCCGGAGGAAAGACAGGTAGATAAGAACTCTAAATTGGTAAAGAGAATCAAGGAAGAGGTAGATGCAGAGTATGAAAGCGGAAGAGTGACGGTTATGACCAACAACGAACTCGTCAGCATGATTACACAGACCTGCATGGATTTGAAAATAAATTTATAAAAGGGGACAACATGGACAAGATAGCAATGACAACTCCACTCGTTGAGATGGACGGAGATGAGATGACAAGAATATTGTGGCAGATGATCAAAGAGGAGCTGCTGCTGCCCTATATTGACTTGAAAACAGAATATTATGATCTTGGTTTGGAGCATAGAAACGAGACAGATGATCAGGTGACCATAGATTCAGCTGAGGCAACCAAGAAATATGGCGTAGCTGTAAAGTGTGCAACCATTACGCCAAATGCAGCCAGAGTGGAGGAGTATCATCTGAAGGAAATGTGGAAGAGCCCGAACGGGACGATTCGCGCTATCCTTGATGGAACGGTATTTCGTGCACCTATTACAGTCAAGGGCATCGAGCCTTGCGTGAAAAACTGGAAGAAGCCGATCACACTTGCAAGACATGCATATGGCGATGTATATAAAAACAGCGAGATCAAGGTGCCTGGCCCCGGCAAGGCAGAACTTGTATTTACGGCGGCAGACGGCACAGAAATCCGTGAATTGATCCATGATTTCAAGGGCGCAGGCATCATTCAGGGAATGCATAATACGGATGCCTCTATTACAAATTTTGCAAAATGCTGTTTTAACTATGCATTAGATACGAAACAGGATTTGTGGTTTGCGACAAAAGATACAATTTCTAAAAAGTATGACCATAACTTTAAGGATATTTTTCAAGAGATTTATGACCGTGATTATGCGGAGCAATTCCAAAAAGCCGGAATTGAGTATTTTTATACGTTGATTGACGATGCAGTTGCCAGAGTCATGAAGGCAGAGGGAGGCTTCATATGGGCATGCAAGAACTATGACGGAGATGTGATGAGTGATATGGTATCTTCGGCTTTTGGCTCTCTTGCCATGATGACTTCAGTGCTTGTATCTCCAACGGGGGTCTACGAATATGAGGCGGCGCATGGAACAGTACAGCGTCATTATTATAAGCATTTAAAGGGAGAGGAAACCTCAACCAATTCTGTTGCTACGATTTTTGCATGGACGGGAGCACTCAGAAAGCGCGGTGAACTGGATGGCAATGAAGCACTTGTGAAATTTTCCAATAAGCTGGAACGTTCTACACTGCAGACAATCGAAGAAGGAAAAATGACCAAGGATCTTGCGATGATTACCACCATGGATGAAATCGTGACATTAAACTCCCATGATTTTATTATGGCGGTGCGTAAAACGCTGAATACTTATATATGAAAGTAGAGAATACCGAATGGAATTATTAGTGTATTGGGGAATCATCGTTATCGGTATATTTGTAGTTTTTATAGGTGGTGTTATTTCTGAGAGAAAGCAATATCATTTTTTCCTGCAATCCTTGGACAAGAATTACGGAAAATTTCCGCAGCGGGAATATGAAGCCGGGGATATGGAACGTATTGCAAGGTATTATAACAGTTTGCCGTCAGGTGAAGGGGATATAGACGATATCACATGGAACGATCTGGATATGGACAGAATCTACCAGAAAATCAATGTGACACAGACTTCTGCGGGTGAGGAATATTTGTATTGGCTTCTGAGAACTCCGCTTTTGAACTCTGAAGAACTTACAGAGCGGAATCAGCTGATCAATTTTTTCATGGAGCATACAGAGCAGAGAAAGGCATTGCAGAAGATCCTGCATACCATTGACAGGGTTCGAAAGGCATCTCTGACGGATTATCTGCTTCTCTTAAAGGAAGTAGAGCAGGAGAGCAATCTGAAGCATTACATTTTAGATCTTGTGATTTTGGCATCTTTCTGTCTGATCTTTGTATCTCCGGGATGGGGTATGCTGGCGTTTTTAGCATCTTTGGGCTATTCTCTGATTTGGTATTACAGGCGCAAGGGGAAAATTTCACCCTATGTAACGACATTTTATTATATTCTGAGGATGCTGGAAGCAGCAGAGAAGATTGATAAGCTGAAGTATCCGGAACTGCAGGACTGTACAAAACAGCTGAACGCGGCAAGAAGTGTTTTCAAAAAATTCAGTCAAAATACTTATATTTTGGCTGTCGGCTCACGTACATCCTCCAATATTTTGGATTTACTGCTGGACTATGTGCGCATGGTCTTTCATTTAGACATTACGAAATTCAATTCCATGTTAAAGAAGCTGCAGGAAAATTACGATCAGATTTATGTACTGCGGGATAACATTGGCTTCCTTGACAGCATGATTTCTTTGAGCTCTTATCGGACAGCCCTGGCTTATTATACAACACCGGAATTCATCGACTGGAAAGCTGATATGCAGGTGTATCTGTCAGCAGAGGACATCTATCATCCGTTAATAGAGGAACCGGTTGTTAATTCCATTACGGAGAACAAGGGGGTATTGCTGACCGGCTCGAATGCATCAGGAAAATCAACCTTCTTAAAGACAGTGGCAGTCAATGCAATTCTGTCACAGACAATCTATACATCAACCGCGAGGACTTATCGGGCGAATATGTTTTATATCTATTCTTCTATGGCACTGCGGGACGATCTGATGAGCAGTGAAAGCTATTTTATTGTAGAAATCAAATCACTTAAACGCATTCTGGATGCAGGCAGGGTTAAAAGACCGATTCTCTGTTTTATTGATGAAGTGCTGCGCGGAACCAATACGGTAGAGCGGATTGCCGCATCGGCAAAGATTATGGAAAGTCTGGCAAAGAAACATATTTTATGCTTTGCGGCAACACATGATATTGAATTGACACAGCTTTTGGAAAAACAGTACAGCAACTATCATTTTCAAGAGGAAATTGAGGAAAATGATATTCATTTCAATTATCATCTGTTTGAGGGCAGGGCAACGACCAGAAATGCAATTAAGTTGTTGAGCGTCATCGGATATGAACAGGAAATCATAGAAGAAGCTGAGCAGCTGGCAGCATATTTTGTGGAAACAGGAAACTGGAAGCTATGATGAGGTAGGATATGAATGTAAGGCTATACACAGACGGCTCTGCACGGAGCAATCCGGAGGGCCCCGGCGGATATGGCGCAGTATTGCAATATGTGGATACTAAGAATCAACTGCATGAACGCGAGTATTCAGCAGGCTTTCATAAGACAACCAATAACCGCATGGAGCTTATGGCAGTCATTGTTGGTTTGGAGGCTTTGACAAAGCCGTGTACGGTAGAGGTGATTTCAGATTCCAAGTATGTGACGGATGCTTTTAACCAGCATTGGATCGACAATTGGATGAGCAGGGGCTGGAAGACAGCGGGCAAGAAGCCGGTATTGAATGTAGACCTGTGGAAACGGCTGTTAAAAGCGAAGGAGCCGCATCAGGTAAGCTTCACCTGGGTCAAGGGACATGATGGCCATCCGGAGAATGAACGCTGTGACACACTTGCAACGACTGCTGCTGACGGCGATAACTTACTTGACGATATGATAACGGAAATGATATGATATTTTTCAGTGAAGACTCAAATGAGGAGGAACGAAATGATTCTATTTTTCAATCAGTTTATAAGCTATCTAATTATTGTATTAGTCAGCATGGGCATCATCGTACTGGCGGTTTTTCTTGGAAAGAAATGGAGAGACGCGAAGGATGCAAAGGATGCGAAGCAGACGGTTCTGCAGGAGAATGACGGACAATCGGAGGAAGTATAATGGAACTTATGTATAGAAGCACACGTGGTGAGCAGCAGTATGTCACAGCCTCACAGGCAATCATCAAGGGGCTGGCAGATGATGGGGGACTTTATGTGCCGCTGTCATTGCCGAAGCTGTCAGTTGCACCGGAGAATTTGGCAGGACTTCCTTATCAGGAGGTTGCTTATCTTGTCATGAAGGAATTTCTGACGGACTTTTCGGAAGCAGAATTAAAGAACTGTATTGCAAGTGCATATGATGATAAATTTGATACTTCGGCAATCGCTCCGTTGGTAAAGAAGGATGGACAGTATTTTCTTGAATTGTTCCATGGCGCAACAATTGCGTTTAAGGATATGGCATTGTCCATACTGCCGCATTTGCTGACCACCTCTTTGAAGAAAAATCAGGTGGATAAGGAAATCGTGATTTTGACGGCAACTTCGGGAGATACAGGAAAGGCTGCACTGGCAGGCTTTGCAGACGTACCTGGAACCAGAATTATTGTTTTTTATCCCAAGGGCGGAGTCAGTCCGATTCAGGAAAAGCAGATGTTGACTCAAAAGGGTGCCAATACGGCTGTAGTCGGTGTAGAGGGCAATTTTGATGACTGCCAGACAGGTGTGAAGAAAATGTTTGCGGATACAAAGCTGAAGGAGGATCTGGCTTCTGCGGGATACCAGTTTTCCTCAGCCAATTCCATCAATATAGGCCGTTTGGTTCCTCAGGTGGCATATTATGCCTATGCGTATGCATGCATGCTTGCCCAGGGCGGACTTGCTGCAGGAGAGAAGATGAATGTGGTTGTGCCGACCGGCAACTTTGGCAACATTCTTGCAGCCTATTATGCAAAGCAGATGGGTATTCCGATTGACCGACTGATCTGTGCATCAAATGAAAATAAAGTATTGTTTGATTTCTTTGAAAGCGGCTGTTATGACAGAAACAGAGAATTCATTTTGACAAGCTCTCCATCTATGGATATTTTGATATCAAGCAATTTGGAGCGCTTGATTTATCTGATTGCAGGAGAAGATACCGATATCAATGCGGCATTTATGAGAGAATTACAGACCAAGGGTTCCTATACGATTACAGAACAGATGAGAGACAAACTGGCAGATTTCTATGGAATCTATGCAGACGAGTCAGAGGTTTTTGAGGTTATCAGGGACATTCAGCAGAGGTCGGGCTACGTGATTGATACCCATACGGCAGTTGCGGCTGCGGCTTTGAAAAAATATCGGCAGAAGACAGCAGATCAGGAGCCATGTGTAATCATTTCAACAGCGAGTCCATACAAATTTGCAAGAAGTGTTATGAATGCAATTAATCGAAACTATGATGCACTGGAGGATTTTGCACTGATTGATGAACTGAGCAGATTGTCAGGCGTTCCTGTACCCCGTGCAATTGAGGAAATCAGAACCGCACCGATTTTGCATAATACCTTGTGTACGAAGGATACGATGGAGGAAACCGTCAGAACATTGTTGCAGAAGTAACAATAGAAGTAACAATAAAAGTAACAATATAGAAGCAATCAAAAGAAGAAGTTCCGTTTAAGGAACTTCTTCTTTTAGTTCATATAGTTTGATTTTATTTGTTCAATCAATCAAGTTCTATCAAAAAGAAAATTAATTCACCAAATGAAAAACGAATGGGGATGGTTGCAACATTGCCCAGTGCTAATTCAAAATCAACGTCTTCATAGATTGGCGGGTCCAGACTTAATTCAATGGCATCCTCTTTTGAGAGATCAACGACAAACAATCCGTTGTGCAGATTCATAAAGTCAATAATGGCATCCTTGGCCATGGCATCATAAGCCGAAATCTGCATATGAGAATATTTCTCTGCAAATTGTATCAATACATCTTCCGTGCCGTCAATTCCCGTAAAGGCAGAAGGAATTCCAATGATTTTCTGCATTAATTCATGTCCGGCAGCATAAGAGTGCGCAAGTCTGATTTCACCGACCGAAACATCAGGCTCTACAAACAAAGCCAGATTGTGGAGCAGCTTTACGATATATTTCAGAAAAAAATCAGAAGGATTCAATGCTGCAAGCGAGGGATTATTCGGTATTTGACTGTAGTAGTCCTTGTTTACCATATGAACTTCCTCCTATATGCAGTGTTCAAGAATCTGTTTCAGTTGTTCGGGATCAACAGGTTTTTGAATAAAGTCTTTGGCACCGGCTTTGATTGCTTCCTTTAGGTGGGTCTGTGTTCCGACAGAGGATACCATAATGATACACGCATCCGGATCAAATTCACGGATTTCTTTGACGGCAGTAATTCCGTCCTTGACGGGCATCACAATATCAAGAAAGACAATATCAGGCCTTAAAACCTTATAGGTATCTATGACTGTCTGACCGTCAGCAACCTCAACAATATCTTCATAACGAAGCATTGATAATATTTCTTTCAGACTTTTCCGTGCCAAAATGGAATCGTCGCATATCAATATCTTAATAAAATCTTTTTCCTTATCCATCTCATCCGTCCTCACAAAATAGAATCAATCAAATATTATATATATTCTACAATAATATCATGCATTTTGCAATCATAAGTGTTAATATTCCACAAGACCGATGGGACTTAACGAGAGGATAATGGAATATATGCTTCATCTGTACCGATTGGTTTGTAGGCAGGTCTGATGATTTTCCCGTTATTTGCAAGTTCCTCCATACGATGTGCACTCCAGCCTACGATACGGGCAATTGCAAAGATGGGGGTATATAATTCAGGAGGCAGGTCTAACATATCATAGACGAAGCCTGAATAGAAATCAACGTTACAGCAGACACCTTTGTAAATCTTGCGTTCTTCGGCAATTACTTGCGGAGCCAGTTTTTCAACGAGAGAGTACAACGCAAATTCTTTCTCCAGTCCCTTTTCCACACAAAGCTTTTCGACAAAGGATTTAAAAATCACCTCTCTTGGGTCGGATAAGGAATATACCGCATGTCCCATACCATAAATCAGACCCTGCTTATCAAAGGCTTCTTTATGAAGGAGAGCGGCAAGATAACGTGAAACCTCTTCTTCATCTGTCCAGTCCTGTACAACAGTCTTTAAATCTGCAAACATTTTAACAACTTTAATATTGGCACCGCCATGTTTTGGACCCTTCAAAGAGCCAATGGCAGAGGCAATGACAGAATAGGTATCCGTGCCGGAGGAGGATACGACGTGTGTCGTAAAGGAAGAATTGTTGCCGCCACCGTGCTCCATATGTAGTACGAGAGCAACATCAAGTATCTTAGCCTCCAGTGGAGTATATTTTTTGTTTGGACGAAGGATACGCAGAATATTTTCAGCAGTAGAAAGTTCCTGACGTGGTGCATGAATATAAAGACTTTTACCGTCATGGTAATGTCTGTAGGCCTGATATCCATATACGGACAAAAGCGGAAAAAGGCTGATCAACTGCAGACTCTGACGCAGAACATTCGGTATTGAAATATCATCTGCACGGTCATCGTAGGAATACAGGGTTAATACACTGCGCGCAAGCGTATTCATCATATCCTGACTGGGAGCTTTCATGATGATATCACGCACGAAGCTGGTCGGAAGGGTACGGTAGGATGCAAGCAGATCCTGAAAGCCCTGTAACTCAATCGGGGTTGGCAGAACATCAAACAGCAGCAGATAAGCCACTTCTTCAAAGCCGAAACGGTCATCGCCTGTAAAGCCCTTGACCAGATCTTTAATATTATAGCCACGATAAATCAGTTCTCCGTCTGCAGGAACTGTTTCGCCATTTACGGTCTTGGTCGTACGGATATCGGATATGGATGTCAGTCCTGTCAACACACCCTTGCCGTTAATGTCACGCAGTCCGCGTTTGACCTCATATTTGGTGTACAGTTCGGGGTCGATTTCGCTTGCCTTCTGGCTGAGCTCAGATAAAGCAAGAATTTCAGGTGTGATTTCGCAAAAAGTATTATGATCCATATGGTACCTCCGTTTTAAAACAATTGCCGTGTTACAAAAACCTAAATTCCAATTTATATTTTAACATGCCGAGGTGATACAGCACAAGTTAAAATTCCATGAAGAGACCATAAAATGTAATATTATTACTTTTGGAGGAAGCATGAAAAAAGGGAAAAACACCGTGGACATAAGGGATAAAAACAACTATAATGACTTTATATTTATTCATATGACCGTCAAAAATTAAGGAGGAATTTTATGAACAGAGATGAAATGTTAGGGCATATTGACCATACGCTGTTAAAGCCGTATGCAACATGGGAGGATATTCAAAAGCTGTGTGAAGAGGCAATAGAATATAAAACAGCCTCTGTATGCATACCTCCCTCGTATATCAAAAGAATTCATGAACAGTACGGAGAACAGCTTAATATATGTACAGTTGTAGGCTTTCCACTTGGCTACTGCGTGACAGAAGCGAAGGTGGCCGAGGTAAGACAGGCACTCAAGGACAGAGTCAATGAAGTTGATATGGTTATCAACATAGCAGATGTTAAGAACGAAGCCTATGATAAGGTAGAACAGGAAATCCGTACATTGAAACAGGAAACAGGGGATAAAATATTAAAGGTAATCATTGAAACCTGCTTTCTGACTGAGGAAGAAAAGATTGCGATGTGCAAGGCTGTGACCAATGCGGGAGCAGACTATATTAAGACTTCGACTGGATTCGGAACGGGTGGGGCAACTCTGGCAGACATCAGGCTGTTCAAACAGTACATTGGGAAAAATGTTAAAATTAAAGCAGCCGGAGGGGTCAAGACAATAGAGGATCTGGAGGCATTTTTGGAGGAAGGCTGTGACAGAATCGGTACAAGTTCTGCGGTCAGCCTATTGAAAGGGAAAGAAGCCGGAGAGTATTAGCATGGAGCATGAAACAATGGACAATCCTATCATCCGGGAGCGGCTGAAGACACTCCGACAGCTTATGGTGCAGGAAAAGATAGATTTCTATATTCTGCCGACGGGAGATGATCATCAGTCAGAGTATATTGGCAGTCATTATAAGGAAAGAGAGTATATGTCCGGATTTACCGGCTCAGCTGGTACGCTTCTGGTATCAGGAGACATGGCAGGCCTGTGGACAGACGGAAGATATTTTTTGCAGGCAGAGCATGAACTTGCGGGAACTTCAATCACCCTGTTTCCCATGCAGGAGGAAGGCGTTCCGACACTGACGGAATATCTGGCAGAGCACGCATGGAACGGTGCTGTTATCGGTTTTGACGGAAAAACCACAGCAGCAGCATTTCAGGACAAACTGCTGCAGGAGGCCGCCTGTATCGTACAGCTTCGTTCGGATGTCGATCTTGTGGATTGTATTTGGACGGACAGACCGGAGAGATCGGCAGAAGAAATTTTTATATTGGAGGAAGAAGCTGCCGGAGTCGGTATAGATGAGAAACTCAGCAGCCTGAGAAAAAGGGTCAGGGACTATGATGCAGAAGCAGTGCTGATAGCTGCATTGGAAGACATAATGTGGCTTTATAATCTGCGCGGTCACGATATATCCTGTACTCCTGTAGCCTTGGCTTTTACCTATGTAACTCAGAACATGTCTTTTTTGTTCGTGGATGAGCGGGCGGTCTCAAAGACTGTCGAGTCATATCTGCTGAGCCATGGAGTCACGATAAGACCATATGAAACAATCTATGCCTTTCTGAGAGAAGCTGCAGATGGACACAAAACCAGCTTGCTGATGGATAAAACAGCAGTCAGTGCAGCCTTGCTGGAAGCAGCGCAGGAAGGACATACGATTGCGGAACTATCCAATGACAGATTGCTTCCAAAGGCTGTAAAAAATGCGACAGAAATAGATTTATGCAGAAAATATCATATCAGGGATGCCGTGGCAGTTACAAAATTCATCTGCTGGCTGAAAAATCATCCGGAGATTACAAAAGAAACGGAGTTATCTGCAGCGCAGAAGCTGGAGGAGTTTCGTATGCAGCAGGAGGGATATACGGAACCGTCCTTTGAGACAATCTCTGCATACGGCAGCAATGCAGCAATGATTCATTATACAGCAGATCAGGAGACCGATGCTATACTTGACAGGAGCGGCATGCTGCTTGTGGATTCGGGGGGCCAGTATTATGGAGCGACTACCGATATTACGAGAACCATTGTGCTTGGAACATTGACAAATGAACAGAAGGAGCAATATACGGCAGTTGTATGTGGAATGCTGCAGCTATCAGGTGCAGCATTTTTATATGGCTGTACAGGACGTTCACTTGATATATTGGCCAGAGAACCGCTGTGGAAGCTGGGACTTGATTACAGACACGGTACGGGACACGGTGTCGGCAGCTTTTTGAGTGTACATGAGGGACCGCAGGCTTTTCGATGGAAGCAGAGTGAAACCATGCCGGAGGCCGTTCTGGAGCCGGGAATGGTCATTACTGACGAACCTGGTATTTATATTGCAGAAAGTCACGGCATACGAATTGAAAATGAATTATTGTGCATAGAAAAACAGCACAACGAATGGGGAAGGTTTTTGGGCTTTGAAACGCTGACTTATGTGCCGATAGATCTGGAAGGAATCCTTCCGGAGCAAATGCCGGATGAATGTAAGAAAATGTTAAATGTCTACCACGCAAAAGTATATGAACAGCTTTGTCCGTATCTCACAGACAGCGAGCAAAAATGGCTCTTTTCGGTAACGCGGGAAATCTAAAAAATCAATTAAAATCAATTAAAATGCCGTTTTACAACTTGACTTTTAATAATAGGTTTGAGATAATAGCCCATGGATGTGCAACAGCGCATGTATGAATTTCATAATCAATAATTTTTATAATAAAGAAGGAGGACGTACTATGTCAACAAAAGCGTATTATCCGATATCAGAAATCGGAGCAGGAAAAGTTGGATTTTCCAAAACCCGTTCTATCATTGAGGCACCTTTCTACGGAAATAATGTCATCAAGGTTAACACCCTGAAGGAAGCTTATGAATTAGCTAAGAATTCACCGGGAACCATCGTAACGGACATGCCGATCAAGGATGGCGAGACATTTGGTCTTGAAAAGGATGCAAAGGTTCTGTTATTCAATGATGGTGCTGTTACAGGCCGTTATGCTGCAGCTCGTCGTATCAAAGGTGAGCCGGGAGTAGATGCTGCAAAGCTTGATAAGGTCGTTATGGATGCAGTCTATGAGACACGTTGGAAAACAATGTACCATGCAGAGTGCTACATCGGTCTTGACCCTGAATTTATGGCAAAGGCTCATTTGCTGATTCCAGAAGGTGAAGAGAATATCC
>CAZABT010000090.1:0-11782 GCA_964483395.1 uncultured Lachnospiraceae bacterium
AGAGCACTCGGCTGTTAACCGAGGGGTTGTTGGTTCGAGCCCAACTCGGGGAGCTGTGACGCGTTTGCTACGCAAACACGCCGCCGAATAAAAATGGAACATTTTTATTCGAACTGCCAAAAGCAGTTAAATCTCAGCCCACCAAAGGCGAGAAAGAACCAAAGCATGTGATAGGCAACGGAAGAAATCGCAGAGTGTCTCACAATCTACGATTGTTCGACTGTTGCGATTTTGCAAAGCAAAATCACAACGGCTCCATGGTCAAGCGGTTAAGACATCGCCCTTTCACGGCGGTAACGCGGGTTCAATTCCCGCTGGAGTCATTTAAATTTAATACGATTTTTATATGAAATCGTTTTATACTGATATGGTGCCATAGCCAAGCGGTAAGGCGTGGGTCTGCAACACCCTGATCACCAGTTCAAATCTGGTTGGCACCTCTTTATGAATTGCTTCAAGCTTAGCATTTTATGCAGGTTTGAGGCTTTTTTATTTCAAAAGATGTGTATGTATGGTGTATGTACTAGCCAAGAACGGCGGATATACAAGAACCGGATGGATAGGTTCTCCTGTATAAA
Organism: uncultured Lachnospiraceae bacterium; assembly: GCA_964483395.1. Classification (GTDB taxonomy): domain Bacteria; phylum Bacillota; class Clostridia; order Lachnospirales; family Lachnospiraceae; genus JAAYYM01. The sequence goes on from CAZABT010000090.1 coordinate 579, forward strand.
AGACGTGGTGTCGTTCGGAGAAAATATTGCTGGTCAAGAAACAGTTCAAATATAGAATATAATACAATAGAAAACAGATGAAAGAAAATTATATTCCAAGGAGACAGTGGAGAACAGCATGCAGCAGAATATAAAACAAGAGACAGGCTAGCTGACATGCAAAAAAGATATAATGTAGAATAGGTTCCGAAATTTGGACGATTAGATTTGAAGGAAACCATGAAAGGTACCTCATTTCTAAACAAAAGCGCAGGACTTCAAATGGTGATGGAAGTTCTGCGCTTGCTATTTCGTTGTAAAAATCGGACATATGATTTCGATATTCCTGAGGAGTGATATTGCAAATAGACTTAAAGTCGTATATAAAATGCGGAATATCATAAAAACCGACTTCTATATAGATACACTGAATACTGTGATCAGTCCTTTGAAGAAGCTGCAGAGCTTTATTAACACGTACAAGTCGGGAAAATGATTTCGTACCAGAACGGAAATTGTAAAGGGGTTAAATGATATTTTTTCTGTTCCTTGGGAGAGGTCGGGGGTGCAATGGTTACTGTTAATCGTTCCGGTTGCTTTTATGAAGCTGTTTCATATGAAGTTGTCTGATATTGGTTTTACAAAGCAGAAAATAGCTACTCAAATTTTTATCGGTGTAATTTTGGGCTTGGCAATGTCTTTAGTTTTTACCGTTTTGCCAATTTTAGCTGGTCTTAAAGCTATGGTAGGCTCAACTTCATATACGCAAACATGGCAGTTCGTTTATCAGTTCGTTTATATGATTTTCGGTGTTGCTTTTGTAGAGGAAATATTTTATAGAGGTTTTTTATTTGAAAGAGTTTTAAATATATCACAATCCAAATGGGCTGCAATAATAATTTCTTCTTGTGTTTTTGGTTTGTCTCATATTGTTAATGGAAATATTAGATAGGCTTACGCCTTTCGTTTTCCGTTGAATGTGAAACTGCGATATGGTATACTAAAAATTACAAAAGTTTTGGGGGACGGAGGGGAATATTATCTTAGGCGTTTATTTTAGTGGAACAGGCAATACAAAACATTGTGTTGAGACTTTCGTAAAAGAATATGACAAGAAGGGTATTGCACTATCTATCGAAAGTCCGAATGTAATTAAGGAAATGTCCGCACATGACACAATCGTTTTTGGTTATCCGATTTATTTTAGCAATCTTCCAAAAATGGTTCGGGATTTTATCGACAATAACAAGGATTCTTTTCGTAATAAAAAGCTATATATCATTGCCACTATGGGATTGTTTAGTGGTGACGGAACTGGTTGTTTGGCGCGATTGTTTCAGAAATATTCTGCGACAATTTTAGGTGGTCTACATTTGAAAATGCCCGATTGCATTGGGGATGAAAAAGCACTGAAAAAGTCTGTTAAGGCGAATCAAGAGCTTATTTTACAGGCAGACAATAAAATTGCCAATGCCGTTTTCAGATTGAAAGAAGGACACCCACACAAAGAAGGATTGGGATTTCTTTACCATATGGCGGGGTTGTTTGGGCAGAGGCTTTGGTTTTATGGCAAAGCGACAAGCTACAAACAGAAGCCAAACATTGATGTGGAGAAATGTATCGGCTGTGGTCGTTATACTGCTGTATGTCCTATGAAAAATATTTCGATTGAAGGTGGCAAAGCAATTTCACATTATCAATGTACGCTATGCTATCGGTGCTTTAGCCAATGTCCAACAAAGGCATTAACCATATTGGGAAAGCAAGTGTATGAACAATGCCTATTTGAAAAATATCAACAAGCGGACGGTGGGGAATAAATTTCCTCGCCATTTCCTTTTGTGCCGATAGGCACAAAACGCTGTCTGCAAGACCGCATATACCACGCTTGCGTGGTATATGCGTGCGCCCTTAGTACCTAAGGGTAAGGGCGATTAGCCCGTTACCCTTGCGGCGTTGCCCTCGTCCTGCTCCTGCGCTTTCTGCTTTTGCTTGGCGGCATACCGCCGTTGCGCTTCTCGGCATTGCGCCCGTTTGTGCCGAGCCTTTTCCTCGGCTTCGATTTCCTCGGCAGTGAGCGGGGCGGTAGGCACTTGAAACTTGCCGATAAAGTTTAAGTAAATATCAACTTGCTGTTGCCGTTCTCCGCTTGTGGGTTTTATCCGCTTCGCCCTGCTGTTTTTAGTGTAGTATCATTACTACCCTTTACAGCATACATCCCAATACCAAGGTATTTATCAAATAAGCGATTCAAATGTCTTTCACTATAATGGGTTTCCTCTGAGAGCATCTTTACGGGCAAAGAACCGCCACTATTAATGATTTTCTGATTTGCAAGAGAAAATTCCTGCTGATAGAAAGATGTTTTATATAAGTCATAAACAGTCGGTCTATTTCTGTAATCAATGTATCAATATCAACAGTCGTTTCAAGCTTCTGGACAATCAGACGATAAAGTGTCGAATCAAAATCACATAAAGGAAGTAAGAGACTGGTTAATTCCTTTTGAGGAATATGACTGGAACGAACAGTGAAAACCATGGTTGTGGAACCATGTGGCATAATTGTGTATTATTCGGACATCATTTTTTGATATGGAAAGGTAATGGAATAGTTTGAAATCCATTTGCGCAGAGAGGCATGTGGAAAAAGATAAATAAAATCATGGTCACGAAAAATAATCCGGTTCAGCTTGTTATACTTCAAAATAGATTGCTTTGTTATCATAATGCTTCTCTTAAAGTATAATAAAAAATGTCGCACAGAATCAAATGTAGTGTTTAAATATAGAATATGATACAATCAGTGAGAAATCAATAGAAAAGGGGAGTATATGATGAAGAGAAAATTTAAATTGGCAGTAGCAGTGGTCATGATAATAACAGCAGCAATGCTGTGTGCGTGTCAGAAAGAGAGCCCTGCGGTTGAGGCGCCGGAGATGGCCACAGAGGAGCCGCAGGAAGCGGAATCTGCACAGGAGAAAAGTGTGACACCGGAGGTGGAGGAAGCAGCAGAACCAGAGGTGCAGGAGGCTATAGAGGAAGCAACAGGGGTAGTGATGGATGAGAAAAAAGAGTCAGCGTTGTGGGTCATGGATTCGCTTTTGATGTGTATGTATGAAAATGACTATGCATATGAACCGACTAATCCGGAGTTTTTCTGGTCAGCCTTGGTTTATACAATCGGAAACTATGGTTATCTGAGAGAGGGTTCCGGAATGGTTGAGAGTGATGGTGTTGAAGGAGTTGCAAAGGTCTATGAGCGCGTGGTACAGGAATATGCCACTGCATTGTTTGAAGACTATGATGATTTGCCAGAAATTCCTTCAGATATGACAATGGTTTATGTGAATCCAGATGACAGTGAGCAATATTGTTTTCTTATGGGAGATCGCGGTATTTCTGCTTCCAGAATCACTGAGTGGAGGGAAAACGGAGATGGAAGCTATCAGGCAGAAATAGAGTTTTATGCATTAGATGATGATTCTGTGATAGCAGTCGGAAAATATACATTGGTAGACAATCCATATCTGGATGGTATCACAGATCCGATTTTTTATTATACCGTACGGGATGCACAAATAGTTAAGAAGTAGGAAGGAAAAAACGAATTATGAGGAGAATTTTAGTGCTTTTGCTTGGAATGGCGATGATGCTTGGTCTTATGGGCTGTGGAAAAAAGGCACAAGCTGTGTCGAATAATGAATCACAAAACCTGCAGAAGCCGGTTGAGAATCAAGCTGTGACGGAAGCAGAGCAAAATGAGGAGCAGGAAAAGAGTTCAGAAAAAGAAGATGCTTGGCTTACCGTTGTGCAGAACCGCATGGAGACAGAGGAGCAGTATATTCCGGAGGAGGGTGAGAGCTTTCCTTATGCATATATTAGTTATCCAAGTTTTGAATCGTCGGAGGACCTTAAAAAGGCATATCCGGCACTTGCAGATAATTTTACAATGGTAAATGAGGAGCTCTATCAGAACGCGATGAGTACGTTTTCTAACGCGTCAGAGTGGATACAGGAAGATGATATAGTATTATATTGTTCTAATCAGGAGACATGGAGTCCGGATATTGTTCGGGCAGATGATTGTGCGGTTGGATGGCTTATGACAATGGAGCATGATTTTAACGGACCGCATCCGACGACCTATTATGGTTCATGTATGATGGATACAGAGACAGGTGAAATACTTCCGCTTGCTGATGTGGTGAAGGATATGATGGAACTGCCGCAGTACATTCTGGAGAATCTGATAATCGTAGATGATACCTACGTCTTTTCAGAGGAAGAAAATGAGCAGATGCTATCAATAATAGAAGATATGGTTGCGGAAAACTATCTGGTCTGGACGATGGATGACACCGGATTTCATGTTTATTTTGATGCATACGCTCTGCAATATTATGCATTTGGACCGATTTTCGCTGATTTATCCTATCAGGACTATCCGGATTTGTTTTATGAGAAATATATACCGGCTCAGACAAAGGTTGTGAAAAATATTTCTTATAAAGAGGGTGAGACGACGGTTGTGTCAAATGAGGAATTGGCGCAGTATCGCGAGACAACAAAATCCGAAGGTGCGGGAGACAATGCAGGGTATTACAGTATAGAGTGTCCTGATTGGGAGGTTCCTTATATGGCAGATGGTATTTTTGATACACTGACGGAGTCACCAATCAAGCTTACGGAGGTTGAAAAAGAGTCCTCTGACTGTCTCTTTGCGGACGAATGGTCTAGAAGAACAGGAATTGCACTGCCAGAGGATTTGTATGGAGAGGGCTATTCCGATCAATCCTATTACTATGTAGCAGATAATTCTGCGGATGAAGGGAGATTGGCACTGGAGGTATCCGAAGCAGGTTCATATAATCTTGTAGGCACCTATGATTTCACTAGCTATCTGTATACACCGGTACCCGGAAATGCATTTACAACACTGGAAATTCCTTATGCGGCAATCTATGACGGTGTACTCTATACAGAGATAGCACATCGAACCTATTCGGCAGATCAGCCATATACAGGTTTTATTGTTGCAGTAGAGGTAGAAACAGGAAAGCTTTTGTGGAGGAGCGAGATGCTGCTTGCCAACGGAAGGAACTTTGTTGTCGGAGAGGATACGATTATTTGTGGCTACGGATTTACAGCAGAGGATGATTATATGTATGTTTTAAGCCGTCACAGTGGTGCAGTATTGGAAAAGAAAAAATTAAAGTCAGGACCGGATTATTTTATTCCGGTGGAAGAGTCTCTTTATGTGTTGACTTATAATACGGCCTATCAGTATAAGGTTGGTGTGAACTGAGCAATTGTATTTCAGAACTTTTTAGCATATTTTTAACCTCCGGAAGCGTAATATATTCCGGAGGTTTTGCTATAATACAATCAGTTAGCAAAAAAAGGAGGAGGTTATTAAGACTATGGCATCATTTCATCAACATTCGGTCACGGAAGCCCTGCAGAAATTAGAGGTGAATGTTTTTTCCGGACTGACAAGCGGGGAAGCAAAGAAAAGAAGTGAACAGTACGGAGAAAATCGTTTGGAGGGTGGTAAGGAGAAGACCATACTACAGATGATGCTGGAACAGTTAAAAGATTTTTTGGTTATTATATTGATGATTGCGGCTGTGATTTCGATTGTGTTGGGAGAAGCATTAGAAGGGATCATTATCCTTGCAATTGTTGTTCTGAACACAATTTTAGGCGTTTATCAGGAGAATAAGGCAAGTAATGCACTGAAAGCATTGAAGGAGATGGCAAGCCCACATGCAAAGGTATTGCGAGATGGACAGATTATAGAGGTTGCATCCTGTGATGTAGTACCGGGCGATATTGCAATTTTGGAGGCTGGTGATTACATACCTGCCGATTTGCGTTTAATTGAGACAGTGAATCTGAAAATAGACGAAGCCGCCCTTACAGGAGAATCCGTTCCGGTAGAAAAGGATGCAGAGGTGGTACTGGAGGGTGATGCAAGTCTGGGAGATCGTATTAACAGTGCTTATATGGGAACTGTTATTACATATGGACGTGGTAAGGGTGTGATTACAGATATCGGAATGCAGACACAAATGGGTAATATTGCCGATATGCTGAATGAGACACCGGATGAATCCACACCTTTACAGAAGAAGCTGGATAGTCTGGGCAAGCTGCTGGGTATCGTGTGTCTTGTGATTTGCGGGGTCATATTCCTGTTGGGCTTGTGGCATGGCATGGAGTTGTTTGATATTTTTATGACCTCAGTTTCACTGGCTGTTGCCGCGATTCCGGAGGGCCTGACAGTCGTTGTAACAGTTGTTCTTGCTATGGGAATGCAGAAGATGGTCAAATGCAATGCCATTATTAAGAGGTTGAGTGCAGTGGAAACGCTTGGAAGCACAACCGTTATCTGTTCTGATAAAACCGGGACACTGACTCAGAATAAAATGACAATACAAAAGCTCTATGATGCAGAAAAGGTATATACAGTCAGCGGAAGTGGTTACAGTCCGGTCGGGGAAATAAAGGACAAGGCGGGAAACATTGCAGGGGAAGCAGTTCGAAAATTGATTGAAGGAGGTTTACTCTGCAATGATTCTATTTACAATCCTGAGAAAGAAACAATTATTGGAGATCCGACAGAGGGCGCTATGGTAGTTCTTGCCCATAAATGTGGTATGGAAAAAGTAAAATGGGAGAACCAATATCCTCGTATTCAGGAAATACCGTTTGATTCTGACAGAAAGCTTATGTCTACTTTTCACAATATCAACGACGAGATCGTCATGTATACCAAAGGTGCACCGGATGAACTGCTGCGCAGATGTGTTGCGGTAGAAATTGCAGGAAAGAATGAAACACTGACAGATCAAATGAGAGAAGAAATTCTTGCCAAGAATCAGGAATTTGCGGAGTCTGCCCTGCGTGTCATAGGAGTTGCCTATCGTATTGTTGATCGGGTCAATACATCCTTAGAGGCAGAAAATGACTTAATATTTATCGGACTTTTAGGTATGATTGACCCGCCTCGTGAGGAAGCCAAGGATGCAATTGATGTATGCAAGACCGCAGGTATTCAGGTGAAAATGATTACCGGAGATCATAAGATTACGGCAAGTGCTATCGGAGAACAGTTGGGTATTGTTACGGACGGAACGATAGAAGGTCGTGAGATTTCAGAGATGACGGAGGAGCAGCTAAGAGAATGTGTGAAAAATACGAATGTATTTGCACGTGTATCGCCTGAACACAAGGTACGTCTGGTTGATGCAGTGAGAGCCAACGGAAATATTGCAGCTATGACGGGTGACGGTGTCAATGATGCACCATCCTTAAAGCACGCAGATATCGGTGTTGCAATGGGAATAACGGGTACGGATGTGTCTAAGGAAGCAGCAGATATGATACTGACAGATGATAATTTTGCAAGCATTGTCAGGGCAGTTGCTGAAGGACGTACAATTTACAGTAACATTCGTAAGGTAGTCGGATTTTTGCTTTCCTGTAATATCGGTGAGATTTTAGTGATATTGTTTGCAATGCTGTCTAATCTGCCCGTACCGTTGGTAGCAATCCAACTCCTATCCATCAACCTGATCACAGATGCTTTTCCGGCATTTGCATTGGGTATGGAAAAGGAAGAACCGGGCGTTATGAAGAAGCATCCAAGAGATCCGGCGGAGCCGATCGTAGATAAGAAGATGGCAGTTGCAGTGATCATTCAAAGTGTGGCGCTTGCTTTGGGAACATTAGGCTCCTTTGTCTATGGTTATTATGTACATGATTCACTGGATGTTGCAAGAAGTGCCTGCTTCTTTACTTTGGTATTGGGAGAGCTATTGCGCGCATATTCAGCTCGTTCAGAGTCTATTTCCGTGTTCCATATGCATGTGTTGGAAAATAGTTATCTTAATAAATGTGTATTGGTTTCAATGTTGTTCATGATTGCAAGTATTTATATTCCGATTTTGAATCCGGTATTTAGTACAGTTCCTCTCAGTTTTGACGAGATGGCAATGGCATTGATATTTGCTTTCCTCCCTATGCTTGGAGGAGAGGCAGCCAAACTGATACAGAAAAAAATGAAATAAGAGCAATCAAAATCCACTCGCCATACTACCGGCAGAGTGGATTTTTATTGTTCAAACAACTGATTGACAGAACCGTACACAAGACAGGTAATATTGTAGGTATTTTGATTCAGCAGAGCATACTCTGTACTGTATGGAGCGGCTATTTCCTGCTCGTTTGTTTTTGAAGAGGATACAGAGATGATTACTTCATCACTGCGATTCCCTGCGCAGTCGATTAAAGTAATGCCATAAATGGCAAAATCGTTTTCCAAAGAAAAGTTTTCGTCATAAAAGGTGGATGGCGGGGCAATGCCGGGATTGAATGGTGTCGGATTTTTCGTGTACCGGGTTGCCACACGGAAGGTATAAGGATCACCGTATTTGGTAATCTCCATTCGTGCAACACCATATTCGTCGGCTATGGGATCACAGGTCAGACGCAGAACAGGCTTGTCATGAATAAGAATGATATCACCGGAAACCTGTGTGATCGGTTCGGGAGGAGTGCTGTCCAGACAGCCTGTCAAAAGATAATCCCGATAGGTGCGGTAAAAGGAATCTCCGCAATTGCTGCGGCCTATATAGTTTGTATAGCTGCAGGTGATGATTTTATCTACATAGGGAGATACGATATCAATTTGTCTGATGAGGCGGTTTATATAAGAGGATTGTCCGATTTCAAAATCACAGTCCATAGTTTTCAGGGGAAACAGAAAGGTTTCACAATTGCTCCATAGCAGGATTCCTTTATTGCCAATGTCGACAGCATTACGATAGGCACGAGTAATGTCGGAAAGCTGGGAAAGAGAGACACCGTTTGCTCCGACACTGTCCTGTGGAGAAAGGATATCGCCCGCACGAAAGGAGGTCTGCTGAATGACACCGGCCCAGAATTGCTCAATGACCTTGGGATCATGTGTATTCCAAACGGATTCTTTTTTCAAATTGACGTATGGAGACAATAACAGCTTGAGTTCAGGATTTAATTGATTGATTTGATCAATGGTCAGATTCAGAGCACCAGACAGAGATGCTATGCCAACAGATAAAGTATCTGCCTGCTCAAATTCTATGGAGTTTGAAACCTCCGGAACAAAATAAAAGCCATAGAAGCTGTTTGGATATTTTGCACCATACAGGTTATACATTTCCTGCATGAACTTTCGAGTATCGGATACCAGCTGAAAAAAGGATTCTTGTCCGCGGACAGTAAGCTGACCGGAGGCATCGTATTGATCATGCCGACAGATATTTATGGAGTGAAAATCATAATAATTACCGCAGGCAACAAAGCATTTGATTCCGGCGGTTTCACAATGCTGTAATATGGTTTCTACAGAGTTGTAGTAATAATGATCGGCATATTGAGAGGGATAGTAGGTTTCCCATTGCCCCTCCTGATTGCGGACGGCACTTTCACCAATGACGACATATTCAATTCCCATCTCTTTCCATTCTGTCAGCTCAGCTGCCCACTGCTCTTCAGAAAAATCCACAGCGAGATGAGCCGGAAAGAAGGTTCCGTCAATCGGGGACAAGCCTTTCGCATAAGCTCTGTTCTGACACAGCAGCAGACCGATCATTAAGGTAAAAAAGAATATTGCAAGCTTTGAGCAAGGTTGATTCATATAAGATGTCCTTTTATTTCAGCAGAGGTTTCAGTTCCTGTGCAGATAAATGTCGGTATTCGCCGGGTTTAAGTGAAGGATCAAGTCGGAGATTCCCCATGGAGAGTCTCTTGAGATAGGTCACTTTTTTGCCGGTATATTCAAACATACGCTTGATCTGATGGAATTTTCCTTCATAGATGACCACTTCGATTTCAGAGGTGTTAGAGACATTGTCAGAATCAAGCACCAACAGCTCTGCGGGAAGGGTTGTAAAGTCTTCGTCAAGAGGAATTCCGTTTTGAAAGAGTTGTACATCTGCCTCAGATACGACACCATCTATGCGGGCACGGTAGGTCTTTCCGACGTGCTTATTCGGAGAAAGCAGGCGATGCGCCAATTCACCGTCATTTGTGATCAACAGAAGACCTTCGGTATCCTTATCCAGACGACCTACAGGAAACAGACCTTTTACACGGGAATCCGTAATCAGATCTATGACGGTCTTCTGGCTTCGATCCTCGGTCGCAGAGAGGACTCCAGCAGGCTTGTTGAGCATAAAGTATTCACAGGACGTGTAGTGCAATTCCTGATGCTGATAGCAAACGATGTCCTGTGCCGTGGTAATTTTCATGCCCGGATCATGTACAGGAATTTGATTCACTGTGATCAATCCCTTTTTAATATAAGATTTTACTTCACTTCGGGTTCCGATGCCCATATCAGCTAAATATTTATCTAAGCGAATGCTTGTGTGTTCCATCTATTTATGCGGGTTTCCTTTCTGATCAATTGAGATGTGATGACTTATTAATCGTAACATGTATATGTTAAATACTCAAATAATAAATTTGTAAATAGGTTTTGCTGCTTTTGTTTTATTTCACAAAGGTTTATGATAAACTGATTTTAGGAAGTTGCTTCATTTGTTAGGAACATAGGGAGAAGGAGCATGGCAAAGAAGAAACAGGAAATGGAATTTCGATATTATGAGATTCCGCAGAATGAACCATTGCTTGCACTGACAGGTGAAAAATGGGTACAGTGCTATGGAAAGGGTATTAAAAAACAGCATTTTCATAATCTGATGGAAATCGGATTTTGCCATTTCGGAAGCGGAGAACTGATTATTGATGACTGTGACTGGCGCTTTGAGGGAGATATGCTGTCTATCATTCCAAAAAATCTGCCTCATACGACGAACAGTGATGAGAATGTCTATGGTTTTTGGGAGTATCTGTTTGTTGATGCAGACAGGGTAATACAGAACTGCTATCACGATGATCCTTTGTTTACCAAGGAATTTATTGATTTGGTAAATCGTAAGGGATTTTTCCTGCATACAGATGAGAATCCGGAAGTCACTAAGATCATTCAGTCCATTTTCAGAGAAATGGAGGAAAAAAGAGAATTTTATGTAGATAGTGTAGAGGGTTTGTTGAAAACACTGATGATTCAGATCTTTCGGATGAATTCCGCGGAGGTACATGGCGTCAAGGCGGTATCCTCTAAGGGTGCTATGATTGCACAGGCGTTGGATTATATCAGTAAGCATTATATGG
>CAZABT010000091.1:0-6669 GCA_964483395.1 uncultured Lachnospiraceae bacterium
TTCAGTTTTTCCTGCTCATGCGTTTCATGTTCTGCATAGTAGACCGCAAGCCGGAAAACATACAAAATGCACCTATCATCTTGAAGTCCTTTGAACAGACAATCTTGTAAGTACAATTCTTCTGGGTCTTTTCCTCTTAAATCCGCAATTGCTTTTATTCCAATATGGTGTAAATGCTGCTCCATATTTGCTCCTACTCCAGGAATGGTTCTCAAATTGCTGCCATTGTTCTCTTTTCTCGTCATGCTGTTACCCTCCAATCATCCACTTTATTACTTTACTCTTTCAGAATATTTTGAGCCTGTGTTTTCCTATCGCATTGTAAGTTTAGGGGGGCTAATATAGATACCTTATCCCCAAAGCTAAATATCCATTCCCGCATATTCTCATAGTTCGAAAAATTACGCTCAAATAACAGTTTCTTATCTTTTCTTATGGAATAACTGTCTATTCCGTATTCTTCAATCAAACGGTGTTTTTCGCTTTCTTCAAATACAGCTTTCAAGTGGAGACTGCCCTCTGAAAGATACTCTCCAAATGATAGTTCTTCTTCTGGAATTTCTCTTTCCGAAAAAGTTTCTGCGTCCATTTGTAAATCCCAAAGGCGGTTTAGCTTAAATAGGCGATAGGCGTTTCTGTCTAAGCAAAAGCCAAACATATACCATGACGACCATTTGAAAATCAAACGGTATGGTTCTATCCGGCGTTTTGCCTCACCTTTTTCATAGTAGTATTGGAATGACAGAATGTGTTTCGCCCAGATGGCTTTTTTTATCAGCTCAATTTTTTCTGTGAGTGATGGCTGATAGTGTGATGCTAAATCAATGATGATAATATTATCTGCAATTATGCGCTGCCCTTTATTTGAGAGTTTATCAAGTAAACTGGCAAGAGTAGAGCCTTTTGATACGCTGTCCATTCCTCTAAGACCTGCAACAACGGCTTGTAACTCATTCGTCGTAAAAAGTGTTTTATCAAATTTATAGCCGTCCATAATTGAAATACCGCCGCTGTAGCCTTGTGTAGTAACAACAGGTATTCCGGCTTTGCAAATATCCTCTATATCACGATTTATTGTCCGTCGTGATACTTCAAAGCGTTCTGCTAATTCGGGTGCTGTAATTTTATCGTTTTGCAGCAGGATTGTAATGATCCCAATCAAACGGTCTATCTTCATGTTCATCACCTCATAATTATTATACCATAGAAACACGACATCTAATAGTCATGTTTCTATTTGGCATTAAATACCTAATTCTCTAAAGCCTAATTCTCTAAAGCTCCGCTTGACAGTTTTGCCGCCGTTATTCGCAAATATGTGGGCATCAAGGAACTGACACCCGCCATCGTCAATGAGTTTGTGAAGAAAATAATCGTCCACGCCCCCGACTAGTCCAGCGGACATCGTAGGCAGAAGATAGAGATTGTTTGAAACTTCATCGGTGAGTTGGAACAGGACGACGATACACAAACCATTGAACGGCAAAGAAAAAGCAAGACGGCATAGCCTCTCGATTATGCCGTCCTGCAACATTAAATTACTTCCTTATGGGTGTGCGCCATTAGCAACAGTTCTCTTTAAATCTTCTCTATTTATGAAGCAGAATATTATACTTCATTCTGTCTCCCTTTACCGTACTGATACAAAATTCTACCGGCTGCTCTCCCTGCTTTGCAATGCGTTCAATCAGCATTGCTGGCTGTCCGGATTTAATATTTAAATATTTTGCTGAAACAGAATCCATACTAATCGCCTCAAAGGTTTCCAATGCAGATTCCAAAGATATATGTCCAAGTCTCAAAAGACTTTTGTACAGTCCATGCTCTTCTATATCTTCCTTTGTTAACTGAGGACAAAGTGAGACTGGAATATAGGAGTTCTCATAGACAAAAGGTCGACCCTCTATCTGACGAATACGTTCCACACAAAATACTTCCGTTCCCAAAGCAATTTCCAGCTTGGCTGCTATGGATTCCTTCGCCGGTGTAATTGCCATGGAAAGTACCTTACTGCTGACCTGACCGCCTCTTTCACCCTTTACATCGCTGAAAGAATAAAATGCATTTAGCTTCTGCTCCATCGCTGGAGCTGAAACATAGGAACCTTGTCCCTGCTTTCGCTTGATATAGCCCTGATCCTTCAGCTTTTCCAAAGCCAGACGCACCGTCATTCGACTAACTTCATATTCACTGCATAAGGCTGCCTCAGATGGAACCTTATAATATGCCGGCCATTCTCCGCTGACAATATGCTCTAAAATTTCATGATATAACTGTAAATACAGGGGTATGCCATCTTTATCGTTTAACATCTTTTTCCTCTCAGCTGCGTAGTATCCTGTAACAATTGACCTGCTATAATTATAGCGGAAAAAGTACGAAAAAGCAATATATTTGTTATAACAAGCTTGCGTAAATTTGCCTTCGGAAATAATGATGTAGAATTCACCCACGATGCACTAATCAGTATCAGGCAGCTGTTCTATGGATTTCAGTACATCTTCTCCAATGGTATTCCATACATTCTGCTCCTCCGCTTCAATAAAGCATCATACAAAACATTTCCATAAGCATGTTACAGACCCAAAATAAGAGAAAAAGGGCAGTCACCTGCCCCTGTGTTTCTCTTTTCTTTTCTGTTGTTTCAATTCAAACTGCAGTTCCTTTTCAGCTTCACGTTCTTCACGAGAACGAGCTTTTCGCTCCAATTTTCCCTGTTCCTGTTGAAGCTTCAGTGCCTGTTGTGATTTCGTTCCGATACCGATGGCATCCGTCTGCTTTTGAGCATCACGCTGCAGCCGTTTCGGACTGATATGTTCTTTCACTTCTCTCACAAAATCAACAGGTGGACTAAACTTCAGTCTGTAATAATTTTGGATCAGAAATTCTTTGACTTCATAATCCTTAGGTTCTGCACCAAAGGTTACCTTTGCTGCAGTTAATTTTCCATCGGACTCCCGTTCAAAGATTCCAATCCAAAATGGATCATCAAATAGTACAGACACTCTTACCGCTGTCTTATCCATGTCCATTCCTCCTTTGTTTTATTTCTAATATGAAGAATGGACAACCAAGGAGGCAGGTTACTGATACCGGTATTCAGACGGTTTGCAAACAATACATATCTCTCAATACCGATACTCCCGGACTACCTACCGGGATGTGTTTTTATCTTCAACTCAAATATTATATGACAAAACCATGTGACTTTCAAGCCAAACTAGCATTTCGGTCATTTTATAAGTTAATCCTATGATTCTTCATACTCAACATAATGCCGGTATAAACTTTGCAAATAAATACAAGCCGTCCTTCCCTGCATTGACTTCATGCTCTGTGCCTGCCTGCATCATGGAAATCACACCGCACTCATAGGCAATCGCCTTGCCCGCGTTGATGCACTCCCCGCCTCCTGCAATGACCTCGTGCGTTTCAAGCTGTGTCTCATGAATGTGATTCTGAATACTGCAGTTTGGTGCAATCCGCACAAGATGATAACTGAACTGTCCATTTGTATCCTTTGCCGTGATCATGTGCTTGAGTTCCACACCTTCAAAAATCGGATGCTTCGACCATGCAATCTCTCCTAACTCCTTCCTGCCCTCCGGTATCACCAGCGTTCCATTGTTAAAACTTTCAAAAATCTCCATATGATTGTCTCCTTTTCATTTTTCCATCAATTGATCATATCAGATTGACTATCTCCATCATAAGAACATTTTTGAGTTTATGCTTGTAAAAAATTGACCTTTTATGACGATCATGCTATAACCGTTTCAGCGATTCCATATACTCACTCGGAGAGATTCCAAGAATACGGCGAAATGCCTTGTCAAAATGACTTTGATCATAAAACCCTGTCTCAATGGCCGTATCTGTGATGGAATGTCTCTCTCGCAGTAGCTGCTTGGCCTTTCTGATTCGGTTCTGTATATGAAAGGAATAAGGTGTCAAGCCTACTGTTTCCTTAAACCTACGAATAAAATAGTATTTATTAATATAAATGCTGTCTGCAAGTGTCTCCAGCTTCCACTCCTGCTCCGGCATGTCGATCACCCTCTGCATAACACGTTCTATACTATCCGGCATAGCGAACCTCCTTTGTGTGACACTTTCAATGCCTCCCGGTACTTCAGTCTGTTCCTCATACATCCGAAGGATCATCTCGTAAGCATCCTGATAAGCCTCCTCCTGCCTTTTCGTAATGAGTTGTTCCATTTTCAGCGGCTGCATCAAATCGCTCAGTATCGGGTGCCCCTGTTCTATCGTATATTTGGTCAGGAACTCAACTCCGATACACATTGTCAGAACTTTGGCAGAGCAATCCTCCATTTCCAAGGTATGCACACGATAAACAGGTATTATGAACATATCATCTTCTACCGCCGTTACGATATCAGTTCCGTCGAATAATTCAACACTGCCCGCAAGAATCACGCCTGCGACATACTTTGATACATGATTGTGTCTGCCGTATTTAATTTCTTGATTCTCAATCAATACAAATTCAATATCTTCTTCCGAATGGAAATACTGCATTTTCCGCTCCACTTCTTTCTTACTGTATCCTTGAGCTTGACCGATTGTGGAATGTATCATCTTGCTTATTTCATTATACTTGCTGTCCCACACTTTTTCTACCTGCTTTTCTCGAATTTCTCTTTTCGGAAAACAAAATATAAGATATAATATCAACAGACATTATATCAGCGCATGCTTTAGTGCGCATCCGCCGGAGGCTCACGATTTGCTTGCAAATCATGATATAATATCAACAGACATGACCTCATAAATACAAAGTAACATATTTTGAGGTTTTGAATATATTTCAGAGAAATCAAGGAGGCTCACATGGACACAAAACAACCTGCATGGCTGAACGAT
This sequence comes from uncultured Lachnospiraceae bacterium, assembly GCA_964483395.1. Classification (GTDB taxonomy): domain Bacteria; phylum Bacillota; class Clostridia; order Lachnospirales; family Lachnospiraceae; genus JAAYYM01. The sequence continues at coordinate 4,885 of CAZABT010000091.1, forward strand.
GCCATATTTTACGAGATATACCCACAATCCTTTCAGGACAGCACTGGAGACGGAATCGGAGATTTTCAGGGAATCACGGAAAGACTTGACTACATCAAGGAACTTGGATGTAATGCCCTCTGGCTGAATCCCTGTTTCGAGTCACCCTTTTATGATGCAGGCTATGATATATCCGATTATTACTGCACTGCTCCCCGCTATGGCACAAATGTAGACCTGAAATTTTTATTTGAGGCCGCACATGAAAAAAATCTGCATGTCCTGCTGGATCTGGTACCGGGACACACTTCGATTGAACATAAATGGTTTCGTGAATCCATGAAAGCTGACGTCAATCCTTATACAGATCGTTATGTCTGGACGAGCAACGTATGGGAGGAACCTAAGGGAATGGGCTGTATTCGCGGCATATCTGAACGCAATGGCTCTTGTATCGTGAATTTCTTTTCTCATCAGCCTGCTCTGAATTATGGTTTCTATGAACCCGAGCTTCCTTGGCAGCAGCCAATGGATGCACCCGGACCTTTGGCAACACGTGAGGAACTCAAGAAAATTATGCGGTTTTGGCTGACTCTTGGAGCTGACGGCTTCCGCGTGGATATGGCAGGCTCTCTTGTTAAAAATGATCCTGAGGGTAAGGGTACGATTCTTCTGTGGCAGGATATACGCGATTTTCTGAACAAAGAATTTCCTGATGCTGCAATGGTTTCCGAATGGGGTGAACCGGACAAATCCCTTCTCGGTGGTTTTCACATGGACTTTCTGCTGCACTTTGGCCCATCTCATTATAATGATCTTTTTCGATGTGCAGAGCCCTATTTTTCCAGCCGCGGCAAGGGAGATGCAACTGCATTTGTAGAAAAATATTTAGAAAATTATGAAAAGACGGAACATAAGGGACTCATCTGCATTCCCTCCGGCAACCACGATATGGACAGGCTTGCACGCCATCTGCATGGCAATGAATTAAAGATTGCATTTGCCTTTCTCCTGTCCATGCCCGGAGCTCCCTTTATCTATTATGGCGATGAGATTGGCATGAATTATGTGGAAAGTCTCCATTCAATTGAGGGTGGTTACGAACGAACCGGTTCTCGCTCTCCCATGCAATGGGATGGCAACGAAAATGCCGGCTTCAGTTCCGCTGCAAAGGAACAGCTTTATGTTCCACTTGACCCAAGCATCAACCGTCCGACCGTCAGTGAACAACGGACAGATGCCAGTTCTCTTTGGAATGAAATCAGACAATTAATCCAGCTAAGGAAGCAAAACAAAGCTTTACAGAATGATTCTCAAATTGAATTTGTCTCCGTCGGATACCCTTTGGTTTATAAGCGATACTGTGATACACAATCCATCACAGTCATCATCAATCCTGCGACCACGCCTGCCACTGTTGAGCAGCTTCATGGAATCATTCTCTATACTGTCGGAAGAAAAGCCACTCTGGAGAATGATGTATGTGAGCTTGAGGGATGCACTGCTGTCTTAATTCAAAATGAGCCCTGCACCTCCACTCCAGCTTCCCAGTCTCCAACCACATCAACCACATGATCTAAATCATAATACAAATTATGAAAAAGGGATGTATGCACTCGTTTCATGAGTCATACATCCCTTTTCTGTAATTTTATTCCTTTTTCCTCGTCTGTTTTGCCCCAAAAAGGATGTATATGAGAAAAGACTTGATTTGCATCCCCCTTTTCAGCAAAAAGCGGGATATAAATAACAACTTTTTATAATATACATCCCAGCTCTATATATTTCAAACTGATTTCCATCTTT
>CAZABT010000091.1:6769-11413 GCA_964483395.1 uncultured Lachnospiraceae bacterium
TTCCTTGCTTTTCTTTATTTCTGATATAATATCATGATCTGACTTGGATAACCGAATTCTTCAATCAGCTTGCCTTCTGTGAAACCCTGCTTTTTGTAGAATGCACGTGCAGCAGTCCCTCGTTCGTCTCCCTTTCGATAGGTGGTCACGACAATACGTCGCGCGGGGTCTGCTTCCTGAAGCATCCGCGCATACATATGCGTTGCGATATGCTGCCGCCTGCAGTCAGGAGCTGTTGCCATAAAGCAGATCATATTATATTCTCTTGAAAACAGCAAAGTGCCGACAATCATGCCATCCTGCTTGGCACAGATTGCTGTCTGATGCTTCATAAAGTCAAGTACGGTCTGCCGATGTTCCAGCATGGCTTGTTCTGTTTCCATCCCAGGAAAACTGTCCCGTACTTTTTCTATGAATTGCATCCAGGCTTCAATGTCTTCTTCCATTCCAAATGTAATTTTCATATCCAGCGCCTGTCTTTCTTTTTGATATATCTTTGCTCACTCAATCATTCCGGACAAATCAGACCTTTCGTACCTGTGATGTCCCGGCAGGCTTTTCTTATAGTTCCAGCATTGGATTGCCTCCGTTAAAGATTTTCCTTCATTATCAGCAAAGAAATCCCGAATGTATGTATTATACTCAAACTGCCGGTCAATCGTCGTCTTTCCTGTTTTCTTTTCTTCCATGATCTGATGATAAGCGGCGACTGCCTCTGCATAGGTCTTTCCGGTATTGCTTTTCAACCATTTCTGAAAAGCAACATGAAAAGAAAAACTCTTACCGATTTTCTCTTTGAAGTATGCTCTATGCTTCTCTGAACAAACAAAGTTTCCTTCTATCTTCATCTCGTCAGAAATCACTGCTATACTCGCTTTGCTCCTGTTCTGTATGGGACTTGATAAAGCCTTGCCCGTATCCAGAAAGTAGGCAATCCTGTCTGTGAGCTCCAGCTTTCCACCTGTTGTCTGCAGTCCGTTCAGTCTGCAAAAATCAATCAGTTCTTCCTTTAAATAGTAATAGCTGCGAAACGTAGTGCTATCGGGTCTTGTACTCAGTTCCGGTCTGATTTTCAATTCCTGTTTGGTCACTCTCATAGACTCCTTCATTTCTGACAATGCTCACAGTAATAGATTGCACCGCCCATGTATGCCTCCTTATGAATCTCATAGCCGCAACGTGGGCAGGGGGTATGCAGCGTATTTTTGCTCAAGTAGGAAAGATACCCTCCCTTGTTGCCAAACAAATCCTTTTCCGTATCCCGTCCACCTTGTTCCGTCATTTGTCTGAGTACATCCTTCACGGTATGAAACAGCTTCTCATACTCCTCCTCTGAAATCGTCTCCATCTTCCTCTTTGGAAAGATACCTGCCCAATACAAAATATCCTGCAAAACGCCATTTCCTAACCCCGGAATCCTTTGGTTCGTTGCAAGAAATGCTTTGGCTGACAGGCTTCCGCTCTTGGCATCCCGCAAAGACCGGAAATACTCAAAATCAAATGCATCCGACAACACCTGCCGCTTGGCAACAGCCCCCAGATAATATTCATTTTCTGTCTTTCCCTTTGGAAATGCAAGCATTCCGCCATACATGGATATCGTTACAGCCAGTGCCGTCTCATCATCAAATTCAATAGAGAGCTGATGCTTCTTCGGCACCTCCTTCAGATTTTCAAAATACCGCAGATTGGCTCCGTCCGATAAGACCAGCAGACAATCCTCGATTTCCACTTCCAACATACCTCCACGCGCCGCAGCTCCCGTAATGCATTTCCCGCTTAAAAGATCATCATAGTCTTGCGGATCACCCTCATACCATGCGAATCGATGCGGAGAATGGGCCGCCTCCACCATACTAATGCATTTTCCAATGAGGGTTTCATTGATCTGTCGTGCCATCACATTGCTTTCCGGTATCTCTAACATCCTAAATCTCCTTGATCGTTTCTTTTGTAAGAAATTATGTGTTTTGATTATAAATCATCCAATTTCAGAGCATAAATATCATTTCAATTTTGGTTTCCACACCCGGAGTGCTGGCAAGCCGTATCCTCCCATGATGCATCTCCACAATTCTTTTGGCGATGGACAGCCCTAATCCGGAGCCGCCCGTACCGCTGCTTCTTGACCTGTCTCCTCTGTAGAATCTCAGAAAAACTTTGTCCTGATCTTCCCTTGGAATCCCCTCTCCGTCATCCGTCACATAAAGATGCAGCCATCTTCCCTTTTGTTCGCCCGAAATTGTAATCGTCCCGGGACGATTCATGTATTGAATTGCATTGTCAATCAAAATGGAGAGTAACTGTGAAATTCTATCCGGATCTCCCTGCAGCATCAAAGAATCCTCCAGAGTGGAAGCAAATCCAATCTCATGTTCTTCTGCAAGAGCACGATATGCAGAAATCCTATCCTGAACCAAAATAGCAAGCGGTATTGTCTGCAGGCAAACTTCCTGTTCTGCCGCATCTGCCCGAGACAGAAACAACAAATCTTCTACAAGCTTACTCATTCTCTCTGTTTCCAAATGCATATATTGAAGCCATTGGTTCTGTTCGCTGACAAGCTCGTCCTGATTCTCCATGACAATTTCCAAATTGGAACGAATCACTGCCAACGGCGTCCTAAGCTCATGGGATGCATCCGCCGTAAAATCCAGCTGTCTCTGCCATGATTTTTTGACAGGTCTGACAGCAAGCTTTGACAGCAGTACACTTCCGACAAAAACCAACAGCAAAAGCACAACTGCAAAAACCAAGGTGCGGTGAAAGGTCTGATCACTTCCCGTCGAATGGATAACCAGTACGACCATCACAAGAATGATACTTGAAATCACAAGCATAGTATATAAAATAAATCTTTTCTGCAATGAATTAATCATGTGTCTCCTCCATCAGTACATATCCGATGCCGCGAACTGTATGCAGAGCAAGTCCCGCTTTTGAGAAATCAATTTTCTTTCTTAAATAGAAAATATAGAGATCCACATTTCCTATTTCAACCTCCTGTTCAATTCCCCAAATACGATCCAGAATCTGCTCCTTTTTCAACGTAATGCCATGATTTCTGAGCAGCAGTTCCAAAAGCTGTGCTTCTTTCCTCGTAAGGATTGTTGTCTTATCCTGCACGCAGCAGGAGCCTGCAGTGATATCCAGTGTCAACCCCTGCACACACAGCATTTCGTTTTCAACTAATTGACCGCTTCTTCGTGTCAATGCCCTGACCCTCGCCAGAAATTCCTGATTGGAAAAAGGCTTAATCAGATAATCATCCGCTCCCGCTTCCAACCCCTCTACCCTGTCCGCAATTGCATCTCTTGCTGTCAGAAACATTGCCGGTGTTGTAATGCCGGCCTCTCGTAAGGTTCTCAATATTGCGACTCCCTCTTTTCCGGGAAGCATTCTGTCCAAAACAAAGGCATCATAAATATTACTAAAAGCAAGATCCTCACCTTCTAATCCATCATAGGCAATATCCACTTGAAAATGGTTTTTCTCTAATATGTATTTTAACGCCGCAGCAAGTGCCACTTCATCCTCAATCAATAAAATACGCATGAAGTCAGCCTCCTCCTTACCATCATATCCAAAATTCTTATGAATACAGTGTAACAGAAAATTCTTTGAAAAACATTTATTTTCAAAGATTTTTCAAAGATTCCTTTGTTAAGATAGCAGAAGCTTATAACAAAGGAGAATTATAAACATGAATCAAATTAAAACTACAAAAAAAGGATTTGCAAGCGTATTTCTTTTCTACTTTCTGGTGGCCTTTGAGTTTGCCTATATGGCCGGACCCTTTGCCATCTATTTCTATTCGGTTTACAGCCCGATACTGAATTTTCTAAATCGTTATCCGAAGCTTGCCTGGATGATTCAATTCTTTCTGCCGCATGCCGTACGTGATACCAGTTCAATCATCATTAACAGTACGGAAACGCTCGGAGCAATATTAAGTATCACCGGATTTCTTTTATTTCTGATTGGTGCCTGTCAGATTTATTACAGCAAGCTGGCAAAAAAGGGAGCCGTTTTGGGCGGTCTGTATACATTGGTCAGACATCCTCAATATACCTCTTTCATCGTATGCAGCTTCGGTCTGATGCTGCTCTGGCCCAGATACATTGTGGTCATCCTCTTTGTCACACTGCTGTTTGCATACCTTCTGTTGGCAAGGGCTGAAGAAAAGGAATGTGAAGAAAAGTTTGGAGAAAGCTACCTGAACTATGAGAAGAAAACCGGTCGTTTCTTTCCAAAGATATCCTATTCCCCTAGTCAATCGGAACGGAAACCTCTTTCCAAAGGAAGAACCATATGCACCTATATTGCAGCTTATCTACTCACAATGGCTTTCTTTTTGCTTTGCGCAGCCGGACTCAGAAGTCTTACTCTTAACAGTCTGTATGCCATATATGATACAAATAGCGTGACTGTTTCCATCTGTGAATTATCAGATAGCAAAATGACCGAAATCATTGAAATCGCCAAAACAGATAAGGGTGTCATGAAGCATCTAGAAACATATACGGATGAGCGACCGGAGCTTAACTATATTCTTCCCACCGAATGGTATGCCGCTGAAATTCCCATGAATTGTTGTGCTAAACTAAAGTTGTAACACCAGTGGCTTATAAGATATAATCATCT
>CAZABT010000092.1:0-11290 GCA_964483395.1 uncultured Lachnospiraceae bacterium
CCAAATGTAGGAAAATCTACATTGTTCAACGCACTTGCAGGAGAAAAAATCAGTATTGTCAAGGACACACCGGGTATTACCAGAGACCGTATTTATGCCGATATTACCTGGCTGGATCAGTATTTTACCATGATTGATACGGGTGGTATCGAGCCGGAGTCCAAGGATGTTATCTTGTCACAGATGCGTGAGCAGGCACAGATTGCAATTGATACGGCAGATGTGATCGTGTTCATGGTAGATGTTAAGCAGGGACTTGTGGATGCGGATACTAAGGTCGCTGATATGCTGCGACGTTCCAAAAAACCGATTGTATTGGTTGTCAACAAGGTTGACAGCTTTGAAAAATATGAAGCAGACATCTATGAATTTTATAATCTGGGCATAGGTGAGCCGTATGCGATCTCTGCATCAAACCGATTGGGATTAGGGGAAATGCTGGATGAGATCATCAGACATTTTCCGGAGAATACTGAAGAAGAAGCAGAAGATGAAAGACCAAAGATTGCAATTGTCGGCAAACCGAATGTGGGCAAATCTTCTATTATCAATAAGCTGTTGGGAGAGAACCGGGTCATTGTATCGGATGTCGCAGGGACAACGCGAGATGCCGTAGATACGCAGGTCGTACATGAAGGCAGAGAGTACGTGTTCATTGATACAGCAGGGCTTCGCCGCAAGAAGAAGGTTAAGGAAGAACTGGAGCACTATATGATCATCAGGACAGTCAGTGCCGTAGAACGGGCAGATGTCGTGATTATTGTGATTGATGCCGTGGAAGGAATCACGGAGCAGGAAGCCAAGATTGCCGGAATTGCACATGAAGCAGGCAAGGGTGTCATTATTGCGGTCAACAAGTGGGATGCAGTGGAAAAGGACGATAAGACCATTTATCGTTTTACAGAAAAGGTCAGGGATGTTTTGGCCTATATGCCATATGCCGAAATGATCTTTATTTCTGCTATGACGGGGCAACGCCTGCCCAAGCTTTTTGACCTGATTGATATGGTGATTGAAAATCATGCTCTGCGTGTCGGAACAGGCGTACTGAACGAGATCATGTCAGAAGCAGTGGCACTGCAGCAGCCGCCGACAGACAAGGGTAAGAGACTCAAACTGTTTTATATTACGCAGGTGGCTGTGAAGCCGCCGACTTTCGTTATTTTTGTCAATGATAAGGAACTGATGCATTTCTCTTATACCAGATATATCGAAAACAGGATTCGTGATGCATTTGGTTTCAGAGGAACGCCGCTTCGTTTTATTATACGTGAGAGAAAGGAGCAATAACATCATGGAACGTGTTATTTGCCTGATTTTAGGCTATGCATTCGGCCTGTTCCAGACGGGATATTTCATCGGAAGGATGAATGGAATCGATATCAGAACGACAGGAAGCAAGAATGCCGGCACGACCAATGTCCTCAGAACGCTCGGAACAAAGGCCGGATTGATCGTATTTGCCGGTGATGCATTGAAGTGTATTCTTGCAATTGTAATCGTCAGACTGATCTTTAGAGGAAGCTGTGGAGATTATTTGCCGCTTTTGGAAATCTATACGGGTGCCGGAGTCGTAGTCGGACACAATTTCCCTTTCTTCATGAAATTCAGAGGGGGCAAGGGCATTGCGGCAACCGGAGGAATGATCATTGCATTTGATGCACTGTGTACGGCACTGGGACTGCTTGCTTTCTTTGGAGCATTTCTGACAACACACTATGTATCACTTGGCTCATTGCTCGTATATGCAGGCTTTATGATCGAGGTTGTCGTATTAGGCCAGCTTGGTCACTTTGGAATGACACAGCCGTATTTGAATGAAATGTACATCGTTGTTTTTTTAATGACAATTATGGCGTATTGGAAGCATAAAGAAAATATCAAGAGACTCCTTACGGGAACCGAGCGTAAGACCTATCTGTCCAAGAAGAAGCAGGAGGAACAGAAGGCACAGCAGGCAGGTAAAGAGCCGGAGGGAGAACAGCAAAATGAGTAAAGTCAGTGTGATCGGCGCAGGCAGTTGGGGAACTGCACTTTCGTTATTACTGCATAAGAATGGACATCAGGTTACAGTGTGGTCCATTATGGAAGCAGAAATAGAAATGCTGAAAAAAGAGCATGAGCATAAGGATAAGCTGCCGGGGGTCAAGCTTCCGGAGGATATGATCTTTACGACGGATCTGCAGGAGGCTGTCGGTGGTAAGGAACTGCTGGTGCTTGCAGTGCCGTCACCGTATACCAGAAGTACCGCAAAGCTGTTGAAGGCTGTTGTGGCAGAAAATCAGATCATTATGGATGTGGCAAAGGGCATAGAGGAAGGAACACTTATGACATTGAGCCAGATCATTCAGGAAGAAGTACCGCAGGCAAATGTTGCAGTATTGTCGGGGCCCTCCCATGCTGAGGAGGTCGGCAGAGGAATACCGACAACCTGTGTCGTAGGGGCAAAGGACAGGGAAACAGCAGAATTTCTGCAGAATACCTTTATGAATGAGGTGTTTCGTGTATATACGAGCAGTGATATGCTTGGAATGGAGCTCGGCGGAGCACTCAAGAATGTAGTTGCACTTGCAGCAGGAATGGCAGATGGACTCGGCTATGGTGATAACACCAAGGCAGCCCTGATTACGCGAGGCATCAGTGAAATAGCGCGGCTTGGTACAGCGATGGGTGGCAAAGCGGAGACGTTTTACGGACTGACAGGCATTGGCGATCTGATTGTTACCTGTGCCAGCATGCATTCCAGAAACAGAAGGGCCGGCATTCTCATTGGGCAGGGCAAGACCATGCAGGAAGCGATGGATGAGGTCAAGATGGTTGTAGAGGGAGTTTATTCTGCAAAAGCTGCAGTTGCCCTTTCAGAAAAATATCATGTAGAGATGCCGATCATAGAACAGGTCAATTTGATTCTGTTCCATGGAAAGATGGCTGACGAAGCAGTCAAGGATCTGATGATTCGAGACAAGAAACTGGAACATTCCGATATGGAATGGTAATCGGAGGATAGCGAATGAGCATGCAGAGCGAAGAATTTAAAAGTACGGGAGCCTATGTGGCATCTAAGGAATTGATGACAGCAGTGAACGTTGCCATTGCATTGGAGAAGCCCCTTTTGATCAAGGGTGAACCGGGAACCGGCAAAACAATGTTGGCGCAGGCCATTGCAGATTCCTTGAATAAGAAGCTGATCATATGGAATATCAAGTCCACAACGAAGGCACAGGAAGGTCTGTACGTATATGACACCATCCAGCGGTTGTATGACGGACAATTCGGGGAAGAGGGCGTAGACGACATTTCCAGATACATTAAGCTCGGTAAGCTGGGAGAAGCCTTTTCGGCAGAGGAACAGGTCGTGCTTTTGATTGATGAGATCGATAAGGCAGATCTGGAGTTTCCGAATGATCTTTTGTGGGAACTGGATCAGATGGAATTTTATATCCATGAGACCAAAGAAACAGTTACAGCCAAGCAGCGTCCGATTGTCATTATCACTTCCAATGCAGAGAAGGAACTGCCGGATGCATTTTTACGCCGTTGTATTTTTCATTATATTGATTTTCCTGATCAGCCACTGATGGAAGAAATCGTGAAAACACATTTTGAGCATGTGGATGAGAACTTGTTGAAATATGCAATGGAAACCTTTTATGAAATCAGAACGATTCGTGACATACGTAAGAAGCCCAGTACATCAGAACTGATTGACTGGATACGGGCATTGCAGTTGGGCGGAATTGATGCGGAGAAGATACAGCAGGAATTGCCCTTTGTCGGAGTCATTGTGAAAAAGGATGAGGATTTGGAGACTTTGAAGCATAGAACCTGATGCTATTTGATACAAACTACAGGGAGAATAGTTATGTTCAGTGATTTTTTCTATTTTATGCGCGATAAAGGTTTTGATATTTCGCTCAGTGAATGGCTGACGCTGATCAATGCACTTGATCAAGGACTTTGTAATTCCAGTTTTACAGAGTTCTATTATGTTTCGCGCATGATTTTGGTGAAAAGTGAAGCTGATTATGATAAGTTTGACGGTATTTTTGAAGAATTTTTCAAGGGCATCAAGATGGATGAGGAGGACAATATAGACAAGTTCCTCAAATGGCTGGATAAACCGGATTTTGCCGAGCTGCAGAAGGAACTTGCACGGCATGAACTGGAGGGAGAAGCGCTGCCGATTGATCTTGATAAGGAAGAGGTGCTGAAGAAATATCACGAGCGGTTGAAGGAGCAGAATGAGGAGCATAACGGTGGCAGCCAGTGGATTGGTACGATGGGAAAATCCTCCTTTGGTAATCTGGGCGGACACCTGGGTGGTGTGCGCATTGGCGGAACAACCGGTTATCAGTCTGCGTTTCAGGTCATAGGAGAACGCAAATTCAGAGATTTCAGAAATGACAAGCTTTTAGATAACAGGCAGTTTCAGACGGCACTCAGAAGATTACGTCAGTTTTCCACCAGACTGGATATTCCGAAGACGGAGCTGGACATTGATCAGACAATTGATAAGACCTGTAATAACGGAGGCTGTCTGCAAATCGTATTTGACCGTCCGAGAAAGAACGCGGTTAAGCTGCTGATGCTGATGGATTCCGGTGGAACGATGATTCCGTACAGCAATTTATTGAATGAATTGTTCCAGTCGGTGCATAAGTCCAATCATTATAAGGATGTGAAAACCTATTATATACACAACTGTCTGTACAGTAAGGTCTATAATACACCGGAATGCGAGAATGGTGACTGGACGGATACGGAATGGCTGTTCAAGAATCTGGGCTCTGATTATAAGGTCATCATCGTGGGAGATGCGGCGATGGCACCAGAGGAGTTATATTCCTCTACCGGAAACTATAGGGGGCCTAACGGCGGACTGTCCGGCTATGAATGGCTGCTGCAGCTTAAAAAAAAGTACAAAAAGGTTGTATGGCTGAATCCTAAGATGGCACCGGGAGATGCACCATGGAGAGAGGCAGAAACAGTCCTGAAAAATGAGTTTCATATGTACAAGCTGACTGTGGACGGGCTCAATCAAGCCATGAGTTATCTGATGGTTTCCAGATAAACAAAGCAGAGGCTGAAATGGTGCAGGTTATAATTGAAAAACATTATGGAATGCGATATACTTATATTGACATGTTCTTAACATTGGAAAAACGATACAGATTGACAAATGGGGGCGGGAACAGTGCATAAAGTAATGATTGTTGACGATAATATGACAAATTTGATTATGGCCAAGAAGGCACTGGAAAGCTTGTATGAGATTGTTCCGGTCAATTCAGGTGAAATGGCACTGGAGTTCCTGCGTGATATGCCGGAGCCGCCCGATTTATTGCTGCTGGATGTGGACATGCCGAACGTCAATGGGTTTTATGTCATCAGTGAGATGAAGAATAATGCAAAACTCGCTAATATACCGGTGATTTTTCTGACTGCGCAGGACGATGAGACGACAGAGGTCGAGGGTTATTTCCTCGGCGCGATTGATTATATCAGAAAGCCTTATACAACTGCTTTACTGCAGAAGCGGATCGACATACATATACGTCTGATGGAAAGCGAGCGAAGATTACGCAATTATAATAATACGCTGTCCCAGACAATTAAAGAAAAAACGCATAACATTGTAGAACTGCAGTATGCCATTGTGGAAATGTTCATTGATTTGATGGAAAAAAGAGATATGACTGCCGGCTATCATGCAAAAAGGGTAGAAAAATACATGGATGTTTTCCTGAGAGAAGTCATCAAAAGTGGAAAGTTTAATGTATATCCGGAGGACGCAGAGGGATTTATTTTTGCATCTAAAATACACGATATCGGTAAGATTAGTATTTCGGACAGGAGTCTGCTGACGAATGTATCTGATCTGAATCTGCAGGAGGTAGAGGAGCTGAAAAGCCACACCTTGCTGGGCGCGGAGGCAATCCATAAGGTAATTGCGGTCATTTCCCAGAACAGCTTTTTGAACTACGCTTATAATATGTGCCGTTCACATCATGAGAGATGGGATGGCAAGGGATATCCTGACAAGAAATTGACTACCAGCATTCCGGAGGAAGCACGTATACTTGCTATTGTAAACAGTTACGATGAGTTTCGTACCAAGAATGATGGCAGAAAGCCGCTGACGCATGAAGAGGCCATTAACCGGATCAGATTGTGGAGCGGGACATATTTTGATCCTGATTTAGTAGAACTGTTCCTTGCGGTGGAAAAGGAAATCGAGAGGGCATCGCTGTCATAGCCGAGGTACAGATATGATCAAAAAAATCAATGAGAAATATTTTGGAATTGATCTTCCGATGGAAGTACGTGTCTTCAATACAAACCATTTAATCATCATCCTGGCATTGCAGATTGCGATTCTGCTGGCTCTGATCTTTATGCCGAATACAATGGCAGTGCTGGTATTGATCGCAACGATGTCACTTGGAATCACTACATTCTTTGAAGCGAACAGAACAGGCAGGTTTACCTCCTGTTCTGTTGTTATGTCCCTGACTTTGAACCTTTTGCTGCTTCCTTGTGTGTATTTCTGTTATTATTCCCTGACCTGCTGTATTCCGATCTATTGTATCCTTGGAATCGTATATACAATTTTGCTGATTCCGGGGAAACTGGGATTTTGGATCGTTTCCGGTGAGGTGCTGTGGCACCTGCTGCTGTTTTGGTACGGCTATCGGAACTTTGACCTGAGCATTACGCAGTATACGCTGAAGGATTGTACAGGGGTGGCAATCGGAGTTGTGTTTGCCGGCTTGTTTGCAGGACTTGAAATCAGATATAAGCTGACCTTGTTTAAACAGGAGCAGAAAAATGCGGAGAAAGCGCACATTGAAGCAATGGATGCCTATATTGCAAAGGATATGTTCCTGATCAACATGTCTCATGAAATCAGAACTCCCATGAATGCAATTTTGGGAACAACGGAGCTGCTGCTGGATTATGATATTAATGAGCATGTACGTGATAATGTATACAGCATCCTGAATTCCTGCAATGCACTGCTGACAATTACGGATGATATGCTGGACTTGACCAAAAACGATTCCGGAAATATTAAGATTTTTAATACGGAATACGATATTACGGAACTGCTTTCTGATATCGTAAACATGATGTCCGTCAGACTGATGGATTCAGAGGTTGAATTTTTCGTGGATATTGATCAGGATATACCATATCTGCTGTATGGTGACGGAGCAAGAATACGACAGGTATTCATTAATATTCTGAACAACGCCATTAAATATACGAAATACGGAAGCATCATTTTGAGAGTGACCTATGACAGCCTCGGTGAAGGAAAGATACTGTTGAAGGTAGACGTGGCTGATACAGGAATCGGTATTAAGGAAGAGAATCTTTCGCAGTTGTTTTCAAGCTATCAAAGAGTTGAAGAGGGGGCCGCCGAGAGAAGAAAGATTGAAGGCACAGGACTTGGTCTTGCAATCTCACAGGAGATTGTTGAAAGAATGGGCGGAGAGATCACCGTTCAGAGCAAGTACAGGGTAGGAAGCACATTTTCATTTTCCATTCAGCAGGCGGTGATGACGGACATCCCGATTGTACATATTGAAAATGTTGAATATCCAAAGATCCTGGTATTTGAGGAGAATGAAACCTTTCAGTCGGTTGTGGCAGACATCATACAGAGGATTGGCTATCAGGCACAATATGCACAGAATAGGGTTATGTTTGAAAATCTGCTTTTACAGGAGAAATTCACGCATATTTTCATTGCACAGAAGCGTTATGAGGAAGTCAATAAGCTGTTGAATAAGCATTTGACAACGGAATGTCTTGCTATCATTTCGAGTGTGAATCAGATACCGTCGGTGGAGCAGTTTGGCTGTATACTGACGAGACCGCTTCATTGTATTAATGTTGCGGCAGTATTTTTTCACGAAAGAAATAAAAATGTCCGAGATGTCATTAAAAAGGGAGGATTCATCTGTCCGGATGCACGTATTTTGGTTGTGGATGATAATATTACCAATCTGAATGTGGTGAGTGGACTGCTTAAAAAATATGAAGCGCAGGTGATTATGGCAAACAGCGGAGCAGAGTGTCTCAGCATTGTGGCAAGCGAAAGAATTGATTTGATTTTCCTGGACTATATGATGCCCGAAATGGATGGAATTGACACATTGATGAAGCTGAAAGAAATGAATCGGGAAGAAATCAGCAGTATTCATGTTGTGGCATTGACAGCAAATGTCGTCAGCGGAGCAAGAGAAATGTTTATGGAGGCGGGGTTTGACGATTACATTTCTAAGCCTGTAGAAATAGACCGCATGGAGCGCGCACTCAGAGTGCATCTTCCTAAAAATTTGATCGTTGGAAAAAACTTTTGATGTGAAAGGAAATCGGGATGGAAGAGAAGAAAAATCCTAATTTCATAAAGAAATTGTTTCACTATTTTCTGAGTGAATCCATTCCCATGCGTGCGAAACAGTTTGATTTGGTCGTTTTATATTTGATGCCAACCTCGCTGACTATGTGTGTCATCTTGATGTGCAGCAAATGTCCTGTGGAGATCATTGTCTTTATTTTGGTCATGCTGTTTCTTCTGGTCAGTATGTGGTTCATGGCACATCGCTTTTTCTCAATTAAGGCTGCATCTTATCTGCTGAGTATCATATTGAACTTTTTTGTCTTTCCCATCTGCTTTTTCATGGCGGGTGGTATCTTTGGCGGAGTGCCGCTTTTGTTTGTCGAGGGCATTATCATTACTTGCTTTTTGATGGAAGGAAAGGCTTTGATGGCAATTCTGACGATGGAAACAATCTGGTATACCTTCCTGATCTATTATGGCTATGCCCATCCGGACTCCATCATGCACATGGTGAATCAAAAGGATATATTACTTTGCATTGCGTATTTTTTTACGGATGCGACCTTTATTACAGTATTCGTCATTGGTTATCAGACGTGGATACACAGCAATACGCGTAATAATATTACGCGGTCAAGAGCTGAGGTGGAAAATGCCAGACAGGCTAAGAGTAAGTTCTTGGCAAATATGACGCATGAAATCAGAACACCCATGAATGCAATCGTTGGTATGACAGAATTGATCTTAAAGGAAGAATTAAATGAAGCGGCAAGGGAGGAGACCTTGATCGTCAAGGAAGCATCCTCAGAGCTGCTGACGATCATCAATAATATCCTCACCTATTCCAAACTGGATTCAGGCAAGCTGGAGCTGCTGCAGACAAAATACAGGTTTGATGAACTGATGAATGAAATCATACAGACCGTTTCAGTAGAATTACAGGACAGAAACATAGATTTTCATGTCAATATAGATTCGGCCATACCGATTGTGCTGTATGGAGATGATATTAGAATCAAACAGATTTTTCTGTCCCTGCTGTTTAATGCACTTCGGTATTCAGATGACGGACGTATCATTATGGAGGTCAACAAGGAGTATAACAATAAAGAACACAGCATTACGCTGCGCTGCTGTATCTCCGATACGGGACTTGGATTGTCCCAGGTTGATATTGATGCTATCTTTGGAGCTTATGAGAGATATGACTCACGACAGGGCAGCAACCTGAAGGGTATGGGACTGGAACTTTCCATCTGTAGGGAGCTTCTGCATTTGATGGGGGGAGAACTGAAGATATCCAGCATCATTGGCATCGGTATGGCCATTGAGTTTGAATTTAACAATATCGTGGTGGATGACATCCCAATTGTCCGAATCAAAGAGGATGATACAAGACATGTATTGATTTATATTGCAAACAGCATTGATGAGAAAATCTGGAAGGTGCTGAATGATAATTTCAGTATTCGGCCGGAATATGTATCCAGTCATAATATGTTTATGAGTAAGATCAGCGAAAAGAAATACAGCCATATTTTTTTGCCGGACTATGAATATCAAAACCTGAAGAAAACTCTGGAGCAGTATTCCTGCGAGGAGGATACTTATATCATCACTGATTACAGACACGCCTTTCATGACTTCAATAACTGCAAGCTGATCCGCAGACCTGTTTCCTGTCTGAATCTGGGGGATGTGTTCAATGATCAATGGACACAGGAAAATTATCAGGCACCGATGGAAAAGGAGAGCGTGATCTTTCCGAAGGCAAGAATCCTGCTTGTGGATGACAATATGGTCAATCTGAAGATTGCGGCCGGTATTCTGGAGAATTTTGAAATCAAGGCGGATATGGTTCAGAACGGCAGCGACTGTATCGAGATGCTGAAGAAGGAAAAGTATCATATGATTATGCTGGATCAGTTCATGCCGGATATGAGCGGCGCAGAGACACTGCACAGTATTCGGAGAATACCGGGAGACTATTACAAGGAACTGCCGGTACTGTGCATGACGGCAGATTTTGGCGGTGAGGTGCGGGAACGTCTGCTTTCCGAGGGCTTCCAGGATTATATCGCCAAACCAATCAAAATATATTATCTGGAAAGATTTCTGAGAAAATATTTGCCGGAGGAATTGATGATTCTGATCAAGAGAGCAGATACTCCGGAGGCCGTCGTTAAAAAGGAGGAGCCTGCAGCAGATGAAGCAGTCATGAGCTTGCAGCCTGCAATGGGTGTCATGACGGTCGGCGGAAGTGAAGAAACCTATGCAACGATATTGAACACCTATTACAAAGAGGGACTGGATAAACTGAAGGAAATTCCTCTTATATACGAAAGCGGAGATATTTCTCTTTTTACAACCAATGTACACAGTGTGAAGGGCAGCTCCGCAAGCGTGGGCGCACCGGGCATCTCAAGTGTATTTAAGGCACTGGAAATGGCAGGAAAGGCCGGAGATACGGAATATATCAGCAGCCATTTGGAGCAGGCTTTGGAGCAGTTTGGAATTTTGCTTGAGGAGGTCAGGGCATATCTGTATGAGAAGGGTGCATTTGAAATGGAGTATGCTCCCACAGAGGAAGAATCTGATCAGGAGATGGAGACTTTGCAGGCGGCTGAAGTGCAAAGACTAAAGGATGCCTTGGAACAGATCAATTTGAAGCTGTGTGAGGAGCTACTGAATGAGCTGGCAGTCCATAATTATGGAAGAGCCAATAACCACCGCATTGCTGTGATCAAGACAAGCTATGAAATGTTTGATTATCATAAGGTTAAGGAATTGATTCAGGAACTTCTGCAGGAACTTGCATAAAAAATATCCCATTCCAATATATTAGAATAAACAGGAATGGGGTATTTTTATGGACACAAGTCAGGAATTCAATTTATACAAAGATATACAGGCCAGAACCGGAGGCGAAATATACATAGG
>CAZABT010000093.1:0-11141 GCA_964483395.1 uncultured Lachnospiraceae bacterium
TGCATACATTTAAGAAGCTTCCTATGACAATTCCGTAGAGGAATATAATTATGTATAAGAGTATGTATTCAGGTAACATTGAGAAAATATCCTTTCAACGTGTTCAGTACATTTAATAAATCGGATCCGGAGTAACGGGTGCTCCAGTTGAATCAACAATATTATTTCCAGTAATAGTAACTGTTCCCGCCGCATCTACAGTTACTGTAAGAGTTGGAGCCGTTGTTCTATAAACAGTGGATGCTAATAGAACATTACCTCCAATTGCGGCATCTATCTCTGGCTTTAACAATGTACCTGTTCCTCCAACCGGTCCCGCTGTAGCATTGGGAATTGTTAGTATTGTTGGCGTTGCTGTTCTAAGTTCAGTATTAATGCCTTCATTTGCCGCAGCTATCTTTACTGCATTAGCAATTTCTCCTATAGCTGTATTATCTGACTGTATTCTTGAACGCTCTACATATCTCAAGAACTGTGGTGCCAAAACTGCAATCAATACTGCCATAATAGCAATAACGATAATCAGCTCGACGAGTGAAAAACCTTTGTTGTTTGTCTTCTTCATAATTCATTTCTCCTTCTTGTTTTTAATTTTATCTTAATCACTTGGGCCCTATTCCCAAGCGGTTAATTCATTATAAATTGTCCAGTCCTGTATACATCTGTGCCATCGGTGCCATAACTGCACCGACCAATGTTCCAACAACGCCTGCCAAAACAATGATGATCAACGGCTCCATTGCCGCCATCAATGACTGCGTTGCCATTTCCACCTCTTCCTCATAATAATCTGCAAGCTTCTCCAACAAGCCCTCCAAATCACCGGATTCCTCACCGATTCTTGCCATATGGTAAACCATTGGAGGAAACAATCCACACTTCTGTAATGGTGTAGATAATGGAACCCCCTGTATAATTTCCTCTCTGCAGTCATGCAATGCATCTGAGATCAGCTTGTTATCCATGATATTGGCCGTAATCTCAACTCCGTCTACCAGTGAAATACCGGCAGCCAACAACGTGCTCAAGGTTCTTGCAAATCTAGCGGCAGCTGTTTTAACCGTCAAGGCACCAAATAGCGGTAGTTTCAAGCCTATCTGTGCAAACAAATATTCACCTGTTGATGTAGATTTGAACCATTTAAATAACACAACTACACCTGCAATAACAGCAATCACAAGATACCACTTTGCCACCATAAAATCGCTGAGTGCCATAACTCCTTTTGTAATCGCAGGTAACTCCATATCCATATCATCAAACATATCCGTAAAACTTGGAATCACAGTAGTTAACATAACTATTACAACTACAATTGCGACAATACACACTATTACCGGATAAATTGCTGCTTTCTTCACCATTCCTTTAATCCTGGCATCCTTCTCAAAATGCGTTGCCATACGATCTAAGGCTGTATCCAAACTACCGGAAGCTTCTCCTGCTTCTACCATGCTGATCAATAATGACGGTAAAAACTTCTGCTCCTTCATGGAATTGGTCAGAGACTCGCCCTTTTCCACTCCCATCTGAATTTCCTTAATTGCCTTTGCTAACTTCTTATTCTCTGTCTGTTCCCCAAGCATATTCAAAGCATCAATCAAAGTAACACCCGCCTGTGTCATGCTGACGAATTGTCGACAGAACACGCTGTAATCTCTTGCCTTGGGTTTGCCGCCTATTTCTATATTGATGTCCTTGGTCAGCACTGACTGTTCTACAACCGAAATCGGTATGTAGCCGTCTGCCTTGAGGGCGGCGATTGCTTTCTCTTTGGTATCAGCTTCGATGCTTCCTTTTTTCTCTTTTCCGTTCTGGTCTATTGCCTCATAGGAATATCCGGGCATTTCTTCTCCTCCTGCATGCTTCCATCACTGGCTCCAACAGTTCTCTATCTCTTTTTACTACATGATCTTTCTGCTCAAATATGCGTAGTCCTGTGCAAAGGACAGTGCTGTCTCTGCATTGACCTTACCTCTGATATACAGGTCATATAAGGAATCATCCAGCGTAATCATACCAGACTTCCGGTTCGTCTGCATCATAGACGGAATCTGGAAGGTCTTGCCCTCACGAATCAGGTTACGAATCGCGGGATTGGCTACCATGACCTCAAATGCTGCACATCGGCCGCCCTCCTGTGTAGGCAGTAGTGCCTGTGATACCACACATTCCAATACTGTTGCAAGCTGTATCTTGATCTGCTCCTGCTGATGCGGTGGAAATACATCGACGATACGGTCGATGGTGCTGGCCGCACCTATGGTATGCAGCGTTGAAAACACAAGATGGCCTGTCTCTGCCGCCGTGACAGCAGTCGCAATCGTGTCCAGATCACGCATCTCTCCTAACAATATGATGTCGGGGTCCTGTCGAAGTGCCGCCCTGAGTGCCGGTGCATAACCCATCGTATCAAGACCAACCTCACGCTGGTTGACAATTGCTTTTTTGCTCTTATGTAAATATTCAATCGGATCCTCCAAGGTAATGATGTGACCCGCGAACTTCTGATTAATGACATTGATTAAAGAGGCCAGTGTCGTGGACTTGCCGCTTCCGGTCGGGCCTGTAACAAGTACAAGTCCTCGCTTTTTATTGGTCATTTCTATGACCGCTTCCGGAATCGAAAGCTGCTCCGGTGTCGGTATGGTGAAGGGCAGCAATCTGAGTGCCGCCGCGTAGGTTCCCCGCTGCTTGAATACATTCAGACGGAATCTTCCGACTCCCTGCAGGGAATAAGCAAAATCTATTTCTCCGGTCTGTGCAATCGTCTCGCGCTGTGCTTCGCTGAGCAGCGGCAGCAGCAATGCTTCTGCCTCCTGTGGTCTGAGTACATCATCATTTAATTGAAGAAGCGTACCGTCTACACGGATCATGATGGGTCTGCCGACCGAAAAATGCACATCGGATGCCCCACGCTTCATTGCCTGTTCCAAGGCTAATTCCAATTCCATATATATCTCCCTTACCTCATACACTCATTTTATGATCGATCACATTGTCTGCAGTAAGCATTATGCATCAAATGATACCTTCGTCATTTCGGATATAGAAGTTGTTCCATCCAGCACATACTTGGTTGCGCTCATACGCAGTGTATTCATGCCTTGGGACAACGCCACCTGCTTGATTTCCTCGGCAGAAGCCTTATGGGAAATCAACGGACGCAGCTCTGACGTGATCTCCATGATCTCATAGACACCAATACGTCCTTTATAGCCGGTATTATCACAGTTCGTACAGCCGCACGGCTCGTAAATGGTCAGTTCTGTATCCTTGTCCACCATCAGCAGTTCCTTTTGTTCCTCATCAGCCTGCACTGCTTTCTTACAGCTTGGGCACAGCCTTCTGACCAGTCGCTGTGCAATGATGCCAACGATAGAGTCTGCCAGCAGATAGGACTCCACACCCATATCTACCAGACGTCCTATGGAAGCTGACGTAGAGTTTGTATGCAGTGTACTGACCACCAAATGTCCTGTGATAGAAGCCTGTACCGCAATACCTGCGGTCTCACCGTCTCGGATCTCACCGATCATGATGATATCCGGATCCTGACGCAGAATAGAACGCAGTGCTGTTGCAAAGGTCAGATCTGCTTTCGGATTGACATGTACCTGATTGATGCCGTTGATATTGGCCTCAACCGGATCCTCTACTGTTATGATATTCACGTCTTCTGTATTTAATTCGCTCAGCGCCGTGTACAGGGTCGTGGATTTACCACTTCCTGTAGGGCCTGTCACCAGGATGATTCCATGTGGATTCTTTAATATATGATCAAACTGCTTCAGTTCGTTGGGTCTGAAGCCAAGCTGGCTCTTCTCTCTGGTCAGTCCGCTTTTGGAGGTCAGACGCATAACCGTCTTCTCTCCATATACCGTCGGCAGGATGGATACACGGATATCAAATTCCTGTCTGTCTACGACCTGTGTGATACGGCCGTCCTGCGGTTTACGCTTTTCGGAAATGTCCATACCGCCGATGATCTTGATTCTGGCTGTAATGGCCGGCAAAAGTCTTGGACTATAAGTCATCTTCTCGTAGAGTGCACCATCAATACGGTATCGGATACGAACCTGATCCTCTAACGGTTCAATATGAATATCACTGGCTCTCTGACGCACTGCCTGTTCAATCATCGTCTTGACGAGCTGAACAATCGGAGAACTGCTGACATCTTCATTGTAAAGTTCTTCGTCCTCGTCCTTGAACTGGGCTTCCTTTTCCTTGGCGTACTCATCTGCCGCATTCTTGACGTCTGCGGTGCTGTAATAGCGGTCAATATAAAGCAGGATCTGATGGGTTGTTGCTACAACCGGTTCAATCTGCATATTTGTTACGATCGTAAAGTCATCGATAGCGGCCATATCCATCGGGTCTGACATGGCTACCTTCAATACATTGGCATTGTTTTTATCAAACATATAGGGAATTGCCGTATGCTTCTTCACAACAGAAGAACTAACAAGATTAATGATCTCGTCAGGTATTTGTATGCCTGCCATCTTTACATACTCTAAGTGTAACTGATCACTCAATGCATGTGCAATGGCCTCCTCGGTCGTAATCCTTGCATCTACCATAGTCTCGCCGAGTTTTCTGCCGCTGCCTCTTTGCAGCTCCAGTGCTTTCTTCAGTTGTTCTTCTGTGATTACTTTCTGGTCGACTAAAATATCGCCAAGTCTGAGCTTCTTCTTACTCTGGTCAAATCTGTGATCCATGATTTCAGTTCCGCCTTCAGCTTTTTTATAAGATAGTCGGATTGTGTTACTTTACATCAAAAAAGTGCAAATCCTAAGCTATCTTTCATTATACAAAATATGGGCAATTAAGCAATAGCATTTTTTCATCAATTTACAGAAGTTTTTTAGGCACATTTTTCCTATATTTTTACTTGACATACAATATCTTGTACAATACAGGTCATCTTGGTACACACTGCCTAAATCTTTGTTAGAACCTTCTCAATTTTTTTCAGCATTTCTTCCTTGCCTGCGGTCTTAACGATGTATCCGGCCGCCCCTTCCTGCATCAGCTGCATGACCAGCTGCGGCTCTGCGACTCCGGTCAGGAAGATGACCGGTATATGCTGGTATTCCGGCATTTGCTTAAATTCCTCAAAAACCTGTTTCCCATTCATGATTGGCATTTCTATATCCAGTAAAATCAAATCTACATGATACTCGTCTATTTTCTTCAGAAAACGATAGCCTGCATTTTCAATCTGTACCTCATAATATTTTTCCAATTGCTTTTTCATGATCTGCAGTGTCATGATATCATCATCAATAATCAGTATTTTTTTCACTTATTTCGCGCCTCCGCTATATGCTACGCCTTGTAGATGTATTCAGCAGCGATGCCACCGCCGCCTGTATGGTTTCCTGCGATACTGGCTTGGGAATGATTCCCTGAGCTCCTGCTCCGATGCAGCGCTGTACTGTTTCGGAATCCGCATGTGCCGTCAGGAACAGTGCCGGTACATACATGCCGTTTGGCTGATAACGGATGCTTTTCAAGGTCATGGCTCCATCCAGCATCGGCATTCGATAGTCTATGATCAGCAGGTCTGTTTTGTGTCTTACAATATAATCAATCGCCTGTCCTCCTGAATTCACCAGCGTCACATCATATTCATTCTGCAGATAATGCCGGATTGTCTTGAGGGTCGTTGTATCATCATCTACCACCAGAATCTTTTTCCGGTTCTTCTGCATTTCTTCCATACGACGCATCTTGGCATGCAGCACAACCTCCAACGCCTTCTGTATCTCATGCATTTTCTTTTCGCCGCGTTCCAGAGATTTCGCCAGTTGTCTGCGTTTATAGGCATCATCGATTTTGACGGTCTGTAAGGGAGCAGCCTTGACCTTGGTGCTTTGCACGGCTTCGGCAAAAACAACTGCCTTGTTGATACCCCTTGTATATTCATCTTCCTCTTCTGTTTCTCTTGCTGCCCTTGCCTTCAGGATATCTCTCACCATAGCTGCCGAATCCGCCTGCCATGGCTTCGGCTCTGCCTTGACCGCTTCCTGCCGTTCTCTTTCCTCAGCTCTGATTTCTGCCGCAACACCCTTTCCTGCACTGACCCAGCCGGATGGTCTTTCCTGATTCAGCATTGCTTCTTCGGCACGAATCTGCTCTCTGCCTTCGCGGCCTTCTGCATCCTCCAGCAATTCACTCAGCATTTGAAAAATACGAAACTGCTCGGGTTTTCCTTCGTAAAATGTTGCCTCTCCCAATTCCATGAAGTCAAGCGAACGTTCGGAAAACTCATCATTTGTCAGCAGCATCACCGGAATATTGACATATTCCGGATTCTTCTTCAGCCACCCGAACATATAGAGCCCGTGTCCTTTTGTATCATCTGCATACATGATAATCAAATCCGTGCCGCCGGTCAAGATGATATCCTTCGCCGCATCTCCATAGGGGGCTGATTTTACCGTGATATAGTCAGGCATAAAGCTTTTCAGCAGTTCAATTCGTTCCTTTTGTTCGTCAATGATTAATACTTCCAATGTTACATCCGACATCATTCAGCCTCCATTTCCATTCCTTTGATTTCTGCCCAGCTATCCTTCGCCCGATCAAATGAAAAATGATTGATATGTTCCTTTGTCTCTGTAATAATTTCCAGTATTTCCGGTTCAAATCGATACTGCATCAACGTGTTCAGAACTTCCGTCGCCGTGTCTCCGTCAAATTCGTCAATTGCATCCCGAATGCTTCACAGCCATGTCAAATCCATCTCTTGTAATGTCTGCCTTCTCTGCTTCGTCCTCTGTATTCTTCTGTGAAAGCATTCCCTTTGCCTGCAATACAGGGCGGATATTTGCAATGATCTGACGATAGTTCTCTACCAATATTGGATAATTACTCAAAATAAATTCATAGTTTCCGTTCTTGCCTGCCATCTCATGAATCTTTGCCATGGTGGAAAGCTTGTGTGCACCGACATTGGCAGCAACGCTTTTCAATGCATGCACATCAATTGTATAATTTTCATAGGCGCCCTCCAAGGCATACCGCTCCAGCGCCTTGCATTTTTCTTCTCCGAATTCGCAGACAATCATCAATATCTGCAAATATTCCTCCGCGTCATTGCCGCATTTACTCATACCGGTGAAGATATCGATTCCCGGAATCTCAAAATCAACTTCGGGATTGGTCTCTGTCTTCAGTTCAACGCCTTCTACGATCTTGCTGTCAGGGAGAAATTCCTTGAGCAGCTTTTCCAGCACGGCTACTTCTATCGGCTTAGAAAGATAATCCTGAAAGCCCTGTTCAATAAATTTGTCTCTGATTCCGCGCAGCGCATTGGCTGATACAGCAATCACAGCTACCTTTTGTGCCGATATAAAATCCATGGCTCTGATGCGTTTTGTCGTCTCGACTCCGTCCATCCCCGGCATCATGTGATCCATGAAAATCAAATCATAATCCTTTTTCTGTACCTGTTCAATCGCTTCTCTGCCGCTGCCTGCCGTATCGGCTTCGATTTGATAATGACGCAGCAGCCCTTGTATGATACGCAGATTGACGGCATTGTCATCAACTACAAGAATGTTGGCACTCGGCGCATAAAATACCCGATGCATTTTATATTCTTCAGCCGCTTTCTTTGTAATACTGTCGGCAAGACGTTCTCTGCTCAGCACCTTTTGTGTCAGTGTCACCGTAAAGACAGTACCCACCCCATATGTACTTGCTACGGACAGCTCGCCGCCCATCATATGTACCAGTTCTCTAGATATGGAAAGACCAAGTCCCGTTCCCTCTATACCACGATTGACCTTTGCATCCACCTGCTTGAATTTATCAAATATACTTGCCAGATCCTCCGGCTTGATCCCGACACCGGTATCCTTAATTCCAAATACCAACTGCACAAAATCCGTCTTTTCTCCGGTTTCCCTGTCCTCTACATCTTCTATGAGTTCTCCTCGTACCTCAAGTGTCACGCTTCCTTCACGGGTAAATTTGATGGCATTATTGATCAGATTGATCAACACCTGCCGTATTCTTACAATATCACCATACAGCTTATTCGGCAAATTCATATCAATATCCGTTCGATACGTCAAGCCCTTATTCTGTGCAGGGATACCAATGACACTTTCCACATCGCTGAACAGATAATGCAGATAGTAGGACACGGGAATCAATTCCAGATTTCCGGACTCTATCTTGGAAATATCCAGCAGATCATTGATGATTGCAAGAAGATTGTTGGATGCGCGCTTAATATCCTCAGCATCCTCCTTGACCTCCTCTGTCGGCTCCGACTGCAGTATCAACTCCGAAAAACCCAGGATTGCATTCATCGGCGTACGAATCTCATGTGAAATATTGGCCAGAAAAGTGCTTTTGCTTTCATTTGCACTCAAAGCATCATTCATGTTGTCTACCAGTTCATTGATCGACTCCGACAACAGTCCGACTTCATCTTCTGTCTCTACCTCCAGCCGCAGATCGGTATGACCGGTTGCAATTTCTTTGGTCGCATCGACAACTTTATAAATCGGTTCAAGAGCCTTATTGATCTCCTTACGTATATAACGGCAGGTGATGCCTGTTATGATAATCCATAATACAAAAACAGTCAGACACCAATAGAGTGCAGGAATATAAACAGAAATCAACACTCTGTTATCTCCTGCCTGCGCCTCCGGAAAACTGACTGCCTTCAGACATACCAAAATATGATATATCCCAATTGTATAGGTAAAAATAAATGCCATGGAAACCAAAATAGCGATTGCAACTGTGAAAGATATCCTGGAACCAAGTTTCTTCCTGTCGTATAGCTTCATAGGCTTCTCCCCGCTCTGTACTTCTGTCCCTCTACTCCTCTTGCCCGTCCGCAGGCTCCAAATCCTCCTGCACTGCATCTTCTGCCGGTGCTTCCAAAGTATTCTCCTGCATCTTCTCCGCTTCTTCCACAGCCGTATGTTCTTCCAATGCTGACAGATCCGGTACCTCTACTTCCTTCGCCATAATGCTCATGCCCTGAAATTTAGCATCCTCATCAATGATCAAACGAGTCGTGGTAATATCGCCTGTCACATTGGCCGTATTCTCAAACTCTGCCCGTTCACGTACCCACATATCCCCTTCTATTGTACCGGCAACCACAAGAAATTCTGCAACAATATTGCCGTTTACCTTGCCGGTCGGCGACAGTATCACCGTTCCTTTGGATGTAATACCGCCGACGATTGAACCATCTATTCTGATGGAATTTTCTGTTGTAACGGAACCGCCAATGATCGTGTCTGCTCCAATAATGGTTGAAACGGGTTTTTGTGCCGCTTTTGAACTTTTTTTCATTCTGCTCTCCTTTATTTCTCGCGTTATGTTAACCTGCTATTTCCATCATGCTCATCGGATCTACAAATTGTCCGTTCAGCTTCACCTCATATGTAAGCAGTTCTCCTTCTGTTGTCATAATTCCGATGACATCACCGCGTTTTACCTCTGCGCCCTGCTCTACACGTACAACCGCAGACGTATAATAGAAGGTTTCATACCCATTCCCGTGGTCTATCCTGATTACGTGTCCGTATGTAGGGTCGTCCTCTATCAAAGCAATTGTACCCGAACCGGCTGCCATAACCGCTGTTCCGACGGTTGTCGTAAAGACAACTTTATTTTTGTCCTCTTCTGTCATCTCCTCAGTATCCTGCAGTATCTGCTGAGAAGCCAGCACTGCCGAGCCGTCTAACGGAAATCCGGTCGGAACTGCCTGTTCACTTCTCGTCACCTCCGCCAGCTGGTCTTCCTTTTCTTCTGCTGCAAGAGCATCATTTAAATCACTGACCGCCAGAGACAGTTCTGCATTTTCATTTCTTAAACTTGTATTTTCATCAACGACCGCCTGTAGCTTTCCGTTGTTTTCTCCCTTTTGGTAAAATGCCTCCCGTACAATCCTGACGCTGAATATACAATAACTGATCAGCACTGCCAGTATGGCAAAGAAGGTAATCGTTGTGCGGGTCAGTGTATTCACGGAGGACTTGATCGTTCTGACCTTACCACCACTTTCCGGCACGAACATAATCGTAAGGCTCGTACGACGGCCGGCCTTCCTTTTTTTACGTTTTTTACTGCTCATCTCTGTTTCCTTTCCCTGTTTTTACTTCTTTCAGTAGTATAACACATTCAAAAAGATAATCCAAGTAATCGGGCCGGATTGGTATGGGTGATTTTTTCGATCAGGCTGTCAGAAAGACTCATACTCCGAAGCAGGCGGAGAGAAGTCTGCTGATTCTCCCAAGGACTATCCGATCCAAACAAAATACGGTCTGCCGGATGCCGATTCAAAATGCTGCGCAGACGTTCCAAGCCATAATAATGATGTGCCATGCTCGTATCAATGTAAATATCCTCACCAAGCAGATACTGTTCCACTTCATCCAGATTCATCAGTCCGCCGTAATGAGACGCAATCAGCATATCCTTCTGCAGCAGTGGCAGCACATCATGAATCATCTTTGGTGTGCAGTAATGTATATCCTTCGATACCGGATCATTTCCTGCATGAATCAGTACCAAAAGTCCCTCCGAAAAAGCAGCCTGCATAATAGCAATGGAACGTTGATCGTCAAACCGCAGGTGCATATAATCGTGATGCAGCTTGATTCCTTTCAGTCCTGCCGCCTTGATTCGTTTGAGTTCCCGGCGATAATCTTCATATTCATAATGCATGGCCCCAAAGGAACAGATACCATCTATTCCATTCACTTCAATTGCATGATTGTTAATTCCTTCCACCTGATGTGCTGCCGTTGCCACCGGCATCACAACTGACCAGTCGATTCCGTTCTCCCGCATGGAAGCCCGCAGTCCCTCCTCTGTTCCGTCTGTATGTGGCAGCATATCATTTGCTGTCCGGCTAAGCCCCCGAAGCGCCTTGGCAGCAATCTGCTCCGGAAATGTATGTGTATGAAAATCAATGATCATTTTCTTCCTCTTTCCGCAAAAAGACCTATCCGATGACTCGAATAGGTCTTTTGCTAATCTGTTTTACGCGGTCTTGCTTATTTTCTTAATATGATTCATGTACAAATAGCTTACAAACATATATTATAGAAAAAGGCACATCGAAAAACGAATAGATTAAAGCTTAGTTACGT